>JAHEIO010000056.1 GCA_024639325.1 Gammaproteobacteria bacterium
TCAACCATGTATAATCCATTGACTATACTTCATCGTTATCCTTTTAAAAAACTAATGAGCCTATAACCGGCGTAACGAAAGAATGAAAAACGCGGTGAATCAGGATTCCGATAGTTTTTATCCCGGGCAGAAAGTGCGCTCGCGGGTGCTTGTTGTCGATGATGTACCAACTAACAGGTCAGTTCTAAAATCGTTGTTGGTTAAGCCTGATTGCAAAGTGTTCGAGGCTGAAAACGGTACGCGGGCGCTGGAAATTATTAACAACAACGACCTGGACCTGATTGTGCTGGATGTCGTCATGCCGGGCATGGATGGCATTGAAGTACTTACACGGATACGAGAAAATTTTAGCAGTTCCGAATTACCGGTACTTATGCTGACGGTGAAGGATGATATTGCCGATATAGTCAGGGCGCTGGAAATCGGCGCGAATGATTATGTAACGAGGCCAATCGACTATGCGGTACTCGTTGCTCGAATCAATACACTTATCACCTACAAGATCAATCAGGATTCCGTTCAGGAATCGCAAAACGCCCTCAAATCTCGCATAGCCGAAAGAACAAGCGAATTGCTGAGGGCTAACCAAGCACTGAAAGTAGAAGTCTCGGAAAGGATAAACGTAGAAGAACAATTCAGGCTGAGTGAAGATCGTTATCGGGTTCTTTATAACGACACGCCTTCGATGTTCTTTACCCTGGATGGCGATGGAAGAATATTATCGGTAAATCAATTCGGCGCAGACTATCTGGGTTATGCGATGCGTAACCTTTTTGGAAGAAATATTACCGCTTTGCATCCCGCGTTCGATCACGCCTTCGTATCAAATAGGATTCAGAACTGCCTGAAGCATGCTGATAACGTACACCGCTGGGAATCATGCATGCTTCACAACGATCACTCCAAAGTCTGGGTAAGAACGACTGCACGGGTACTGCCTGCCGGACAAGAGTCAAAACAAACAATTCTCTTAGTATGCGAGGACATCACTGAAGCTCACATCCTTTCCGAGCAACTAACATATCAGGCCAAACATGATGCGCTGACCGGTCTCGTAAACCGATACGAGTTCGAACTCCGTCTCCAGGAGTTGTTGAACGAGGCCGTAAGAAACAAATCGCAGCACGCACTCTTGTATATGGATCTTGATCAGTTCAAGGTTATCAACGATACATGCGGGCACGATGCGGGCGACGAGCTCTTAAGGCAGCTTGCGAAGCTTCTCAAAACATACATTACGGATCACGATACGCTTGCCCGCATCGGCGGTGATGAGTTTGCCATATTACTGGAACACAGTGACCTGAAGTTCGCGACATCGGTCGGGCGAACCCTGCATAGGGCCATTATGGACTATCAGTTCGTATGGCGCGATGCAAGTTTCAGTATCAATGTAAGCATAGGTGTCGTCCCCATCGAGCATACTGCCCAAGACATTGCGACTTTGCTCCGTGCGGCTGACACCGCATGCTATTCAGCCAAGGAAGAAGGGCCAAAACACGTTCACGTATATCAGCCTGACGACGAGGAAGTCGTCCGCCGACATCGGGAAATGGCCTGGATCGCAAAGATCAATAAGGCGCTCGAGGAAGATCGGTTCGAGCTTTATTATCAGCCAATAGTACCGGTATATCAGTCAGCACCGCCCGAACGCCGGGTGTATCGCTACGAACTCCTGTTGCGCATGCGAAATGAAAACGAAGAGATCATCCTGCCGGGATCGTTTCTGCCGGCAGCGGAACGTTATAAATCGGCGATGCGGCTGGATCGTTGGGTGGTAGACAGGGCGCTGCGCTGGCTATCGAATCATCCGGCGCATCTGGAAATGCTCGATATCTGTTCCATCAATCTTTCGGGGCAGTCGATATCCGATAAAGATTTTCTCCATTACCTGCTCGACAAACTGGTGCTATCGAATGTGCCGCCGTCCAAGCTCTGCTTTGAATTGACCGAAACAACAACAATCGCAAACCTGAGCAGCGCAATCGAGTTCATGGAGGAAACGAAAGAGCGAGGATGCCGCTTTGCCCTGGACGACTTTGGTACCGGGTTGTCTTCATTCGAGTATTTAAAAAAACTGCCCGTGGATTTCATAAAAATAGACGGACAGTTTATCCGGGACGTCGCAACGGACCCGATAAACTACGCCATGGTTGGTTCGATAAAAGAGATAGCGAGAGTAATGTCAAAACAGACCATTGCTGAATTCGTGGAAACCGAGGCAACACTGTCTACTCTCAAGGAGATCGGCGTCGACTATGCCCAGGGGCATATTGTGTCAAGACCAAAACCGATTAAAACACTCATCACCATCAGATGAGCGGGCACCGCTCCCCCTTCCGGCAAGGCGGCAATAGACCTTAGAATAGGATCTCGAGAGACACGACCCGAAATCCTATGAAAACCAACCCATTGCAGCACGATCCCAGTTGTATGGATGACCTCGATCCCTCGTCCCTGCTCACGGATGAGGCGACGCGGCAGATCCAGTCACGGATCGCGCCTACCTTTGGATTTGAGCAAATCAATCTTCGCAGCGCGCTCGGGCGGGTATTGCATGAAGACGTTCGTTCAAGCCGCGATGTGCCCGGGCACACCAATTCCGCCATGGATGGGTACGCTGTACGCGGAGTGGATCTCCCCAAAGAAGGCACCAGATCTTTCGAATTGCTGGGCACCGCCTGGGCCGGGCGACCGTTTTCGGGAGAAGTTTCGTCAGGGCAGTGTGTACGGATCATGACCGGAGCCCCGATGCCTGCCGGGACCGACACCGTCGTCATTCAGGAACACGTCCAACTCGAGGACGATAAGGTACAAATGGATTGCAGCAACCAATTGGGGCAGAACGTCCGCCGTGCGGGGGAAGACATCGCGAAATTCCAGACGGTGTTGGAAACCGGACGAAAGCTAACACCCGCCGACCTGGGTCTGCTTGCCTCGCTCGGTATCGGTGAGATCAAGGTGTTTAGAAAGCTCCGGGTGGCCTTTTTCTCAACCGGGGATGAATTGTGTTCCATAGGCGAGCAGCTCGAGCCAGGCTGTGTATATGACAGCAACCGCTACACGCTATACGGGATGCTGAAGAGGCTCGGGGCCGAACCTATAGACATGGGGGTTATTCGCGACCGCAAACAGGATACCTTCGAGGCGTTTGAAGCCGCCGCCAAGTGCGCCGACGTGATCATCACATCCGGCGGCGTCTCGGTCGGCGAGGCGGATTATGTCAAAGAGTGTCTTGAGGAACTCGGTCAAATCAATTTTTGGAAGGTCGCCATGAAGCCCGGGCGGCCACTGGCGTTTGGCCAGATAAAAGACGCCTGGTTTTTCGGGTTACCGGGTAACCCGGTCTCTGTGATGGTTACATTTTACATATTCGTCCAGCCTGCCCTGCGTAAACTTATGGGAGAATCCAACGCGGCACCTCTGCATCTGCAGGCGCGCAGCGAATCAAAGCTCAGAAAAAAAGCGGGACGCACTGAATTCCAAAGAGGCATATTGAGCCTGGACGCCTCGAACCAGTTTACGGTATCCAAGACCGGGGCACAGGGTTCCGGTATCCTGACTTCGATGTCCCAGGCCAACTGCTTCATCATACTTCCGCTAGAGGCGGAGTCAGTGGAATCCGGGTCGATGGTTGAAGTGCTGCCATTCGCAGCGGTGGTATAGGGTCAGGCGAATTCGGACTGCCGGGCCTATCCCGGCGTATTGGATTTCACCCACCGTTGTTCATGGGACAGCTGTTCCTTTTTCCAGAACGGCGCCTTGGACTTCAGGTCTTCCATGATGAATCTGTTGGCCTCATAGGCCTGTTTTCGGTGGGCGGACCATACGGCAACCAGGACGATCGGTTCACCCGGTGTTACGATGCCCACCCGGTGCACAACCAGCACGTCGATGAGCCGCCATTCTTTAAGTGCGGTTTCACATATCGACTCAAGGTGCTTTTCCGTCATTCCGGGATAGTGCTCGAGCACCATCTCGCTCACCGTCTCATCTTCGTTGAAATCGCGCATCGTGCCAACAAAGGCAGTGGTCGCGCCGAATCCCGAAAGCGGATGAGTCTGGTGGTTCTGATAAACGACGAGTTCCTGCCACGGGTCGAAGGTTTCCTGCCGAATTTCAATTTGCATATCAAGGACTTCGGGTTTATCTTGCCCGGCATTGTAGTTCAACTTGCGAGGAAAAAGTGCACGACGTGTTCGTTGCAACAAAAGATGCCCTGGGGCTCCTGCTCAGCGGGAATCCCGGCATCTGGGAAATCATCGGCATTTCATTCGGAGTATCCCTGCAGGCGATCCTGTATGTCACCCCGTTCTCTCTGGTCGTCGCGTTTTTGCTTGCCTATGGCGATTTCAAAGGCCAGCGCTTCCTGATCTCTCTGATGCACACCCTTCTGGCGGTGCCCGCGGTGGTCGTGGGTTTGACACTTTACATATTGTTGTCCAGAAACGGACCGTTAGGTGACCTGAAACTTCTGTTTACTCAGACCGCGATGATAATCGGCCAGATGCTCCTGGCGATCCCGATCGTCATCGCGATGGCCCACTCGGCCCTTAAGAATTCGGATAAAATCGTATGGGAAACTGCAAAAACCCTGGGGGCGTCCCATACCAGGGCGATGCTGACCGTCATGTTCGAAGCCAGGTTCGGACTGTTCGCGGCGGTGATCGCGGCTTTCGGCCGCATTATCGCTGAAGTCGGCTGCTCGATGATGGTTGGTGGCAATATATTGCACCACACGCGCAATATTCCTACCGCCATTGCTCTGGAGACACGCAAGGGGGAATTTGCACAAGGTATTGCTTTGGGGTTAGTGTTGCTCATCCTGGCACTTGGATTGAACATGATACTCAGCAGCGCCAGACACCGATTCGAGACCGCATAGAATGACAGACGAAATCTGCTTCGAGAATGTCGAAAAAATCTACGGTGACCGCGTGTTGTTGAGCGTAGAAGCGTTTTCCATGTCGGCGGGTGAGTGCACATTGATAACCGGTGACAACGGCGCCGGCAAAACCTCGCTGTTGAAGATCGTTTCCGGTTTATTGAAACCCCAAAAGGCGACGGTGACGATCGATGGCAATCCGCTATCATGGCTCAAGGCCAGACCCAGGCTTCAGTCCCTGGTAGTTTACCTGCATCAGTCGCCATACATGTTCGATACGAACGTATACGACAACGTGGCCTATGGATTGCGCGCCGCCAAGTTACCGGACGCGCAGATCGACGAGATGGTCTGGGAATCCCTGCACTGGGGCAAGCTCGACCACCTGACCCACCGGAATGCCAGAGTGCTTTCCGGCGGTGAAAAACAGCGTGTGGCTTTGACCCGGGCGCGCATTACGAAACCCCGGTTCCTGGCACTGGACGAACCGACTACGAGCATGGATCGTAAATCACGTCATCAGACCTATGAACTGATTCAACAGCTTCGACAAGAGAATATGTCTATTGTCATCTCTACCCATGACATCGAACCGTTTCTGGATATTGTCAGTCATCATCACTTTCTGGAGGCGGGGCACCTGCACCCTATCGATGTGCCGATGCGTTCGACAGATAACACATCCCGTGCGGTCGTAACGACGTTTCATCGCCACGGCTCCTAGACGGACTCAACATGGAAGTACGCGACCGAAGTCGCTACAGCCGGCATATCCAGCTGCCTCAAATTGGCGAAGCCGGACAACAGCGGCTGCTGGATTCGAGGGTGCTCATCGTTGGCATGGGCGGACTGGGTTCTCCGGCATCGATGTACCTCGCATCCGCCGGTACCGGGTGCCTGGTAGTGAGCGATTTCGATCGCGTCGACGAATCCAACCTGCAGAGACAGATCGTACATACCACTGAATCGATTGGCCGAGAAAAAGCATTTTCTGCGAAGGCAACCCTGAGCGCGATCAATCCGGAGATCGAGGTCATTGCTCTGGATTGGGCGCTGGACACCGACGAACTCAGGGAGCAAATCGACCTTGCCGATGTTGTCCTGGATTGCTGTGACAATTTCGAAACCCGATTCGAGATCAACGAATCATGCGTGCAGACAAGAACGCCTCTGGTCTCGGGCGCAGCCATCCGCATGGACGGACAAATTTCCACATACCTTCTAGACCGCGCAGACAGCCCCTGTTACCGCTGTCTGTACGGTGAAGTTTCGGGCTCCGGCGAGTCCTGTGCCTTGGAAGGCATCATGGCGCCGGTGGTCGGAGTCATTGGCACCATCCAGGCCCTCGAGGCCATCAAGATCATCACCGGAGTCGGCAAGACGCTGAATGGCAGGTTACTGCTCTTCGATGGCGCTGGACTCGAGTTCCAGATCATGACTTTCAGGAAGGACCCGGATTGTTCGGCCTGTTCAAGCGCGATCGAGAGCAAATCAGCCTGACCAGCCTGCGGCGCGTCGCTTACTGGACGCTCCCGAAACCCCGGTCCACGGACCCCGCCGGCGGCTGCAAACCAGCGAGTCTGCAGCCCTGAGCCACGGGTCCCCCTGGCAAGAGTAGATAGAGATGCTTCAACCCGCCCTTGATATGAAATTTTTCTTCCAACGCGTCCAACAGATTACGGACCTGGATAGTGTCCGGATGCCGCTCATAATAATCCTGCAGCGCGCGCACCACCTGCCAGTGCTCGTCACCCAGCTCGATGTCGCACTCTTCCGCAATTTGGCGCGCCAGATCCGGCGTCCATCCCTTGGGTGCGGATGGAAAATCCACAATCCCACCACTGGCATTAGGGTGCAGTATTTCGTCTCTGGATCCAGTCATATCGGACCTCACTCTGGTTCGAATCGTCATTGTTGCCAGGCACGGTCCCCGATGTCCGCCATCCGAACATCCGGCAGCCGTCCTACCCGTAATAATTCACAAGGCATAGTTTAGCATCGCGAAGTCGCTTACCAAACCTACGCGATATCGGAGCGACCTGCCCTGTTCCCCACACGTCGGCATTCGTTGGAAAGCTCGGCGGGCCGCGCAATAAACTGAACAGAAGCGCTTCCGGGCGTGCGAAAATTGCCGTTCCGAATAAAGCAGAGGATCGATTGATGGGCGACTTAATTCAAAAAATTCCCTGGTGGCTGCTGATCGTCGGTTCGTTGACTCTGGGTCTAGCGCCCTTTCAACCCGTCCCCCATTTGGTGGAGAAGCTATCGATGCTGTTTCAGGGTACCCTGCATCGACCCGTGGACATATTCGACCTGTTGTTGCACGGCGCGTTTCCCGTTTTGTTGATCGTCAAAACGATCTTTTTCGCGAGACGCAGCGGGAAATGAGTCTTCTACTCCAACCGTTGAGGTAATTCGCCGTGAACGCATGCGCGAGCTTTTTAAAGAACTCGACTTGCCAGCGCCAGCAGGGTGTGGCGGGCGATCATCAACTCCTCATTGGTGGGTATCACCCACACCGAGACGGTACTATCCAGGCTGCTCACGCGGGGTCCGCCGGCGCCGTTCGCAGCGCTGTCTATTTCGACGCCAAGCCAGGCCGCGTCGCGACCTACGCGCTCCCGAACATCGACCGAATTCTCACCGATGCCCGCGGTAAACACGATGCCATCGAGGCCGCCAAGGGCAGCCGCCAGCGAACCCAGCTCGCGACCGATGCGGTAAATGAAATAGTCGATGGCGAGCCTCGCCTGCGCATCGTCGCTTTTCTCCAGGACGCGCATGTCGCTGGATATCCCGGACAGCCCCAGCAGTCCGGACTGCTCGTAGATGAGTTTTTCAACCTCACCGACTTCCATGCCGCGCTGCTCGATGAGATAAAGAATCACACCCGGATCCATAGCGCCGCAGCGGGTCCCCATGGGCAGTCCTTCGGCGGCGGTGAAACCCATCGTGCTGGTGACGCTGTGACACGCCTGCATGGCGCACATGCTGGCACCGCTTCCCAAATGCAGCACGACGGTTTTGCCTTCGGACGCGCGTGAGTCAAAGTCGGGCAGCACCGACGCGATGTACTCATAGGACAAGCCGTGGAAGCCGTATCGACGCACGCCCGTGCGCGTCAGTTCCCTGGGCAAGGCGAACAGCTGTGCGATTTCCGGCTGGTTTGCATGGAATGCCGTATCGAAACACGCCACCTGCGGCAGCCCGGGGGCGCTCTCGATCAAATGGCGTATGGCCGACAGATTATGGGGCTGGTGCAGCGGCGCGAGGGGCACAAGGCGCTCGAGGCGTTCCACCATGGCCGCATTCATCAATACCGGCCGGGTGAACTCAACTCCGCCATGCACAACCCGGTGGCCTACGGCCAACGTGCGGTATTCATCACCGTGCACTTCAAGAAATTCGAGGAGATGGTTCAGCGCGCTATCGTGGCTGCTAGGTTCGCTTTCAGGCCAGGTCATTTCGTCTACGGACTCCCCCGCCGCATCACGAACGACGAATCGCGGCGTGGTATAGATACTCTCGACCTGACCCCGAAAAACCAGATTTAGCGCATCACCATCCACAGCGAACATGGAAAACTTGATGCTCGATGAACCGGCATTCAGAACGACGATCGCGTCACTCAAAACGGCTCACGCTCCCGCACTCTTCCGGCCCATGCGACGCGCGTTGGCCGCCAGCGCCATGACTGCCACGGCGGCGAGCCGGGTGCGCGACGAGACTGTCGGCCCGGTACGTCCACGGGGGGCGCTTCGATCAATTGAAGAGCTTTCACAGGAAAATTCGGTGATAGTCGTTCGAATCATTGGCCTGATAGTATATGACATGACGTGCAAACAATATGAATGTATTGCTTGCGGGGAAGGCCGAATTCGTTACAGGTGCATCATCAGGTATTGGCGCTGCAATAGCCCCAATAACACCAACCTCAACGCCTGATGGAAATCGAAGTTTTCATACTGCAATTTCTGGCGATTCTGCTTGCGGCCGGGGTGATGGGAGAAATCGCCAGCGCATCGAGAATCCCGGAACCATCCCTGTTGCCAACGTCTCCCTGGTGCTTTTTTTCGCCTGGCTCGCACACAAACGATTCTTCTACATCCTTGCCAATCGCCGGTTGAGTGCCGGCCGGGATATTCCCAACATTGCAGCGGCAGTGCCCTGGTTGCCACCGGCCCGCCGCAGAGCCTCCTCGATGTGCCGTCTTTCCGCTTCCTTCAGAGTCGGAAACTTTCCTTCTTCACCCGGAGTTTTAGAGTCCTTCTCGCCCGACGCCACTTTTGCGACCTTGTTTCCGATAGACTTTCGGATGCTCTTTATCGCCAAGACGCGTCCGGACTTGTGGCGCGCTACGGCATCGTAGGTCATCGCTCGCAATTCCCTGACATTGCCCGGAAAGTGATAATTTGCGAGCAAGGTCAGCAGTTCGGACGGCGCTTCCGGAGTTTTTTTACCGAGAGATTCGGCCGACTGGGCGATAAAAAATGCCAGCAGCACCGGAATGTCTTCCTTGCGATCCCTCAGCGGAGGGATGTCCACCTGATGCACCGACAGGCGGTAATAGAGGTCGCTTCGGAACGCATCCTTGGCCATGAGGGTATTCAAGTCCCGATGCGTGGCGCACACGATCCGGGCATCGCTCACCTTCGCCACATCCGATCCCAAGGGATAGTACTGTCTCTCCTGGAGGAGCCGCAGCAGCTTGACCTGGGAAGCGGGGGGCAGGTCGCCGATCTCATCGAGAAACAGGGTCCCGCCGGCGGCCTGGGCAACCATGCCTTCCCGCGAGCTATCGGCGCCGGAAAAAGCGCCCTTGCGGTGCCCGAACAGGGTGTCCGAAAACAAGGTGTCATCGAGACCTGCCAGATTGACTGGGACGAATTTTCCTCTGCGTCGGCTCAGCCGATGTGCAGCTTCCGCCAGTAATTCCTTGCCCGTACCGGTCTCCCCGGTGATGAGCACCGGTTCCCCGGATTCGGCGACGGCCTCGAGGTACTGAAACAAAGATCGCATCTTGCGGCTGACCGTAACGATTCCGGAAAAAGCTTCATCATTCTCCAATCGATTGGTGATAAGGCTGTTCTTGAGCGCGACCATCTGCCGGCGGAGCGTGCGCAGCTCCAAAGCGCGCTGGACGCTGGAAATGAAGCGACTCTCCTCCACCGGTTTAACCAGGTAGTCAAACGCGCCTTCCTTCATACAGGCTACCGCGGTTTCGATCTCCTGGCTTGCCGTCATTACGATCACCGGCACTTCCGGGTGGTTCCTGGAGATCTCAGGGAGAAGCTGTGTGCCCGATATATAAGGCATAAACAGGTCCAGCACGATCGCCGCCACTTCCTGCTCCTCCAGCAACGGCATGAGCTTTCGGCTGTCTTCGAGGGTCTGTACGTCTTGAATGCCGGCGCTGCCAAGGATCAGGCGTGAACTGAACAGCACCGCGGGCTCGTCGTCGACCAGTACCACCGAGAGTGAAGTGCCGGGCTGCTGCGCCATTTTCAGTCTCCAGTATTCAATGAATTGGCGGAATTATTATAGTCACCTTCGTGCCCTCCCCGATCGCGGACTCGAAGCTGATACTGCCACCATGCTTCTCGATGATGGAACGGGAGATGGATAAACCCAGGCCCGTACCGCCCCTGTCGGTCCGAGTGGTAAAAAAGGGCTCCGTCAATCTGCCCAGATCTCGTTCAGAAATTCCGCAGCCTTCATCGCGGATGACGATCCTGACAACGGCCTCATCCGCATCGTACGCGGCGGCGACATGCACACCCTTGTTTCTTTCCGGAAGGGCCTGCAGTGCGTTCAGCATCGTATTGAGGAATACCTGCTCGAGCTGCTGAGAGTTGCCCTGAACCAGCGGAAGTCCATCGGGCACTTCCAGGGTAAAGTCGTCGGTGTATTTCTGGATCTGATTGTGCAGGATCATCACCGTCGCTTCGAGAATTTGCTGGATATCCACCTTCTGGGTCAGGTCGCCCGCGTCCTGGCGCGACATGTGCTTGAGGTTTTGCACGATGCGCCGGATACGATCCGAGTTGCCGGTGATCTCGGACAGCAGGCGAGGAAAATTTTGTCGTGCCTCGGAGAATGGCAACCCGCCAAGTGCAAAATCACCGTGTTCTTCGAAGTATTCACGCAAAATTGGCGTGATATCGTGCCACGCGCGTGAAACGAGGGAAGCATTGAACTGTATTGCATTGTTTGGGTTGTTGATTTCGTGGGCGACTCCGGCGGCCAACACGCCGATGGAGGCGAGGCGCGCATTGTGCAAGGCCTGGGCTTCCAGGTTGCGCTTGTTCGTAACGTCACCGGCAATCACCATGGCTGCCGTAGCCTGGCCGTCATTTCCAACAATAGGCGCGGCCCGGCCTTCCCAGTACGTCCCGTCGTCCGCTGTATACTGGAATTCCCGCGTGGCACCCCTCGAGAACACATCACTCAAGGCTTTCTTGAACCACTTGCGGAGATCCCGCGGCATCAAAGCCAGGCAGTTTCGGCCAATTGCACGCTCCGCCGGAAGTGCGGGTATGGAGCGGTTAATCAGTAAAATTTTGCCCTTGGTATCCACCGTCATGATGATATCCGGCGAATGCTGGAACAAGTCCCGGAGCTTCGACTCGGATTCGCGCAGCGCTTCGTCCGCCAGCTTGCGTTCCGTGATGTCGTCGACAAACCCAACCAGGCGGTAAATTTGGCCCGCGCTGTCCCGAACGGCAAAACCCCTGGTGCTTACCCAGCGCAGCTTTCCGTCCACACGCAGAATTCGGTGGACCTTTTCCGTTTCGGTGCCCTCTCGACAGGTGCGCTCCAGTGCCTCGGTCAGCGCCGGCCGGTCATCGGGATGAACCGCGCCCAGCAGGGATGCCTGTTCCGCGCCGCTTTCAGCACCAACAATCGTGTTGTAGGCCGGGCTGAGGTAAAGCAGCTCATCGACATTCGTGGATGTTGCCCAGAACGCCTCGTCCACCGTTTCGGTCATTTGACGGAACAATTCCTCACGCTCGACGAGCTGCTGTTCCATGGCGGATCGCTGGCGGATGTTCTCCCGGATCCTGGCAAGATAAAAAGACAGGAGAACGGTGAACAGCAGACCGGTGATCAATACCGTCCAGGGCCCTTGGCGAAAAGCCTCGGCACTTCGAAACTGTTCGGTGCGTCCGCACACAATTGTCAGCCGCCTATCTGCGACCTGCACGTAATCCACGACCTTGGGCTCTTGTTCGTGTTCCAGCCAGCTTTGAAAGTCATCAGCGCCGATATTTACTGGAGAGAGGCGGCTCGAATAAAAGTACAGGAAACGCTCGTCGGCGGTCATGGATTCATCGAGGATCAGGATTTCCACCCCTCGCGGTTCCAGAATCGAGATAGCGTTGCTGGTCAATGTGCCGAAATTAAAGAACCCCACCACGAATCCGGCTAGATCTGACGTACGCTGATCGGCCCCGATGACGGAGCCGCCTAAATCGAAGACCGGACTGGCCACCATGAATCCGTATTCAATGCCATTATCTTTCGTCGGGTCCGGCATACGTCCGCTGGCTGAAATTCGCCCCTGCTCGCGGGCGCGGAACAGCGTCTCCGCCGAGCTGGCCATCGAGCCGAGATCGAAACCAATCGGAATACCACCACCCTCCTCCGGGGCGATGTGTGTTGCAGGAAAACGCTCGGCGCCGTCGGATCCTCTCACCAACGGCACCCACATCAGCGTCAGAACACCTGGATAACGAACCAGAAGCGACTCGGCGAATGCCTGAAATTCCTCCTCGTTGACGCCGTCCGACGCGGTAACATGATCCTGAAGTATCGTAACCGCGCGTATGCTGTTTTCCAACCCATGGTGCAAAGCACGGACTCGGTTGTGCGCCACCCACTCGAATTCCTGTATCCTGTGGACCTCGAGCTGTTGCCGAATCAGCAACAGGGCGGCCAGCGAGAGACTCAATCCAACGATGGCAACCAGCCAGATAATACCGCTATCCGATCCAAACAGAACTCGCGTGGGATCAGTCAGTTGGTTTCCCGAACGCGTCACGTGCTCTGCGTGATCGGAAGCTGAAACGTGCAATGGCAGTGTCCGCCTATAAATATATTGAGGAGGGCTATCCTAATCTAAATACTCAATTAAGTGGCCAACTATCGAATCGAACACACACGCACATGCGAACAGGTACGCAAGTCCGTGTGTGCCTCCATTTCGATTGCACGCTCCTCTATGCCGCTTGCTCGGTCACCGGAGCCGCGCCGAGTTCAACGGTTTTGGCCATGCGCTTGGCGAAGTAGTAAATGCGCTTGAGTTTCTCGATGACTTCCATCTCTACCGAATATGTGGCAATCCGGTTCGGCGCATCGGCGACCAATCTTTGCGCCTGGTGTTGCTCCGCATCCGCTACCTGCGTCTGAACGGTGTTCTTCATGCCGATAACATTCTGGGCCGATTTCACGTCGTTCCTGGCAACGGAGTTCATTGCACGGTCTACGCTTTGCGAGATGGTTTGGTGAAGATTGCTGAGTACGCTCTTGGTAGCCTCGCCGATGCGTACGTCACTGTTAATGCAATGCTCCACCAGATTGACGGTATCGGTTTCGATAATGTCGCCGATACTCTCCAGGTCATTTGCAGCGGACAACAGGGCTGAAAGTGTTTGGGATTGTGAATCCGTCAACTGTTTTCTGCCGACCTTGCCCAGATAGGTGACAATCTCCGAGTAGAGAACATCCACCTTGTCATCGATCTCGGAAATTTCCTTGATCCGTTCCCGGTCCCCTGCCAGCAGGGCGGGCATGCTCTTTTCGAGCATCTGATTGATGTATTCCCCCATATGGCCAATCTCGTATCGCGCGCGCTCCAGGGCAAGAGATGGCGTGCCGATCAACGCCTCGTCCAGGTAAGCTGGGCGCACCAGCGCCTCCTCTTCCATCGATCTGTCCGGAACGACCCATTCGCAGAAACGGGCGAACTGGCCGGCGAGAGGCAGAAACAGGGTTGCGATGCCGACATTGAATATGGTGTGAGCGTTGGCAATCTGGCGTGGTGTCTCGGCTGCCAGTTTATCCATTCCCAGCAGACCCGCTTCCGCGGCCGGCGAGATCTCACGTACGAGCTCCGCGAGGTATGGTATGAACGGGATGATGAGAACGACACCCACAATCTTGAAGGTGACGTGGGCTACCGCCACTCGCACCGCTTCCCTGGGTTTACCAATGGCCGCCAGGCCGGCGGTGGCACAGGTCCCGATATTTGCACCGAGAGCCAGCGCGATTCCCGCTTCCAGGCTGATAAGTCCCTGCAATGCCATGGCGATAACCACGCCCATGGTGGCCGACGAGGACTGCACCAGGGCGGTGAACAGGGTTGCCACCAAGATGCCGATCACCGGATTGGATACGCTTCCCATCAGTTCAATGAAGGGCTGGTAGCTGCGCAGCGGGTACATACCTTCGCTCATTATGCCCATACCGAAGAAAATCAAGCCCAGGCCCATGACCATGTGGCCGTACTGCTTGATATGGTCGGATTTCCCGAGAAACACAAATCCGAAGCCTACGGCTACCAACAGGAGCGCGTACTTGGTGACCTTGAAGGCGACGATCTGGGCCGTTACGGTGGTACCAATATCGGCACCGAGGATCACGCCGATGGCCTGAGACAAAGACATCAGCCCGGCGGTGACGAACCCGACCAGCATGACCGTCGTAACTGACGAGGACTGGATGATCGCGGTAACGAAGGCCCCGGTAATCAAACCCATGATACGGCTATTGGTGAGCCGGGCGAGTATATGCTTCATGCTGTCGCCGGCGACCTTCTTGAGGGCTTCGGCCATCTGCTCCATGCCGAACAGGAACACCGCCAGGCCACCCAGCAGCGTCATTCCCATCTGCCACCAGTTCATTTCCTGTGCTTCGGAGGCGGCGGCCGTCGCCAATACGGGCATCGCGGCCAGTCCGGCGGCTACACCCAGCATCAGCATTAAGGCAGTTTTCGTTCTGCCGTCGAACTTAATGAAATCGAGATACTTGTTCACTTTCCTAACCCTTTTGGTTATCTGCGGGAAAAAAGACGGATCAGGTGTATTCAACCTTCCTGCGGAGACTTCGCTGCCAGATTGGCATCTATACTCCGATTCTTGTGTCTTTTGACCCTATTGTTTACAGCCCGGTAGAGAGTGGGAATGAACAGAGCAACAATAAAGAGCGCGCTGATGAATACCGGACCTGCGGCATCGAATAAAACATAGGACGTGAGAATCAGGTAACTAAAGACAACGATCAGCGTGACTCTGACGAGCAGGCCAATGGCGCCGGTATGGCTGCTTTTTTTCGCAATTTCGATTTCGCTCATGAGTGCGGCCGATCTCATTTTTGCTTTAAGGTCCTGTGTCTGTTTCATGGTCTTTTCCTCGTGATGGATTCATGGTAAGGCGTCTTTAATTGGCTCGCTCCGAAACGGTGTCGCCAAGCGCCCGTCTATCGTAGTGCAAGAAACATACCAACAAACGGGGGTACGATATGCAGCGCCAAAATCCGGCAGACAAAGCCCTATGAAGAGTGAAAAGCACGAATTTTGGGGGTGTAACAGAATGAACGGCTGTTGCGCCGAAACCTGCGGCTGGGACGTGAATCAGCAATGAAAATCAACACATATGCCCTGCGCGCGATCGGGTGTAACAATTCAAAAAGTTACACCCCCAGTTCCTATTGCCCTATCCGTTTGGCCTGATCATCACTCGAATCGATGCTGGTCATTACCCGGTACATCAGCACGTCTCCGGATACGAAGGCGCGTTGTATCAGCCAGTAAACGGTTGACGCCGCGTCGCAGCATCGGATAGAACATCGACTTGTTTACATCGCTGAAAAACTTTCTGCTGCGTCCACTGTTGCGCGTATTGGAACACCCGCAGGTCAAGTCACGCGTGGCCGCAATGGTGGTAGAAATGCTGGATGACCCGGAAATAAAGATTCGCTTGTGGAAACACACCAATATCCGGCCGGCAACGCTATTAACACACTGGTCCCTGCTTCCCAACGACATACGCGAAGAGCTGATGCGGCAGGCAACCGAAGAGGCCGCCGGTTTCGTGAACGCGAACCTCGGTCACGTCGAAGGCGCTTTCGATCCGCCCCATTTGCTCGATCAGGCGATCGACGCGGTGTCGATTGAAGGCTTGTATCTCGAATTCGGTGTGTATACGGGTACGACAATCAACCACATTGCCGGACGAACCAGAGAAACGATACACGGATTTGACGCATTCGAGGGACTACCGGAGGACTGGGGCGGTGTTCCAGCCGGCAAATTCAGCCTCAAAGGTAAGCCTCCCACGGACCTGCGTGACAATGTCGAACTTCACGTCGGCTGGTTTGACCGGACGCTGCCCGATTTTCTGCACGAACACCCCGAGCCGGTTGCTCTTCTGCACGTCGACTGCGATCTGTATTCATCCGCGAAAATCGTTCTTTGGGGCCTGGCCGAACGAATCGTCCCGGGTACGGTTATCGTATTCGACGAATACTTCAACTATCCAGGCTGGAGGCAGCACGAATACAAGGCATTCAACGAGTTCGTGTCGGAATTTCGATTGAATTACGAATACCTGGGCTACTCGGCACGCGGCTACTCGGTGGCGGTCAGGATCAACGCCCCAGCGGCCTGACCTGTAGTGCCGTTCCTTTCCCCGACGCGGCGGATCCCGATTGATTAAACCCGCCTAAAACCTGGATATTCGGGTATCGGCTGCTATCTTGATACTAAGGAATCAGTCGAAAATTAACGTGACGCACGAGCCGGGGGGTGCAACCGTGATCAATCTGGACCCAGGGTGTATGGGCACCCGGGAATCTGCCCATTTGGCCGCAAGGCGCCAATCCATAACACCGCACGCCGTTCAATGTTCGAATTGCCGCTCCGGGCTCGAACTCGCTGGTTGGGCGTCGACCGGTTTCGGCCTGACGCTGATCTGCCTGGCAATGTGGCTGTTCTTTTCCACGTTGGCATACGGTGATGATTACAAAAAAAAGCGAATATTCATCGTCAGCAGCTACGACAGAACCTACCTGTGGTCACAGTCGACGCACAAAGGCGTTACCGAAGCGATGCTGAAATACGGCTACCTGGACAATGAACGTCAGATCGAGGAATTTACGCGGCACGATGGCGTCACCAGTTCGCGCATGATTGTTCGAAAGGTGTGGATGGACACCAAGAAAAAAGACAGCTTGAAGCATATCGCCGCCGTAACCACAGAGATCATGGAAAAAATACAGGAATTTCAACCCGACCTGGTCCTGTTGGGAGACGATAACGCGGCCAACTACATAGGAAACCAATTGCTGGATCGTGACGTGCCCGTGGTGTTCTGGGGGATTAACGGATTGCCTCTCAAATACGGCCTCGTCGAAAGCATGGACAAACCGGGTCACAACGTAACGGGCGTGTGGCAGGCCGGTTACCACAAGGAGAGTTTGGAATTGCTGCACAGGCTTGTCCCGGAAGCCAAGACATTCGCTATACTGGCCTGCGATTCCGTTTCCAGCCGCCCCAAGATAAAGCAAATCCAGGCCCTTTCGAGAACCGGCCAGCTCCCCCTCAAACTGGAATCCGTCGTTACAACCAATTTGTTCTCGGAATTCAAAGCGGCGGCGCTCGAACTTGCCGAGCAGGTCGATGCTTTTTTCATTCTTAACCACGACACCATGCGTGACGATCTTGGTAATCACGTCGATATGCTGACCGTCGGCAAATGGTATCTGGAGAATATCAGGCGACCCGAAGCTTCACACGAGGACCAGTTTGTCTACGAGGGCATGCTGCTGACAGCGAATGATTCCGGTTACAACCAGGGATACATGGCGTTTGAAATGGCACTGGATATTCTCGAGCAGGGGCTGAACCCGGCACATATGAGAACCAAGACGCCTCCCAGGGGACCGTTTATGGTCAACCGGGTGCGCGCCGAGATGCTGGGAATCTCGCTTGACGACAAGATGGATTTCATCGACGAAATCGTTGAAGAAGCAATCGCTTTGAGGCATTGATTTGACGTCGACATCACGTTTCAATGGAAGGGGAACAAGCTTTTTCCTGAGGGCTTTCCTGGTCCTGCTGGCGCTCACGATTGGAACCAGCGGGATATTGATGTTCGTTGGTTATTCCTTCAGCAGGAATTCCATACAGAAAAGAACCACTGAAAATGTCACCCAACAGATTGAAATCATCCGCGACAAATTCGACGCTGAATATCGAACAAACCTGAACCGGTCTCTAAGATCACTAGTCAACGATCCCCTGCTGGACGATTTTCTGAGCGCTTCCGAAGAAGAGCAGCTGCTGATTCGCGGAAAGATCGAAACCAAGTTCCGCCAGGTGCTGCAAGACTTCAGCTCGTATCATCACATTGTCTTCTTGGATGCGGATGGGAAAGCCGCCATCAGCATGCTGAAGAACTCGAAAGTTACCACCGACACCCAACTAAACAGCTTGCTACACCCCAATGTCAGCGAAGCCGCGGGCAGGCTATTTGATCAACTGGAGGCGACCCCGATATTGCTGTCATCGGGCGGAATGGAGTGGTTCATGCCGCCCAGAGAGACACAGGTACAAGGACCGTTTGTTGTAGAAGATGATTTGGTACAGGCGGTCGCCGGCATCGCCAAGCTCGATTTGGATACCGGGGGATTTGGCGGAGTGATCATGATTCACCAAATGTTCGACGATTTTTTGTCGGATCTGCGGGAGGTGAAGTTCTTCGGCGAAAACCCGCTGTGGATATTCTCTCCCGACGGCGAAATCCTGCAGCGACCCGAGGGCGGCGACGGGCTCTTCGAACTCGGCGAGGCACTTCCCCGGTATCAGCAGGATCGCACTTTGATGCGGACCTCAGACAGAGGCATGGTTGCATTCAGGGATTTTTTCATCGTTCCCAATCAGCCCTTCTTTCGCTTGATGATCGAGATTCCTCGATCGCTTCTGCTGAAAGATCTCAAGCCGGCTATTCAGTTTTTTACTATAGTCCTGGTCATCTCCGTGTTGGTATTGTTGTTCCTGTCTCTTTACATTTCACGCTTTTTGTCGAGACCCTTCATGGAGCTGAAGACAACGGAAGGAAGACTTGCCAACGCCCAACGAATTGCCAAGCTCGGACATTGGGAGTATGAATCCGCAGTGGATGCCATAGCTTTGTCCGAGCAAGCACGGGCTACCCTGGGATTGAAAAAGGATTGCGCGACGATAACATTACCGGACTTCTACGAGTACATCGATCCAAATGACCGCGCAACCTTTGAGAAAAAGCTCAACAAAGCGATTCGCGTCAATGAAAGTTTCGGTTTGGAAACCGGAATAAAGCGCCGGGACGGGATGGAACGCATAGTTCAGCACGAAATCGTCGTTGGATACGATCTTTCCGGACGCAAGAACCGAGTCGTCGGCACCATTCAGGACATATCGGAAAGAAAGGAAACGGAACAGAAAATACGCCATCTGGCCTACTACGATGAAGTTACCGGGCTGCCCAACCGAACCCTCCTGAATGAGCATGGGAAAAATGCTTTATCCCCGATATCCCGGCAGGATCGATATGCGGCAATCCTTTTTCTGGACCTGGATCACTTCAAAAAAGTTAACGATACGGTTGGTCACAGCGCCGGAGATGAACTGCTTCGGCAGGTAAGCAAAAGGCTGCAACGTGGCGTTCGCCAGGGCGACAGAATCGACTTCGAGGGCCTCGACCTGAGTGCATCGGAACTTCCAATGGTGGATAGAAATACGATCGCACGCCTGGGGGGAGACGAATTTATCATTTTGCTGGGCGGTTTACACGAAGTGGAAGACGCTGGAGCGGTCGCGGGTCGCATCAACGAAGTCATTGCTAAACGCTTTGTCATCAACGGAAAAGAGCTCTATACGACATGCAGTATTGGTATAAGTGTATGTCCGCGCGACGGCGAAACGACGGAAGAGCTGCTGCAGCACGCTGACGCAGCCATGTATAAAGCGAAAAACTCGGGCCGAAATCAGTACCAGTTCTACTCCCCCGCCATTTACGAACAAGTCCAGTCCAGGTTGTCCCTGGAAACACAGTTACACAACGCCGTGGCGGATAACCAGTTTCGTTTGGTATATCAGCCCAGAGTCGATATCAAAACTGGAGATACAGTTGGAGTCGAGGCCCTGATTCGTTGGGATCACCCGGAGCATGGCCTGATTACGCCGGACCGGTTTATTTCAGTCGCTGAAGAGACCGGATTGATCATACCTATCGGCAAGTTTGTGCTGGAAACCGCATGCAATCAAATGCAGTACTGGCATGAAAATGGTTTCCCGGATTTAAACATCTCGGTCAATATATCGGCGGCACAGTTCAACGAAGAACTGGTCACGGCGATTGTCAACATATTGGCCGAGACGGGACTGGATGCCCGCTACCTCGAGGTGGAGGTGACCGAGAGCCTGCTTATCGAAAACCTCGAGGTTGGCGCCGGCTTGCTTTCCGAACTCAAGCAGTTGGGCCTGGAAATATCGATCGACGACTTCGGCAAAGGATACTCCTCGCTGAGCCTGCTCAAGCATCTGCCCGTAGATACGCTAAAGATCGATAAGTCGTTCACCTTGGATATACTCGAGGATCCAGGTGACGCACTAATCGTCAAGTCCACCATAGAGCTTGGGCACAATCTACGACTGAAGGTGGTTGCGGAAGGTGTCGAACACCAGGGACAGCTGGAGTTCTTGCATCGACACCACTGTGATGAAGCTCAAGGGTACTTGTTCAGTAAACCGATGCCGCCGAAAGAACTCACTGAATGGTTTGAAAACAGGATGTTCACGGCGCCGGCTCGGGAAATTGCATAACGATCGCCAAGCTTGGGTTAGCTATTTGATATGAATAATCGTAAAACCAAAACCGGGGAACGAACCAAACTACATTCACGCCGCAGCTTTCTCAAAACGGTCGGATCTTCCGCGCTGGCAGCCAGCGCGCCAGCCAGTTTCATGGTGCCGCGCTACGCGTACGGTCGACGAAAGACCCTAAGGATTCTGCAATGGAATCACTTCGTGCCCGCATATGACAAATGGTTCAATAACGTATACACAAAAAAATGGGGCGAACAAAACGATACGGAAGTGATTGTGGACAACGTCGGCATGACGAGCCTAAACAGCCGAGCCGCCGCGGAAATCGCGGCGGGGAAGGGCCATGACCTGTTCATGTTCTTGAGGCCCTCACCGACATTCGAAGACCATGCGATTGACCACGCTGAAATATACCAAGAATGCGAGCGCAAATATGGGCAGCCGATAGATCTCGCGATCAAAAGCACGTTTAATCCAAAAACGAAAAAGTACTTCGGCTTCTCGTGCAGTTACGTTCCCGATCCAGTGAACTATCGACAAGACCTGTGGGACGACGTTGGCATGACCCCGTCGTCATGGGACGAGATCCGCTATGGTGGTGCGAAAATCAGACGGAAACACGGCGTGCCGGTCGGTATAGGACTGGCACCGGAGCTGGATTCAAACATGGCGTTGCGGTCAATAATGCACTCGTTTGGAGCGTCGGTACAGAATGAACACGGTGAACCCGTGATCAAATCCCCTCAGACCAGGGAGTCAATCAAATTCGTCAAAGCGCTATACGACGAAGCCATGACGGATGAGGTATTTACCTGGGATCCTTCTTCCAACAACCGGTTGATGCTGGCTGGAGGCGGTTCGCTGGCATTGAACGCGATCTCCATAACCCGCGCGGGCGAGTCCCAGAACATTCCCATAGCGGACCGCATTTTACTTTCCAAGGCGGCGTCGGGGCCGGTGCGTCAAATCGGCCTCATCCACTTGATGGATTTATACGTGATTTGGAAGTTTTCAAAGAACATCGAAGGCGCCAAACAGTTTCTGGTGGACTACGTGGGGGATTTTCGTAAAGCTTTTCTGGCAAGCAAGTTTTACAACTTTCCTTGCTTTCCAGAATCAGTTCCCGACGTCAGACAGCTGATTGCGGAAGATCCAACGGCCAGTCCCAGTGACAAATACAGGGTGCTCGAAGATGTATCGGAATGGACCACGAGTCTGGGTTATCCTGGATACGCGCATGCTGCAATCGATGAAATATTCAGCACCTGGGTGGTTTCGAATATGTTCGCGGAAGTAGCCAAGGGGAAAATGACGCCCGATGAGGCCCTGATGGCGGCGGACAGAGAGGTGAAAGCCGCCTTTGAAAAATGGCGTCAGGCCGGCAAGGTATGACCGGTTTTCCCTAAGCGATAAAACCAAGATCACCGGCGTTGCCGATACAGACTGTCCTTTATTCAATAACAAAAAACCTAGGTAAGCTGATTAATAGTGTCATCGCGTGTCGAAGCTGCGAGCAAAGCGTGGCAGGACACGGCAATTCAGAAGTTATTATAGGAATACACAACAGTGCTGGATTGATCTGAGTTCCCCTTGCATTGTAAGTCCTTAGCAAGAATTTAAGGAGGCCCGGTGATAAATATGGGTCGAGAGTTCACCGGAAAGAAACATTTCTGACATTAAGGCTCCATCCCCAATGGGATATCGAATCAATTCGACGCAAAAGCGTAATGTGTCAGGATTAGAAAAAATGTGAATTCGCGCCGTTCCAATTCTGTTGAATCCACGTCGAATCATTTCCACAGGAGGAATGTTACCAATGAAAATCGATAAAATGATTTCGGCCCTGGTTGCCGCGCTGACTCTTGCCGTATTCCCGGTGATTGCAACATCCGCAGGCAAGGACGCGGGACACGGCAAGGACTACCGTACGTTTAATGCAGACGGTTCGATTTCATATGGACAAATCGGTGACTCCTACACTGCCGACCTGGTCATGTACCTGGCCGGTAATCAATTTATGGTCATGGAAGAATTGATTCAGGATTTCCAGTCAAAAAACAATGAAATAAAAGCCATATACGTCGAGACCATTCCACCCGGGCAGATATTGAAGGGGCAAATCCTGCGGCAAGGCGAGATCGATGGGCAGAAAACAGCCATGAACCCGGACCTTTTTGCCAGCGTCAACGTCGATCATTTAAAGCGCCTCAAGAAGGAAGGCGTGATGAGCGATCATATGATCTACATTCACAACAAACTGGAACTGATGGTCGCCGCCGGCAATCCAAAAAACATCAAAGGAGCGGAAGATCTCGGGCGCGACGACATAGTGCAGTCTCATCCGAATCCTTTGACGGAGGGCATTTTCAAATTCTACGGCAGTGAGATGCTGAAGGACCTTGATTTGTACGAGAAAGTCACCGCTGGCGCGGAATGCCGAAGCTGCTGGGCGATAGAAGGCAAGACATGGTTTACCTCACGTCATCACAGAGAGACGCCGGATCGCCTGGAAAAGGGTGAAGCCGATGTTGGAATCGTATGGACCACAGAGGTAGTACACGCAAAAGCGGAGGGACGGCCGGTGGAAGGCGTCGCCATACCTGCGCCATTGAATAAACAGGATAAAGTAAATTACGCGATCGGTATTGTGAGCAATGGACGAAACATTGAGAATGCGCAAAAATTCCTCGCATATCTCGCGACCGACCGAGCCCAATCGATTTACGAAAAATACGGATTTTTGCGGGCCAGCGCTGAGGAACTGACGCTCAAGCCCCTTTGAACTCTTTATCGGTGCCAACCATAGCTCTGCCGGAGTTCGCCTGTTCTATTACCCTTGACGGTCGCTGGATTCGAATGCGAAATTCAACAGATCGAAGACTATTCCCGTGACGGTGTTTTCTGCCTTAGACAGGCGATTGGCCGTGACTGGATCGAAACGCTGCGCGCCGGGGTCGAACGGAACGTCGCCTCGCAGACCGAGCGAGGCCGTGTACGGAACCGCGATGCCCTAGCCCGCATATCTCACCAGGATCCCGAGCGATTGCGCAGGACGGGTGCCGATGAACGCCGGGCTGAAAAAATCGCCGGGAGCGATTTTTCGCGGTAGCCCCGAAGGGATGAGGCGCTTAGGATGCGTCGAA
>JAHEIO010000143.1 GCA_024639325.1 Gammaproteobacteria bacterium
GACTGATTCGCCAGCATCGGTGCGTCGATCAGCACGTATTCGTAAGCGTCGTCGACATTCGCCACAGTCACCGGACGGCTTTCCCAGAAACACGCCTGCATGGGTGCGGCAGCCAGAGTGGAGCTGAACCACTCACGGAATCCCGCACTATGGCGCAGCAGCTCGACTACCTCCCGATAGGTGATTGGGAGATCTTTCTGAAACAGACGAAAACGGATGATATCGCCCTGCAGCGTTTCTGATTGTGCTTTCCACATAGCTAGCCCGCATTTCTCACCAGGATCCCGAGCGATTGCGCAGGACGGGTGCCGATGAACGCCGGGCTGGAGTGAGATGCATAGCCGGTGCTATGGATCGAATGAAGCCCAAGTACATCGGGGCCTGGACCAGCCAGCGCCGGGATAGGCGTTTCCAAGACACACTGTTTTTTGGACAAATCCTATAGACCTCAATGTTTGCCATGCTTAACGAGATTCTATAGCCGCCTGGTGAGAAATGCGGGCTAGTAGGGTAACACCACCGTCGTTGTGCATCTGAATCAAGCAGGGAATGCTTGATCAAAGGCGGCGAGGGCGCCGCTCCTACCCTACGTGAACGGGCATCCAACTGAACTTGTAGGAGGCGCGCCCACGCGCCGATGTCCATCGGTAAAAGACGCTGGTTCATCAATACATAGTTGATGAGTCCTAGGGATAGAATCGATCCAGGAATTTCTTCCAAAGAACCACCGTCTTCACCACGGGCACGAGGTACCCGTGCAGCGGCAAGGTCTTGAGCGGTGAAAGCGGAAACACGGCGCCTTCGCTGTCCTCGTTGACCAACTGCGCCAGAAACTTGCCCATCAGCGTCGACATCGCAACGCCCATGCCGTTGAAGCCCAGTCCCGTGTAGAGGTTCGACGCGAGTTTGTGCGCATGTGGAAGGTGATCCGCGGTGAGGGCGACTTTGCCGCACCATTGGTGTTCCACGGCGATGTTTTTCAGTCCTGGAAATGCTCCGTGCATCCTGCGGATCTGGTCACGGTAATCTGACGAATTGGTCGACTCGGACCAGGTGCCCGTTCGTCCTCCGAAGATGAGACGGCCCTCGGGATCGAGCCCGAACCAGGAAAGCAGGCGGCAATTGTCGGCCGCGGCCTGTCCGCCTGGAAGAATCGACTCGCGCAGGGATTGCGGTAGTGGTTCTGTGGCAACGGCACCGGTGACGAAAGGTACGATGGTTTTTGCCAGCCGGGGCCAACAATTGTCTGTGTAGGCGTTGGTGCACAACACGAGCCGCGTGGACGTCATCTGCCCCGACTCAGTCTCGACCACCCACTTGCCCTTGATCTGCTTGATGGAAAGCGCCCTGCTTCGACCGTAGATGGTGGCCTCGTGTGAAGTCAACGCGCGAGCCAGACCGCGTGCATAGGCCAGCGGATTGATATTGCCTCCTCTACGGTCGATCAATCCTCCGACATAGCCCTCGGCGCCGGTCGATTCGATGACGGCGTTGCGGTCCAGAATCTCGACGTCGATGCTCCTTGTTTGCATTTGCCGCACACGGTCCTCGATCAGGCGCAAACCGTTCGGACCCGCGGCCAGTTGTATCCAGCCCGTCCGGCGTGGACTGCACTGGATCGAGTGGCGTTCGATGATATCGAATACCAGATCCGGCGCCCTTGCCGTTGCGTCAGACATCAGTTCCCCGGTTTTAACGCCATAGTGTTTTGAAAGCCGATCGGGATCGAGTTTCAATCCGGGAATCACATGACCGCCATTTCGGCCCGAGGCGCCCCAGCCGGGTTCGTGGCTGTCCAGCAGTACCACCGTTCGACCCGCTTCGGCCAGGTGCAGCGCCGCGGACAACCCGCAGAAACCACCCCCTATCACCACCACTTCGGCCCGGCCCTTGCCCTCGAGAGCGGGGTAGGTGTCAGCGCCGGGCGCCGTCCTTTCCCAGACCGGATTGGAGCTCACTTGCCTGGACACGGAATATCTCTGTTACACCAGGCGAAAGTCATCGAGCCGCACTTCCTCGCCTTCGTCCGCGTTGTCGCCATTCGCCCGCCGCTGATTCCAGCTCCTCAGCCATTTGGAAGAACCAGGATCTTGCCGTCACGACGCGGTCTGCCCGCGTGCTCAACCGCTATTTTTATGCGCTCCAGGGGGTACGTCTTTTCCACGGGGACTCTCAGCGTACCCATGTTCACCAATGCACCCAGTTCCTGGTATATTTTTTCAAGCGCCTCCGATTCAATCTTCTCGATCACCCTTGACAGCCAGAACCCGGTAAGCGTTACGCCCCTGAATACCAGATCGTGAGGATCTACACTGCACGGCTTTCCCGCCAACAGACCATAGTTCACCACGATTCCGTCCTGTTGAACGCACCTCGCCAGTATGCGAGTGGAGTCACCTCCGATAGCGTCGATGCCAAGCTTCAAGATCCCGTCACCCACGATATCGGCGACTCGATCGATGATGTCCGGACCGTTGATTAGTACTTCGGATGCTCCGTATTCCTCTTTTAGCAGTGGAATTACGTCGGACCTCCGGACAATATTGATGGTCTTGACGCCGCGCGACTCGGCCAGCGCTATGAGATTCAATCCGACGCCCGAATTGGCGGCATTCTGTATCAGCATGTCGCCTTCCGCCAGCTCGACATGGCCGCTCAACATGAACCAAGCCGTGGCAGGATTCACCTTGAGCATCGCTGCCTGAAAGGTATCCATCTCGGGCAGCTTTATCACCCTGGACGCTTTTTCCTTTTTCCGCTGCACCCAGTTGTCGCGCCCGAGGGGCATTACCGCGTCGCCGATCGAAACATTGTTCACTTTCGAGCCGGCTGCAACGACGCGACCCACCGCTTCCGCGCCCAGCGTGGCGGGCAACCGTGGCCGGGAAGCATAGTTGCCACTCAGCGTAAGCAGATCCGCAGGGTTGATCGGAAACGCGTCGATTTCAATCAGCACCTCGTCGGCATCCGGATCCCCGGGCTCGCCCGCCTCGACGCAGGCGATAACTTCCTTGGGTTTTCCAAATTTTTGGAACTGCGCGATCTTCACGTGTATTCGGTTACTCCAGCAGTGCGGCGGAGCGTTGAACGAGCACGTGTTCGTTCGGCGATGTACCCGGCCGGCAGCGGCTCGATTGCGGAATTGTATCCACAAACGAATGTATTGCATACTTCGCGCAGTATCTGCCACCGGTATTATCTTCAGCCTTAGGTTAGCAAAAAACAAATGAACACAATCGGACCACTAGATGGATTGCTCGTGATCGACCTGACGCGGGTTTTAGCCGGCCCCTATGCGACCATGGTGCTGGCGGATCTGGGTGCCCGCGTCATCAAGGTCGAGGTGCCAGGAACCGGCGACGACGCCCGCCACTTCGGCCCGTTCATGGAAGGCAAATCGGCGTACTTTTCGTCACTCAATCGGGGAAAGCAGAGTATTGCGCTGGATCTGAAAGCGTCGGAGGACAGGCAAACCTTCGATGGCCTGGTCCGTCGAGCCGATATTCTGGTGGAGAATTATCGACCGGGTACGATGGACAAGCTTGGCTATGGTTGGGAGGCGTTGCAGGAGATGAATCCGCGGCTGGTCTATGCCGCCATATCCGGCTTCGGCCAGACCGGCCCGTACTGCAAACTGCCGGCCTATGACATGGTCGTTCAGGCGATGGGGGGCATCATGAGCGTCACCGGCCATCCTGGAAGCGCACCGTCACGGGTGGGCACGTCCGTCGGGGATATCACCGCCGGACTTTTCGGATTGTCGGGCATCCTAGCGGGCATCATCAACCGTGAACGGACGGGCAAGGGGTTGATGGTGGATGTGGGGATGCTTGATTGCCAGCTCGCCATCCTTGAAAACGCGGTCAGCCGCTACCTCTCGGAGGGCAAGATCCCCGAGCCTCTGGGGGCGCGCCACCCATCCATCACACCTTTCGACGCTTTCCGGATCAACGACGATCATATCGTGATTGCCGCGGGTAACGACATGCTGTTCCAAAAGCTCTGCAAAGCCCTGGGCAGAACCGACCTTGGCGTCGACGCGCGATTTGAAACCAACGACCTGCGCACACGCAATCATGAATCTTTGAAACCCGAGATCGAGAAGGCACTGCGGGGTAAGTCCGCGGAGGAGTGGCTGATAGTCCTGCGGGAGGCGGGTGTACCCAGCGGGCCGATCAACAATATCGAGCAGGTGGTGAACGACGAGCAGATCAGTGCACGCAACATGATCATACACACTGCGAGCGAGTCTGGCGGCGACTTCCGGATGGCCGGAAATCCGATCAAGCTGTCGGGCTTCGAAGATCCGGGCCGGCGATCCGCCGCACCGGAACTCGATGCCGACCGAGACCTGGTAATGGAGCTTCTGCGAAAAAACCGGGACCCAGCCGGGTAATCGAATACGCTTACAGCGTCAGGATTTCCAGCTTGACGACCTCTTCCACGGATTTCAGTTCCGCAATAGCCTCATCGGAAGGATAGCTGTCCAGATTGACGAACGACAGCGCCTCCGTTCCCTTCTCACCCCGGCCAAGCCGCCATTCGCCGATATTGACTTCGTGCTTGCCGAGTATCGTGCCTACTCGGCCGATCACTCCCGGCAGATCACGGTTCAGCATCACCAGGACGATCCCGCTGGGATCGACGTCCATATGGTATTGGCTCACCTGCACGATTCGAGGGTGGGTTCCGCCAAACAGTGCCCCTGAAATCGTACGCTCGCCGCCTTCGAATCCGACCCGGCACGAGATCAGGTGCGCATAGTTGGGAGTGCCTATGCCCTTGCTCTGCGCGACGCTGATTCCGTGTTGTTCCGCCAGCATCGGCGCGTTGACGTAGTTAACGGATTCCTTGAGGAATCCCTGCAGGATGCCCTTGAGGACAGCGGTCGCGATCGGTTTGAGAAGGGCCTTTATCGAATCCCCCTGCAGCTCGATCTCGACGCTGCGGATGGGCGCCGCCGCCATGCGGAAGTGAAGCTGACCGATCTTTTCAGCGAGATTCATGTAGGGCATTGTCTTCTCGAAATCCGCGCCCGGGATAAACGGCATGTTGACACTATTGCGGAAATCCTTGTTGCGCAGGGCATCTATCACCTGTTCCACGATCTGTACCGCAACGTCGCGCTGCGCTTCCTCGGTGCTCGCGCCGAGGTGTGGAAGATGCAGGACATTGGATAATCCGATGAGGGGGTTGTTTTCGCCGGGGGGCTCTTTCCGGTACACATCTACCGCCGCCGCTTTTATTCTGCCGCTATTGAGTGCGTCCGCGAGGGCGGATTCATCGATTAGTTTTCCCCTCGCCGGGTTGATCAGAATCACCCCCGCCTTCATCATGCCTATTGTTTTTTCGTTGATCATGTTCTCCGTTTCAGAGGACATGCTGGTGTGCAGGGTAATGTAGTCGGACTGGGAAAGCAGTTCGTCCAGGTCAACCAGGGAAATTCCCATCTCCCGGCCGATCTCCTCGGAAACGTACGGGTCGTGGGCAACGATATTCATCTGAAACGACTTTGCGCGCTGTGCAACCAGTCTGCCTATCTGGCCGAGCCCGATGATGCCGAGGAACTTGCCCGCAAGTTCCTGGCCGGTAAAACTGGATCGCTTCCACTCTCCCCTGCGCACCGACTCGTGTGCCCGGGCCGTGTGCCGGCTGACCGCGAGCATCATCGCCAAGGTATGTTCCGCGGTCGCTACGGCGTTCGCCTGCGGCGTGTTCATGACGATTACGCCCCTCGAAGTGGCTTTCCTGACGTCAACGTTGTCGATTCCGATACCGGCACGACCCACCACGCGCAGCCGAACGGCGGCCTGAAGAACATCCGCGTCGACACGCGTGGCGCTCCGTATGATCAATGCATCGTAATCACCGATGATATCGATCAGCTCATCGTGAGGAAGCCCCGTCTTGATATCAACATCTACATCTGTCTCCTTGCCGAGCCGGTCCAAGCCGGCCTTTCCAAGCTTGTCCGATACCAGAATCCGATACATTTGCATACGCCGCATATTTTGATTGCAGAAATAAAAAAGGGCACGGCGTGTCAGGCGTCTCCACCCGCATCGCTATGCCCTCATGCTGGGCACTCAAGGTACCATAACCGAGCCAAGATGTCTCTATCTCGAGACCACGGCCGGGATCTAGTGTACCCCGTCGTAAATTCTGTCGCATTCAGCGAAGCGACGAGTATCCGAATTCAAGGCGCATTCGCGAAGCACTAGCAAGTTCCTGTCCAGAATACCTTTCATTGCGAGCGTAGCGAAGCAATCCAGTGAAACAAATTGTTTGACTACGGCGCTGGATTGCCGCGTCCTGCCACGCTTCGCTCGCAGCTTCGGCGCGCTCCTCGCAATGACTCAAGCTTTTTCTGGACAGGAACTAGCTAAAGATCTTTTCCTCGCTTTCATTGCCCCCCCGGAGTACCCATTTGAACCTGTCACCCAGATTCCTGTCATTGAATTGCAGCATTCCGGCGTCAATCAGTTCGAATGCTTTTCGAAACAGGGTTTGTAACCGGTTGTCCTCGACTCCGTCAAAGGCACGAAGCCCGGCCGATAGCACGATAACGGGCGCCAGGCTCCTGCTTTTTAACAGCACGGGTGCGGAGGTCACGACCCGTTCGCGTTCCACGATACCGGTATAGC
>JAHEIO010000010.1:0-69102 GCA_024639325.1 Gammaproteobacteria bacterium
CCGCCGTCTGTCCGTGTTCACGCTGTACCTCGGCAAGTATCAGACGGGCAGCGTTGCGATTGTAAAATCCTCCGAAGTCGACCTGGTCCTGCAGCAACTCCCGGGCTTTTTGCAGCGTCATATCTCGAAGGGCGCGAGTTTCTTGCCAATCAGGACGTTTTTCATGCGCGCATAGCTTGGCAATCCGCGGTGGTAGCTCGGATAGTCCTCGCCCTGGATCAGCGGTTCGAGGTATCGACGGCAGGCATCGGTAATGCCAAACCCATCGTCCGTTATAAAGTCCCTGGGCATCATCTTCTCCACATTGGCGACTTCATCCAGCTTTGCCGCCTCGATGACCCACTCATAGGGATCGTCGGATGTCCGGATAATCGCGGGCATTACCGAGTTGGCGCCGTCCAGGGCCATCTTTACCGCGGCTTTGCCCACGGCATAAGCCTGTTCGACATCCGTGGCGGATGCAATGTGACGGGCGGCTCGCTGCAAATAATCGGCCACGGCCCAGTGGTATTTGTAACCCAGATCTTGCTTGACCATGCTCGCCACGACCGGGGCGACGCCGCCGAGCTGCGCGTGGCCAAACGCATCGGTCAAACCCTGATCAGATAGAAATTTCCCGTTCCGGTCCCGCACGCCCTCGGATACGACAACGCATGCGTAGCCGTCACTGTGGACCAGTTCATCTACATGCCGGCAGAAATTCTTACGATCGAACTCAATCTCGGGGAAAAGAATCACCACCGGTACATGCGTCTCGTCGCTCGACGCGAGCCCGCCTGCGGCTGCGATCCAGCCGGCGTGGCGGCCCATCACTTCAACGATGAATACCTTGGTCGAGGTCTTTGCCATGCTGGCGACATCGAAGCTCGCTTCCAGCGTCGACACGGCCACATACTTGGCGACGGACCCGAAACCCGGGCAGTTGTCCGTTATAGGAAGATCATTGTCCACGGTTTTGGGTATGTGAATGGCCTGGATAGGGTAGCCCAGTGTCTCGGACAGCTGCGAGACCTTGAGGCAGGTATCGGCGGAGTCGCCGCCCCCGTTGTAAAAGAAATATCCGATATCGTGCGCCTCGAATACCTCGATCAGGCGCTCGTACTCCCGGCGATTTTGCTCCAGGCTTTTCAGCTTGTACCGGCAGGAGCCAAAAGCGCCGGACGGTGTGTATCGGAGCGCCGCGATGCTTTCATCGCTCTCCTGGCCGGTATCGATCAGCTCCTCCTGCAGGGCGCCGATGATGCCGTTACGGCCCGCAAACACCGTGCCAATCCGGTCGGGAAGTTTGCGCGCCGTCTGAATAAGGCCGCATGCACTGGAATTGATAACGGCGGTGACACCGCCGGACTGGGCATAAAACGCGTTTTTTATTGTCATGATGATCCTTGGGTGAAAGTGTAGTTACAGCAGATTTTCGCCGGTGGTGCCCGAAGCCACGCCCCGGGTATCGCGCTCATGATCCGCCTGGGTCTGCAGGAGAGCCGCGACGCATTCGGTCAGGTCGTTGTAGTGCGCGTGTCCGGTGCCGTACTGATCCGATGGATTATAGAAAAACTGGCATCGATATTCGCTGAAGCCTGTTTTGAAAATGGCAAAGTTGCAGCCGCGTTCCCTGAAGAACAACGTGGCACACTCGGTGAGTTCATGCGGGTCCGTGCCCAGCCGCAGATCGGCGTCCGCCCGGTGCAGCTGGATCTCCCGTCTGAATCTCTGCTGCAACAAAGTTTCCACCGTATCGAGTTCCGCCTCGGTAAAATCCGGTATCATGGCCTGAAGTTTTGTCAAAGCGAATATTTTCCCATATTCATCTTGTTGAAGCGATACAAGCGGCGCCCCGCAGTGTGCAGCCGCAGGCTTTTCGGGTAAATTACAATCACACCCTGTCGAACCTTCCGGACAAAAGAGTTTTATATCATGCCCGAAATTTCCATACACGGTTTTCCGTCCACACGAATGCGGCGCATGCGCCGCGATAAGTTTTCCCGGGATCTGATGCGGGAGAACAGGCTTGGTCCCGAGGATCTGATTCAACCTTTATTTGTCATGGAGGGGCGCGATGCCGCCGAGCCGGTCCCATCGATGCCGGATGTGGATCGGTTGAGCATCGATCGGCTGATTCAAAAAGCACGGCGCTTGCATGATCTCGGTGTTCCGGCAGTGGTATTGTTTCCGGTGGTTGCTCCCGAAAATAAAACAGACCGGGCGGAAGAGGCCTATAACTCGAATGGCCTGATTCAGAGGGCTGTGTCCGCCCTCCGGGAAGCGGTCCCTGATTTGGGAGTCATTACCGATATCGCGCTAGATCCCTATACCAGCCATGGTCAGGACGGTCTGATCGATAAAGCAGGGTACGTGACCAATGATGAGACGGTGTCGGTGCTGGTCCGACAGGCGTTGTCCCACGCGGAGGCGGGAGCACAGGTGGTGTCGCCATCGGACATGATGGATGGCCGAATCGGCGCGATTCGGGTGGCACTGGAACAGAAGGGGTATGCGAATGTTCGGATCCTTGCCTATTCTGCAAAATATGCGTCAAGTTTTTATGGGCCGTTCCGGGATGCCGTGGGTTCGTCCGGCGTTCTTGGGTCCGGCAACAAATACAGTTATCAAATGGACCCGGCGAATTCCGATGAAGCCTTGAGGGAGGTGGCGCTGGATATCGAAGAGGGCGCCGACATGGTCATGATCAAACCCGGAATGCCTTATCTGGATGTGGTCCGCCGGGTCAAGGACGAGTTCCAGGTGCCGACGTACGTGTATCAGGTCAGCGGCGAGTATTCGATGCTGTGCGCCGCGGCTGGAAACGGCTGGCTGGACTATCGCAGCACCGTGCTGGAATCCCTCATTGCATTCAAGCGCGCCGGCGCCGACGGCATATTGAGCTATTTTTCGAATCCGGTAGCCGAATGGCTCAACGAGTGAGGGAGCAACCCATGGCGAGCACGGTCCGACCCACCGACATCAAGCTGCATCAAAAGTCCCGCGTTCTGGAAGTGACCTTTGATGACGGTTGCCATTTCGAAATGCCCTGCGAGTACTTGAGGGTGTATTCACCCTCGGCGGAAGTGCGGGGTCATGGACCGGGTCAGGAAGTGCTGCAGATCGGAAAGGAGAACGTAAACATCGATGCAATTGATCCGGTGGGAACCTATGCGGTCGTTTTCAGGTTCGATGACGGCCACGATACGGGGATCTATTCCTGGGACACCCTGTACGACCTCGGCAAGAACAAGTCTAAATACTGGCACGACTATCTCCGGCGGTTGGACGACGCAGGAAAGCAGCGCAGGCCCCAGCCCTATGATGCGGCGATGGCGGATGGTTGAAGACGACACCCATTTCGGATTCAAGCAGGTGTCCTCGGATCGAAAGGCCGGACTCGTACGTGAGGTATTCGAATCCGTTGCCGATCGCTACGATGTGATGAATGACCTGATGTCGCTGGGTGCCCACCGTTTGTGGAAGGATTTTGCCGTGCGACTGAGTGGGGTCCACCCGGGTGACCAAGTCCTGGATGTTGCCTCGGGCAGCGGCGATCTTGCCAGGCTTCTGATCAAGAAGGTGGGCCCGAAGGGTTCGGTGACCGTAACCGATATCAATAGCGCAATGCTGGGAAAGGGCCGAGAGCGCACAGTCGATTCGGGCAACGTCGGCAATGTGCGCTACGTACAGTCGGATGCCGAGTGCCTGCCGTTTTCCCCGGCAGCTTTCGACTTCATATGCATTGGTTTCGGTTTGCGCAACGTCACCCGGCAGGAGCGCGCGCTGGCATCGATGTTTAACTGTCTTCGGCCGGGCGGGAAGCTGGTCATCCTCGAATTTTCCCGTCCCACCACCGGCCTGTTGAGGGCGCTATATGATGCCTACTCTTTCACCGTGATCCCTGGGCTTGGCAGGCTGGTGGCAAAAGATCGACAAAGCTACCAGTATCTTGTGGAATCGATAAGAAAGCAGCCCCCCCAGGGCGAACTCAAGGAAATGATGGAGCGGGCGGGATTCGAACGCGTTGATTTCAGCAATTTGTCAGGGGGCGTTGTAGCGGTGCACACCGGGTACAAGTTTTAATGGAGCGGTCCTGTTGACGCAACGGCCATGATCACCGAGGTGCTCGAGCGCGCCGGAAACCGCCTGCTCAGGCTTGATCCGGACACCGTAAAAAACCTTTCCCCGCTGCGGGGAAAGGTTTTCAAGATGGACATCGGTGTCGTCGACAAAGCGATCTTTATTGTTCCCGGTGAGGAAGGCCTGCAGGTTCGGGAAGACTGGCCGGGCGAAGTGGATATCACCTTGAGGGGGTCTCCGCTCGCTTTCCTGCAGTTCGGGCTGGGAGGAAAGAATCGTGATAACCGCGTTTTCATGGACAAGAAGCTCTCGATCGAGGGTGATGTGGAGCTTGCACAGGATTTTCAGAAGATTCTCAATGCAATCGACATTGACCTGGAGGAACTGTTTTCCCACTACGTGGGCGACGTCGCCGCGCATCAAGTCGGGCGCGGTGCGCGGCGGTTTCGCAGATGGCTCGGCGAGGTGGCGGAATCGTTTCGGCTCGATGTCGGGGAATACATGGTAGAAGAAGCCAGGATATTGGCGCCGGATTGGCGCGTCGATGAGTTCATCGAAAAGACGGATATCCTGAGGGCAGATGTGGACAGATTGGAACAGCGCGTGAAGCGATTGCGAAAACGAATCGAATAGCGGACGATGGCTCATCCGCGTCAACTTTTCAGGCTCTCGAGGATCGCTCGTGTTTTCATCCGGCACGGCCTCGATGAGTTCGTGGATACGCTCCACCTTTCCCGCCCCTATCGGACGGTGCTCAGGCTACTGCCCTGGCGGTGGTGGCGAGCGGCGGAAGATTCCCCGAGAGGAGTCAGGCTGCGGGAGGCGCTTGAGGAGCTGGGTCCCGTATTCGTCAAGTTCGGGCAGGTACTGTCGACCAGGCCGGATCTGCTGGCCGAGGATCTGGCAACGGAACTAGCAAAACTGCAGGATCAGGTTGCCCCGTTCTCCGGGGACCAGGCCAAGCTGCTGGTAGAGCAGGCCTACGGCGATGCGCTGGGAGATCATCTGCGGAATTTCAATGCAGAACCGGTCGCAGCGGCATCGGTAGCACAGGTCCACCTGGCCGAACTCCTTGACGGCACCGAAGTGATAGTGAAGGTGTTGCGCCCTGACATCGACGAAGTCATTGAAAGGGATCTCGATCTGCTGTACGCACTTGCCGGACTGGCGGAACAGTACTGGGACGAGGGCCCGCGGCTGCGGCCCGTCGAGGTCGTGGGGGAGTTCGACAAGACCATTCACGATGAGCTTGATCTGCGGCGGGAGGCGGCCAACGCCAGCCAGCTGAGGGCGAATTTCATCGATTCAGATATCGTCTACGTGCCGAAGGTCTATTGGGAACACACCCGTCAAAACGTGATGGTAATGGAACGCATTCATGGAATACCGATACGCGACGTCGATGCGATCAGAAAAGCGGGCATAGACATGCGTCAGCTCGCCCATAATGGCGTGGAAATTTTTTTCACCCAGGCGTTTCGCGACGGTTTTTTCCATGCCGATATGCATCCTGGTAATATTTTCGTATCGGAAGACGGTCAATATCGAGCGGTGGACTTTGGTATCGTTGGCACATTGAGCGACTCGGACAAGCGATATCTCGCCGAGAATTTCCTGGCATTTTTCAACCGCGACTATCACGCGGTTGCAGACGCACACCTGCGGGCCGGTTGGGTGCCGCCCCATACGCGAGTCGAAGAATTCGAGGCGGCGATCCGCACGGTTTGTGAACCCATATTCGCCAAACCTATCAATGAGATATCATTCGGTCGATTTGTGCTGCAGCTGTTCCAGGTTGCGCGCCGCTTCGAGATGCCCATACAACCGCAACTCGTGCTGCTGCAGAAAACGCTGCTCAATATCGAGGGGCTGGGCCGCCAGCTGTATCCACAGCTCGATCTCTGGGAAACCGCCAAACCTTACCTCGAAGACTGGATGAACCGGCAGGTCGGCCCGAGAGCATTCGTGGAAGGTATCAAAAAGGAGCTCCCAAAATGGAACCGTATCCTGCCGCAGGTGCCCTCTCTGGCGTACGATGTGATGCGAAAACTGAGCGAGGCGGAATTTGCCAACCAAAGCCAGGCCGCAGAAATCGAGAAGCTGCGCCGCGAGATATCAGCGGGACAGCGGCGTCATTTCGTCGGTATGGTTGGCGCCATACTCGTGCTGTCGGCGTTTATCGTCAGCGCGCTTGACGGTTACGCTCCCGTCATGTTTCACGGTGCGCCGTTGCTCAGCTGGGCAGTCGGGAGCATCGGCGCGGTGCTTCTGGTTCTGGCCTGGCCCGATTCCCGCTGACGGGCAGAATAGCCCGCACCGGGGCCTTGAATGACGGCTGAGACCGGCATGGCCGGCGGTTTTCTGTGAATATATCCAGTAGTAGTCCCCGGTTTTCCCGGTAAACCATGGGATTGCCGGTTTGGTTTCGGCCACTTTCCATTTTCACCGCTATACCTGACTAAATTACTCAGGTATTATTTGCCCTGAGCGCAGCCCGCTTTGCGTCAGGGGCTCGGCGCTCTTGGAACTCGGTTTTTCATACCCAGATATAGGGAAAAATCCCAGCAGTTTGCGAGACATGACATGAGCACGACAACACCACAGATCGAAAGTCTGGTCCGTCGGGAATACAAAGAAGGCTTCGTCACCGATATCGACGCGGATACGCTGCCTCCGGGGCTTGGGGAGGATGTGATCCGCGCGATCTCAGCAAAAAAGGAGGAGCCGGAATTCATGCTCGAGTGGCGGCTCGCGGCGTACCGCAACTGGTTGACCATGAAGTCGCCCAATTGGGCTCATGTTGACTACCCGCCTATCGATTTTCAGAAAATCAGCTATTTTTCCGCACCGAAGACAGACGGGCCGAAGAGCTTGGACGAGGTCGATCCCAAACTGCTTGAAACCTATGAGAAGCTGGGCATACCGCTGGAGGAGCAGAAAGCGCTTGCCGGAGTTGCAGTGGATGCCGTTTTCGACAGCGTTTCCGTGAAGACCACCTTCCGGGATTCCCTGGCCAAGGCCGGCGTCATTTTCTGCTCCATATCCGAGGCGATGCAGGACCACCCGGAACTTGTCCGTGAATACCTGGGTTCGGTGGTCCCCACGGGTGACAATTTCTATGCCGGGCTGAATTCAGCGGTGTTCAGCGACGGTTCCTTCGTTTATATCCCGAAAGGTGTGCGCTGTCCGATGGAATTGTCGACATACTTCCGAATCAACGCCCTGAATACGGGGCAGTTCGAACGAACTCTGATCATCGCGGACGAAGGGAGCTACGTCAGTTATCTGGAGGGTTGCACCGCTCCCATGCGCGACGAAAACCAGCTGCACGCGGCGGTGGTCGAACTGGTGGCAATGAAGGATGCTGAGATCAAGTATTCCACAGTTCAAAACTGGTATCCGGGTGATGAGCACGGGCGTGGCGGCATATACAACTTCGTAACCAAACGCGGGGCGTGTCGTGGCGACAACGCCAAGATATCCTGGACCCAGGTGGAAACCGGTTCCGCCATCACCTGGAAGTACCCGAGCGTACTCCTCGAGGGCAACGGCTCGGTTGGTGAGTTTTACTCGGTGGCGCTGACCCGCAACATGCAGCAGGCCGACACGGGTACGAAAATGATCCATATCGGAAAGAACACCCGCAGCACCATCGTCTCGAAGGGAATATCCGCCGGCAGGGGGCAAAATGCGTACCGCGGACTGGTAAAAGTACTAAAGGCCGCCGACAATACGCGCAACTACTCGCAGTGCGACTCTCTCCTTATCGGGGACCGCTGCGGTGCGCACACTTACCCCTACATGGAAGTCAGGAATCACACCGCCCAGGTCGAACACGAGGCAACCACGTCTAAAATCAGCGAAGATCAGTTGTTTTATTGCAAGCAGCGTGGCCTCTCGGAAGAAGACGCAATATCCATGATCGTAAACGGCTTCTGCAAGGAAGTGTTCAAGGAATTGCCAATGGAGTTTGCAGTTGAGGCGCAAAAGCTATTGGAAATCAGTTTAGAGGGCGCGGTGGGTTAGTCCTCCCTGCGCGCCGCCATGCCACGGTTTTATCGCGATGAATACGATGCTTTCGATCAATAATCTACACGCCAGCGTTCAGGGCAAGGCCATACTCAACGGCATAGATCTGCAGGTCAATCCCGGCGAGGTTCACGCAATTATGGGTCCGAACGGATCCGGCAAGAGCACGCTGGCCAATGTGCTCGCCGGGCGGGACAGCTACGAGGTCACCCGGGGTGAAGTTCTGTACAACGGTGAGAACCTGCTGGACTGGAGTGTTGAGCAGCGCGCGTGCGAGGGCATTTTCCTCGCCTTTCAGTACCCGGTCGAGATCCCCGGTGTGAGCAATATCTATCTCATGAAGGCGGCGGTGAATGCCAGGCGGAAGTACAGGGGCATGCCCGAGATGCCGGCGGTCGAGTTCCTGAAACTGATCAGGGAGAAGATCAAAGTCGTCGACATGAAGGAGGAGTTTCTGCACCGTTCTGTGAACGAGGGATTTTCCGGCGGGGAGAAAAAGCGCAACGAAATACTGCAGATGGCGGTGATCGAGCCGACTTTGGCCATCCTCGACGAGACCGATTCGGGGTTGGATATCGACGCGCTGAAGATCGTCGCAGACGGGGTCAACTCGCTGCGCAGCGAGGACCGGGCCTTCATCGTGGTGACTCACTACCAGAGACTGCTGGACTACATCGTACCCGACTTCGTGCACGTGCTGGCGGGCGGCAGGATCGTCAAATCCGGTGGAAAGGACCTCGCCCTGGAGCTGGAGAAAGCGGGCTACGGGTGGATCGAAATCGCACCCGTTGCCGAGGCGGCAGACGCTTGACCACCGCGGTCGAACATTATGTCGCTGCCCGGAACGCACTCGTGCTTCCCGGCACCGGGCTGGATTGGCTCGATGAACTGCGCAACGCCGGCACCAGGCGATTCAGTGAAAAGGGATTCCCTACCCTGAGGGACGAGAACTGGCGATATACCAATATACGACCGATACTGAAGCAGAACTTCACCCCGGTAGCTGTCCTGGAAGGATCTGCCGGGCGAACGGAAGGGTTATCGCAGCATTTATTGCCCGGACTGGGTGCTTACCGCTTCGTATTCGTCGATGGCCACTATGTTCAGGAGTTGTCCGACGCGACCGGACCGGCGCGTGGGGTCGTCGCCATGCCCATGGCGGACGCCGTAACCCGCGGCCTGGACGGTGTCAAGACGTGGCTGGGCGCCTGTGTGCCGGAAGATCGTGGAGGATTCACCGACCTCAACACGGCATATATCGAAGACGGGCTGTATCTGCACGTCGACCGGGGTTGTCACCTCGAACAGCCAATCGAAGTCGTCTTCATCAGTACCGAACCGGGCGGACAGCTCATACAGCCACGGAACCTGTTCGTCTTGGGCGAAAACACCCGGGCGCACATCATCGAGCGCTATATTTCACCTGCCGGCCGCAGTCATCTGACCAATGCGGTTACGGAGCTGGTGGCCTGTAGATCATCCGTCGTTGAACACACGCGATTGCAGGAAGAGGGGATGGATGCCTTCCACATCGGCGGGGTTTTTATTCGCCTCCACGGCGATGCCCGCGTAGTGTCCAATAACGCCGCCCTGGGCTCGATGATCGCCCGAACGAATCTGCACGTGGCGCTGCAGGAAGAAGGGGCATGCTGCCATCTCTACGGTGTTTATCTCGGCAACGGGCGACAGCACCTCGACAACTTTACCCAGGTAGACCACCGGGCACCGAAGTGCACCAGCAATGAATTTTACAAGGGAGTCCTGGATGACCGCGCGCGCGCGGTGTTCCATGGCCGAATCATCGTGCGCGAGGGGGCTCAGAAAACGGATGCCCAGCAGCAAAATCGTAACCTGCTGTTGTCCGGGCACGCGGAGGTCGATACCAAGCCCCAGCTGGAGATTTATGCCGATGACGTCAAATGCTCACATGGCGCGACCATCGGCCAACTGGACGACAGCGCCATGTTCTACCTGCGATCACGGGGTGTCGACGAGACCACGGCGCGCGGTTTGCTGACATACGCTTTCGCAGCCGACGTCATCAATAAGATTTCATCCGCACCGGTTCGCAATCATCTGGAGGGTGAACTGGGGCGTAAGATGTTCGGCGTGGGAAGACCGGAGGAGCTCTCATGAATCCGCTCAGCGCTGTGACATCCGCTATCCCGATTCACAGATTCGACGTAGAACGGGTCAGAACGGATTTCCCCGCACTGCAGCAGAAGGTACACGGTAAGCCCCTGGTCTATCTCGACAATGCCGCCACCACCCAGAAACCCAGCTGCGTCATCGAGGCCCTCGAGCACTACTACTATCTGGACAACGCCAACGTACATCGGGGTGTGCACGAACTGAGCGAGCGTGCTACGGATGCTTTCGAGGGTGCACGTGAGACCATCCGGGCGTTTTTGGGTGCCGCGTCCGTAAAGGAAATCATCTATACCAGCGGGGCCACCGAATCGATAAACCTGGTCGCGTATTGCTGGGCCCACAAGAACATCCGTTCGGGTGATGAGATCCTGATCACGGAAATGGAGCATCACTCGAATATCGTGCCCTGGCAGTTGTTTTGCCAGCAGACGGGCGCCGTGCTCAAAGTCGCACCGATCAACGACGACGGCGAGCTGATGCTGGAGGAATACGAAAAGCTGTTGACCCCGAAGACCAGGCTGGTGGGTATGGTATACGTATCGAATGCGCTCGGAACGATCAATCCGGTGAAACAGATGATTAGGCTTGCCCACGATGCGGGCGCCGTTACCCTGGTGGATGCCGCCCAGGCGGCTCCTCATATCGCGATCGACGTCAAGGATCTAGATTGTGATTTCCTCGCCATGTCGTCACACAAGATATACGGTCCGACGGGCATGGGTGTGCTCTTCGGCAAACAGGCACTGCTGGAAGAGATGCCGCCATTCCAGGCCGGCGGCGACATGATCGAGTACGTTTCGTTCGACAAAACCACGTTCAACAAGCTGCCTTACAAGTTCGAGGCGGGCACCCCGCATATCGCCGGTGCCATCGGCTTCGAGGCGGCCCTGAAATATGTTCAGGAACTTGGGCTCGGCGTTATATCAGCGCACGAGCGCGGCATCCTGCAATATGCCACCCAGCGCATACTCGACATCCCCGGAGTCCGCATCATTGGAACCGCTGCGCTGAAATGCGGGGTGTTGTCATTTGTGCTGGAAGGAGCGCACCCATCGGATATCGGCACCATAATGAACTACCATGGGGTGGCAATCCGTACCGGTCATCATTGCGCAATGCCGGTGATGCAGCATTTCGGGGTCGCCGGCACTGCGCGTGCGTCATTTGGCCTGTATAACAACCGTGGCGACGTGGATGCGTTTATCGGCGCCTTGGCAAAAACGAAAGAGATGCTGGAGTAGGGATCGATCACTATGTCTGATACTACTGGACTGCAGCAAGTGCCTCCGGGCGGAGGCGATGGCAATGTCCTCGGTGACAAAATTGTCGAGGCGCTGAAGGGAGTGTACGATCCCGAGATACCGGTCAACATATATGACCTCGGACTCATCTACAAAGTCGATATCGCCGACGACGGTGCGGTCAACGTAGACATGACGCTCACCGCCCCCGGCTGTCCCGTAGCGGAGACTTTCCCCGGTATCGTCGAACGAACTCTGGAATCCGTCGAAGGGGTGAGTGTGGCCCATGTCGAACTGGTCTGGGATCCTCCGTGGACCATGGAGAGGATGACCGAAGAAGCCAGGCTTGAATTGGGATTGATGTAGTTGTCGGACTGGGTCGACGTAGCAACGACGGATAGTTTGGTGCCCGGCAGCCACGTGGTCGTAGACGTCGATGGTGTGGAAGTGGCGGTATTCAACGTCGGCGGCGAATTGCTCGCTATAGAAGATATTTGCACCCATGACGGCGGAGAACTGGCCTGTGGAGATTTGGAGGGAGAGGCTATCGTTTGCCCCCGGCACGGCGCGAAGTTTTCGCTGCGCACCGGCGAAGTGCTGGCACCGCCCGCATACGAAGCGGTGGCGACGATGGCTGTGAGAGTCGAGGGGAACATGGTGCAGGTAAAAGACGAACGGTGGGACTGACGGGGAAGTCTATGGATTCGATTCCCGCTGTCGACTCTGACCGCGCTCGATCAGGATCAGGTAGCAGACGGCGGAAATCCCGGCTGAACCGAATATCATACACATAACAACGATCTGATAGCGCGCCGCGATCAGCGGCGACACTCCGGACAGGATCTGGCCGGTCATCATTCCAGGCAGGGAAACCAGCCCGACGGCAAACAAAGAATTGATCACGGGGATCATGCACGCACGCAGCGCGATACGCCGCGATTCCATGTAACCATGCTGATTCCTCTCCGAATCGAAACGCTCAGCGGCCAGGCTTACGGTGTTCATCGAGTTCGCAAATATCATCCCGGCCAGCGGTATCACGTACTGGGGTTCGAACCAGGGGTCGAGGGTCAGTACCGCCTGGGTGACTAGCAAGAGGGTGAAGACGCCGCCTATGGAAATCGAGATCAGAATCTTGGCATAGGCCAGTTTTGATTTCTTTTGCAGCGACCGCAGGCTTATCCAGCTGGAAACCAGCAGCATCATAGTCAGCACACCGATAACGATGAGTGCATTGTCGGCCTGGAAGATGTAGGTCAGAACGTAGCCGATTAGGAGCAACTGGATCAGCATACGGATCAGTGCATAAACCGCGTTTCCGCCGCCGAGCGACCACCAGTAGAGCACGCCCACCACGATGGCGACGGGCGCGAAAGCAAACGACAGATCGAGGAGGGAGATAGTCTGCATTGTCATGGAACTTCAGCGACAATGGGGTCAGACACGATGGGCTAGTGACTGAGCGGTGCTATCCCCGGGCCTGTTTGCGGACGATGTTGACACCCTTCAGCAGGTTCAGCGCTTCCCGCAGCTGGAAATCACTTTCTATTCTCGGGGTGCCGTTTGTCGTGCCGTTGTTTTCTTCTTCGTTATCCCCACTGTCCCCGTTCTCGTTTTGCAGGTGCCCCTGAAGGTCTTCTTCCCGCAGCAGGTCCGAGCCCGTGCCTTTCCTAGAAATCTCGAGGTCTTCGATGACCACATCGGGAATAATCCCCTGCGCCTGTATAGAACGGTCATTGGGCGTATAGTACCTTGCCGTCGTGATTTTCAGTGCGGCGCCGTTGTTGATGGGCAGGATCGTCTGTACGGATCCTTTTCCGAAGGTTTGCGTTCCCATGATTATGGCCCTGCCGTGGTCCTGGAGGGCTCCAGCTACAATTTCAGAGGCCGATGCCGAGCCGCCATTGACCAGGACGACCATCGGCGATTCTTTCAGATAGTCGTTGGGCGTGGCGGTGTATTCCACCTTGGAGTCGTCGCCTCGCCCCCGGGTTGAGACGATCACCCCGTTCGATACGAAAAGGTCACTGACCGACACGGCGCCGTTCAGAACTCCGCCTGGATTGTTCCTCAAATCCAGGATCAACCCGTTCAATTTTCCGTCGGCTTCTTTCTTGAGCTTACTCAGTTTACGGCGCACGGCGTCCGCGGTGCCGGATTGGAATTGTGAAACCCTGACGTACGCGTAGCCGGGTTCGATCATCGATCCCTTGACGCTGGTGATCCGGATAACAGCCCGTGTTATCACGAACTCCAGGGGTTTTGCCTCACCTTCCCGAACAACGCTGAGCTTGATGTCGGTATCCGGCTCCCCTCGCATCATCTTGACGGCATCGTTCAAAGACATCCCCTTGACCGGTGTACCGTCGATTCGGGTGATGACGTCCCCCGCTTTGATCCCGGCACGCTTCGCCGGTGTGTCATCGATTGGCGCCACAACCTTGACGAAACCGTTTTCCATGGTCACTTCTATCCCCAGGCCGCCAAATTTGCCCTCGGTGCCTATCCGCATTTCCTTGTAGGATTCAGGGCTCAGGTAGGAGGAGTGAGGATCGAGTCCGGCAAGCATGCCGTGGATGGCGTCTTCCAGTAGCTTTTTGTCCTCGACGGACTCTACGTAATCGGTCTTTACCTTTCCGAAGACCTCGGTGAATATTCGCAATGTATCCAGGGGAAGGGGGGCTACGTCCGCCCTTTCCGCAAACACGGATCTTTCCATGGTAATCCCAATGCCTGTGAACAATCCCAGACACAAGATCAGGATATATCGTCCCGTTGCGTTCATCGTGTGGTCTCCAGCTATGTCTACTCTACTTTACACCAGTTCATCGGATTTTGGGGCTCGCCGTTTTTTCGCACCTCGAAATACAATCCGGATGTCGTCAGGCCTCCGCTTGCTCCAACCAGCGCTATCGACTCTCCCTCCTCGACCCATTCTCCGACCTGTTTGAACAGCAGCTGGTTGTGGCTGTAAAGACTCATGAACCCATCGCCATGATCCAGTATCAATAATAGCCCAAATCCGCGCAGCCAATCCGCAAACGCCACGCGGCCCGAAAAGATGGCGTTGACCATGGTACCTTCAGCGGCATCCATGAATATTCCCTGCCACGGAATATCGGTCCCCCAGCGTGTTTCACCGAAGTGCGCGGTGATGTCGCCGTGCAACGGCAGATTGAGTTTGCCGCGCATTTGACCGAATCGCTGATTGGGTTCGCCTCGGGGTAGCGAATCCGGGACAGCGCCGTCAATGCTCCGCAGCAGACGCTGCAACCGCTGCGCATTCTGTTTCATCAGGGCCAGCTGCTGCTGCTTTGAACCTATGCCTTGTTTCAAAGCGGCCACCAGGGCACCTCGTTCGCTGCGGGCCAGTGCCAGACCCTTCCTCTGTGCAAGTTGGTCCGTCTCGAGCGCTTTTAGTTCCTGGTTTTCCGATTCAAGTTCGGTTTTGACTCGATGCAGGCGGTCGACCGTTTTCTCGTACTTCATCAGGTCGGTCACGCGATGACGGGAAAGATATCGATAATAAGCCAGAAATCTACCCACGTGAGCCGGGGCTTCCTGATTGAGCAGCAATTTCAGGTACTCCGCGCGGCCGCTGATGTACGAGGCCACGATGATGTTCCTGAGTTGTGACCGCAGGACCATAATTTCCTTTTCGATCTGCGCAATCTCGAACTCCGATTCGTTAATTTTTCTGGTTTTAATCTTGATATCGTTTTGTGTACGGCGAATGCCGTGGTTGAGGTCCCCCATGGTTTTCTCGACCTTGGCAAGCTCCTTCTGCACAGAATTCAGTTCCGCCTTGTCCTGATTGAGGTTGGCCGTAATCCGATCGATACGCTCCCGCATCGCGTCCAGTTGCGCCTGCGTGTCCTGCGAGGCATACAGGGGCGCCGGCACAATGTTGATCAGCATTGCGAAAAACCACGCATATGAATGAATTTTCACCAGGTGTTGACTCTTTTCGCTAATATTATTTTATAATGTAGTTCTTATAGATGTTAGGACAGCCGTAATAGCCGTATGATAGAGCCCGGTGCGGAACGCACAACTCCGGGTGCCAGAGCCGCACAGGAATTACTGGCCAAGGAATCCGATCTTCAACACGCCTCAAGATCACTAAAAGCGATGGCGCATCCGCTGCGCCTGAAAATACTTTGTATTCTGGGCGGCATGAAGGAAGCCAGCGTGCAGGATCTGGTGGATATGGTTGGAACATCACAAAGCAATATCTCACAACATCTATCCATTCTGCGCGACAAGGAAATCCTGGGGTCAAGAAAGGTGGCTAACAAGGTTTACTATCGAATAAGCGACGACCAGATACTGCGTCTGATCGAAGCAATGCGATTGGCGTTTTGCTTCCATAGATGACGCTCACGAGGCTTGAACTCGTCCGCAGATTGCGAGTAACCTTCGGCAGTTTTTGAATTCACAACCTGAACATGAGCCTGGAATTCTTTATCGACAACTGGTACCTGTTCGTGGCGCTGATCGTCGTGCTGGGAATGCTCGTCCTCGATCCGATCCGTCAACAGGCTTCAGGCCTTCGAAAGGTCTCACCGCTCGAAATGCCACAGGTGACGCGAAACGACAGCGTGATTCTGGATGTGAGTGAACCAGCCGACTTCAACAAAGGTCATATTCCAAACGCAGTCAACATGACCTTGAAAACCATGCAGGCGGGGTTGGGTAAACTCGACAAGCAAAAAAAGAAAACCGTGATCGTGGTCTGTCAGGCCGGGAACAAGGCCCACTCAGCCGCCAGATTGCTACTCAAGAGCGGTTTTGAAAATGTCTATGTGCTCTCGGGCGGGATGATGGCATGGCGAAAGGAAAATCTGCCCGTGGTCAAGAGTTGAGCGAGAGAAAATGACCGAAGAGAAAAAATCACCTACACTGGATATCCGTCAGGTCTATATCAAGGACATGTCGTTCGAATCTCCGATGACCCCCCAGTCAATCGCCGGCGGCGGCACTCCAAAGATAGATATCAATCTTGGGGTAAGGTACCAGAGGCTGGATGAGGAAGGTCACTACGAAATCGTATTGACCATCGAGGCAAACGCGAAAGCCGAGGACAAAACCATGTTTCTCGTTGAGGTGCAGCAGGCTGGGCTGTTTCTGATCCAGGGCTTTAGCGATACGGAAATGGGACTGGCGCTCAACGTCGCCTGCCCAACCGTGCTGCTTCCTTTTGCCCGGGCCGCGATTACCGACGTGGTGAGCAAGGGAGGGTTTCCGCAGCTCCTGATCAGCCCGGTAAACTTCGAAATGCTCTATGCAAACAAGTCCAGCGGTGCCCAAAATCAAGCCGGCGGAGGGGACGCGCCCGCTCTCGATCCCAGTCCCGGCGACGGCGAAACCATAAACTAACCCGCGATTCCGGATACATGATAACCAGTGCACAGGCTTTGACCGTCGGTGTACTGGGCGCAGGTTCATGGGGTACGGCCCTGGCCATCCTGATTGCTCGCAACGGTTACGCGGTAGAGCTCTGGGATTACCACAAAGAGCACATCGAGTCGATCGGCCGCAACCGGGAGAACGTGCGATACATTCCCGGGCTGGCCCTGCCACCGAACCTGGGGGCAAACGCCGACCTCGCGTCGCTGGTGTCCGCCGCCGATCGCTTCCTGGTGGTCGTCCCCAGTCATGCTTTTCGTTCCACCCTTGAAAGCATGGCGGTACACTGCGACCCGACGCGGAAGCTTCTGATCAGCTGGGGTACGAAGGGTTTCGATCCCCAGCGCCGGATGCTGTTGAGCGAGGTCGCTTCGGAGGTGTTCCCCACAGCCGATCTGGCCGCGATCTCGGGGCCGAGCTTCGCCACGGAGGTGGCTCAAGGTTTACCGACCGCCCTTACCGTCGCGTCACCGGATGAGCGCACGGCGGACACGGTGGCCGCCTGGTTGCGCAGTGATCGCGTTCGAGTCTACACCAGTCGGGACCTCGCGGGTGTACAGCTCGGGGGTGCGATCAAGAACGTGATGGCGCTCGCCGCGGGCATCAGCGACGGCCTGGGCTTTGGTGCCAACGCACGGGCGGCACTGATCACCCGCGGCCTTGCGGAAATGAATCGACTGGGCGCGGCTCTAGGCGGCAATCCGCGCACATTCATGGGCCTGACCGGCGTTGGTGACCTGGTGCTCACCTGCACGGACGATCAATCCAGGAACCGCCGCGCGGGCATAGGCCTGGGTCAGGGACGCGGTCTTCAGGAGGTGCTGGAGGATATCGGCCAGGAAGTCGAAGGCATCAAGACGGTGAGGGAACTATACGCCATGGCCGGTCGCGCCGGCGTTGACATGCCCATAACCGAGCAGGTCTACAAGGTCGTCTACGAACATTTGTCTGCCGGCCAGGCGGTCAAGCGTCTGTTGAGTCGCGAGCCGAAGTCGGAATGAGGGGGAGGTGCTATCCAAAGCCTTGCTGCCGCCAGGCCTCGTAAATGACGATGCTCACGGTGTTTGCCAGATTCAGGCTGCGGTTTCCGGGGACCATGGGCACGGTGATTCGCTGTCGCGTGGGAACCGACTCCCTAAGTTCCGCACTCAGGCCCCGGGTCTCGGGTCCGAACACGAAGGCGTCGCCCGGCATGAAGTGCGATGATGTGTACAGGGTCGTGTTGCGGGTAGACAGCGTAAACAGCCGTCCTGTCTCCGCCGTATCCAGGAAAGTCTGGAAATCAGGGTAGCGGAGAACCCTGGCCCAATCATGATAATCGAGTCCGGCCCGCCTGAGCTGCCGGTCGTCAGCCTCGAACCCCAGTGGTTCGATCAGATGCAGGTGGCAACCGGTATTGGCGCACAAGCGGATAACGTTGCCGGTATTCGGCGGGATCTCCGGCTCAAAAAGAACGACGTGAAACACGATTCGATGGCAAGATTCAGAATGGTTTGACCACGACGAGGACGATTGAGGCCAGCAGGACGATCACGGGGAATTCGTTGAACCAGCGATACCAGATGTGAGACCGGATGTTTCGGTCATTCTTGAAATCCGCCAGAATCTTTGCGCACCAGGCATGGTAGCCGATCAGCACGAGCACGAGCGCCAGCTTGGCATAGAGCCACCCCCCGGAAAAGCCGTAGCCGAGCCAGAGCCAGGTGCCCAGGCCCAAAGCGATAACGCCGCTTGGCGTCATGATGCCGAAGAAGAGTTTGCGTTCCATGACCTTGAACCTTTCGAGGCTTTGCCGGTCTTCGGCCATGGCGTGATAGACAAAAAGCCGCGGCAGGTAGAACAAACCCGCAAACCAGGTGACTACGAAAAAAATGTGAAAAGACTTTATCCAGAGCATTAATGATCAATCCATCTTTCCCGTACCGCGGTCGATCTCTGCGGAGGTGTCTGAAGGCGCGGATGGATGCTTGGAAAACCAGCCCCTTATCTTCGTAAATATCGCCTTTATTCCCCGCCACAGCTTCGGCATGATCCAAATTGCCAGTGCCACGAAAACCGCAAGCAGAACGATGAACAGAACGGGATGGTTGAGTGCGGTCCACAATCCGACAACTACAGCGACATCCTCACCGATGGACGCGGTCCAGTTGGTCACGGGCTCCGGCGAGGTATTGATCAATACCCTCGACCCGGCTTTGGTGAAGTGCGTACCCGCACTCAACGTGCCGCCCAGAATCAGGCCAATGAGTTCCGCTGCCGGTGAAATCTCGGCAAAGGCGGCACCGGCCAGAAGCGCACCCGCGGGTATACGTATAAAGCTGTGTATCGCATCCCAGGCGGTGTCAACGCCGGGTATCTTGTCGGCAAAGAATTCGATGAAGTACATGAGCCCGGCGGCGATCAGCACCATCGGATTTTCCAGAATCTCTAGCTCGGCCGGAAGTTCCATCGAGCCGGTTGCGCCCATAAGGCCCAGCATCAGGATCGTTGCGTAGAGGTTGATTCCGCTTGCCCAGGCCGCGCCCAGGGCGGCCGCAATGATCGAAATGGTATCCATGACGTTATCTATTCAAGTGGACGGTGAGGGGGAAATCAAGTTGTCGGGATCCGGCAGGAATCGCTGCAACAAATCGTTGAGAAAACGGCGGCCGAATTCCGTTGTCGATATCTGAATCCCATCGAACTGTAAGAGCCCGTCAGTTTGCGCTTGCGCTATTGTGGAGCTGAATCGTTTGATGGGTTGACCGGTGCGTTGCTGAAACAGGGACGCCGTAACCGGGCGCTGCAGGCGCAGCGCGTTCAGCATGAACTCGAAGCAGATCTCGTCGGATGAAAGCCGCTTCTCACCTCCCACCCGTTCCGCAGAGTGGGCATTTTGCATATACAGGATTGGATTTTTTCTTTTCCACGTTCGTAATACCTGATCGTCCCGGGTCATCTTGCTGTGCGCACCTGCGCCGATGCCGATATAGTCACCAAATAGCCAGTAGTTCAGGTTGTGCTGGCAGGAACGACCTTGCCGTGCAAAAGCGGATACCTCATAGTTCGTGTACCCATTTTTCTCTAAACTGCTCTCGAGTTGCCGCTGCATCTGCCACGCCGCGTCCTCGCCCGGCAGCCTTGGCGTTCGCACCGCAAAAACCGTATTGGGTTCGATGGTGAGTTGGTAACAGGACAAATGGGGGGGGTCGAAAGACAGGGCCTGCTCGACATCATCCGCCGCCATCTCCCGGCTTTGTCCAGGAAGCGCGTACATCAAGTCCAGATTGAAGTTGTCGAATCCCGCTCTGATCGCCGCCGTCACCGCGTGGCGCGCGGCACGGTCATCGTGTATGCGACCGATGTTGCGGAGGGACGCGGCGTTGAAACTCTGTATGCCGATGGACAGACGGTTGACACCCGCGGCTCTGAGTCCCTCGAACTTGCCCGCATCCGAAGATCCGGGATTTGCCTCCAGAGTTATTTCCATATCGGTTGTGGCAGGGATGCGCGCCCGAATTCCGGCAATGATCGATTCCACGCTTTTCGGGCTGAGCAGACTCGGGGTTCCTCCCCCGATGAAAATGCTGCGGAGTCTTCTACCCCGGACAGCCGGAAGTTCCTGATCCAGGTCGGCCATTAAGGCCTCGATATAGGCATTTTCCGGAGGCGGATTTTTCTGGGCGTGAGAATTGAAATCGCAGTACGGACACTTCTTTTCACACCAGGGCACGTGAACGTAAAGGGACAAAGGCAGGCTAGCCCGCATATTGCACCAGTGTCCCGAGCGATGACGCAGGACAGGTTTGATTGAGCGCCGGTCTGGAGCGAGGAGCGTAGCCGTAGCTACGGTCCGAGTGCGGGCTAATATTGTTCACGTTTACGTGTCCTGGCCTGCCGCTGTGTACGGGAATCCGGTTTAACCGGATCGTACAGGATCTGTGCCGCCCGGGTCTTCAGTTCACGAGCAAGCCTTTGCCGCTCGTCTACACTGGCCTCGGTTTCCGAATAAAGCGTCTTCGCGACGCTCGCCGGACCGCGGCGATCCGATATACGCTCAATTATCAGGATGTAGGTATAGGGGCCCTTGCGCACATTCAGGGTGTCGCCGACACGTACCAGCCGCGCGGGTTTGATGCGGTTTCCGTTTACCTCGATGTGGCCTCCGGTAATGGCTTTGGCGGCCATTTGCCGGGTCTTGAATATGCGGGCGGCCCAAAGCCATTTATCCAGCCTGGCTTCATCCGAGACCGGCGACGTCATGAATTATCCATCCAAATCAAAACAATGCGCTCGACGGCCCATCCGCTCGTTGGGGGCCGGGACATTAACGGTCAAAGTTATCAACTGGTTTTGGAATACCATATCATTGTCATATATTCCCGCAGTTTACATGCATATTTGCATGTTATATATAAAATAAAGTGTTAAGTTGTTGATATAAAGAGCATCTTGTTTTCAGGTTCGAAGCTTATGAGATTCTATTCACTGCTGTGCGCCCTGCTCATAGTCGGTGGCATCGTAACACCGGCGCTCTCCGACGAGTCCGGAATAGATGGTAGTTTCAACCTGGCCTGGTGGTCCAACAATTTCAGTGCCAATGCACTCGACGCATCATTCGACGCCGGTACCGTTGGTGCCGAGGCGGAAGTGTGGTGGGCCCAAAAGTGGGGCCTCAAAGGCAGTCTGTTCAAGTCAGATGTACTGGAGAGCAATTCAAGGGAGGGGCCGGATTTCCTGAGTGTCGACCTGAAACGACGACTGATTTCGCCAACGAAGAATAATTTTCTCGCGGTGGGGCTAGGCTGGGAGAGCGTGGATCTGGGAAAGGGCGCGGACACCCAAGGTGCCAGGTTTCTGCTGCAGGGTAGCCTCGGTCTGACTCCGGTACTGGCTATCTACGGACACACTGCCTGGCTTCCCGTGATGGGCGAGTCGGATCAGCTGAATGATCCCAGGGGATTCGAGTTCGAGGCCGGGATTGCGTTGAATCCATTCCCTTTCCTATCGCTGAGGGCGGGATACCGGCAGTTCAACCTGGATTTCAAAAGCCTCGAGGGTGCGGACGAGGCCTCCAAATCCAAGGGCGTCATACTCGGCGCCGGAGTGGAATTTTAGCCCGCATATTGCACCCGGATACCGAGCGATGGCGCAGCCCAGATTGGGCTGAGCGCCGGTCTGGCGCTGGACTCGTTGTTTTGCGTAGTATCAACGGTGTGCACATTAATGTACCCACGATAGAAAACCGGTTGCGGAGCCATCGCCCCAAAACGCTGGAACTCGGCGATAACCGACACGCCGCGGTAGCGATGATGGTGCGTCCGGGGCTTCAATCGGCCGAGGTCCTGTTCATCGAGAGGTCGAGTCATGCCAATGATCCCTGGTCAGGGCAAATGGCATTTCCCGGCGGTATGGTTGAACGCTTCGATGCCGATCCGCGCCGCGCCGCCGAGCGGGAGACACTCGAGGAAGTCGGCATTGACTTGTCCCGGGCAAACTATCTGGGGCGTCTCGACGATCAGCAGGGCAGGCACCGGGGCCACACCGCGGGTATCGTGGTGCGGGGTTACGTCTATGCCGTGGAGGTCGATGTGCCGCTGGCGCACAACAACGAGGTAGAGGAAATTGTTTGGGTTCCTATTGGCAGATTTCTGGATGCACGCAACTATGCTCATATCGTTCACCCCGTTTATCCCGGCGAACGCTTTCCCGGAATCCGTGTGAGTCGTCATGACCACCAGGTCGTCTGGGGCTTGACCCGCAGATTCATGGCGTCTTTTTTTTCAGCGATACGGGTGGTATTCGAGGGTTAGCCTGCAGATTGCACCCGGACGGAGATGCTTCACTTCGCGGGATGTGTCGAATTGTACGCTCCATATCGAATCGATCTGCTGTGTTAAGATCTTTGGGTCGACAGCTTCAAGGTCCATTTAGAAAATGGTTGAAACACCCTCAAGAGATATCCAGCGCGGATCGGTTGCGCCCAATTTCAATTTGCCAAATTCGAATGCGGAGTATGGCGGAGATGTGGTCGGACTCTCCGATTTCGACGACAGCAAAGCGCTGCTGGTGGTTTTCATGTGCAATCACTGTCCCTATGTCGTGCACATCGCTGACGCATTGGCGCGAGTGGCCAGGCAATTCGAGCCGCAGGGTCTGGGCACGGTGGCGATCAGCGTCAACGATGTCGAGTCATACCCCCAGGACGCCCCGGACAAAATGACCGACATGTCGAAAAAGTATGGTTTTACGTTTCCATACGTGTACGACGGGTCACAGCGTGTCGCTGTCGATTACGGCGCCGTGTGTACCCCGGACCTGTTCCTGTTCGATGCCGAAAAACGGCTCGCGTACCATGGCCAGTTCGATGACGCCAGGCCGGGAAATGACAAGCCGGTGACCGGGGCGGACCTGTCGCGTGCAATTGAAAATCTGCTTCAGGGTAAACCTGTCGACGCCGCTCAATCACCTAGCGTAGGGTGCAACATCAAGTGGAAGCCCGGTATCGACCCCTGACGTCGCATTCGCCCGTCCCCACGGCACGACGTGACGCGGGCATCCGCTTTGACTAAGGGTGCCCGCTGATCGTGAACCACGATTCGATAGTCTTCTCTATATTTCTGATCTTCAGCGGCGCCGCCCTGGTGGCCACGCTGGCGCTTTGGGCACGACAGGCCCTGATTGTCGGATACATCGTGCTTGGTGCCGTGGTTGGTCCTGGGGGGCTCAAGTGGGTAAACGACGCTGAATTGATTCAGGACATCGCCCACATCGGCATAATATTTCTGCTGTTTCTTCTAGGGCTCAATCTATATCCGCAAAAGCTTATTCAGTTGCTGCGAAAAACCACCCTGGTCACGCTGGTTACGTCCGCAATTTTTGCAGGGCTTGGATTCGGCGTCGCCTACCTGTTCGGGTACGCTCTGATCGACGCGGTCGTGATCGGGGTCGCGGCCATGTTTTCCAGCACGATTGTCGGGCTGAAGCTATTGCCGACCACTGTGCTCCATCACCGCCACACAGGCGAGGTCATCGTCAGCGTGCTGTTGTTGCAGGACATGGTCGCTATCCTGTCCTTGCTGGCAATTCAAAACATGGGCAGGGGGGAGCTGCCGACCCTGGAAATGATTGCCGTGATCTTGTCGCTGCCGTTGCTCGTTCTGATTGTGGCGGTGGTCGCAAGATTTGCATTGATCCCGCTGTTCCACCGATTCGATAAGATCCAGGAGTACATATTCCTGCTGGCCATCGGCTGGTGCCTTGGAATCGCCCAGCTGGCCAACACGCTGGGGCTTTCTTACGAAATTGGCGCTTTCATCGCCGGGGTTGCCATAGCGACGAATCCGATATCGCGATTTATTGCTGAAAGCTTGCGGCCCATCAGGGATTTTTTTCTGGTCATGTTCTTCTTCGCGCTGGGTGCCGGATTGAATATGCAGGTCATCGGCGACGTCATGGTGCCCGCGGCCCTGCTGGCACTCCTGGTTCTCCTGGTCAAGCCGATCGCATTCAAGTTCATGCTGATCAGGGTATTGGAGACGGAAAAACTCGGTTGGGAAACCGGCTGGCGGCTTGGTCAGATGAGTGAGTTCTCCCTGCTAATCGCGTTCATGGCGCTGCAGGGCGGGCTGATTGCAAGCGAGGCCGCAAATCTCATACAGGTGGCGACCCTGATTACCTTTATCGGTTCCTCGTACCTGATCGTCCTGCGCTATCCGACACCGATTGCCGTATCCGATCCGCTCAGAAGAGACTAGCGCACATATTCCACCGAGGTTCGCTCGGGATCCTGGTGAGAATGCGGGCTGGCGTTCAGTTCCTTGGGAATCGGAACAGGATATTGACCGAGAAAATGTCCACGTCGGGGGTGTCTATATCCCTCCCGACCAATTGCAGGGTTTCATCGAAGGCGTATCGCTCCCACTCCACCCTTACGGTCGCATTGCGCCCGAGGTTGATTGCCCCGCCGGCACCGTAAACCAGCGTTCCGGCCGTCGTGCTGTCTTTTTCCGTGCGATCGAAGATCGGCGCTCTTGCGGTTACCGATACATCCCCACCCGCGACACCGAGTCTTCCGTACAGGGCGCCGATGTCAAGAATCGGAATCTGCGGCAGCACGGATATTGAGATTCCGCTCATGTTGGCGTCGGCCGTGGCTTCGATGGGCGCCTCGGTTGAAATCCCCGGACTCCCCAAGTCGAAAATCGCGGCCTCAAGCGCGACAAAGTTGTTGAACTGGTAACCAAAGATTCCCTTGATGGCGGTGCCGTCATTATCGTTCCCGCACACGACAAACAGTTCGTCGCAGAAATCTCCAAGTGCATCCCGCTCGACCACCTCCGACTGACCTATACCAAACCCAAGATAAAATCCCTTTTCGGTGGCATGGGCCGGGCCCGTGGAAACCAGTAGTATCGGTAAAACCGCAACCGACGCGACGCCTGAAACGAGTTTTCTATGGGTCAACTTTTTTCTCCTGCCGTGCAAGATATGTGATTCAACAGACGCCTTATACTGAAATTCGCTGCACAGAGCAAAGCAAATCCCGCCCGCACGTCGTACTCTCGGCTGGAGTCCGGGCTCGATGCATGCCGGTCGCGGTTACTCTCCGGAGCGCCATGTCGCCCGGAACAGGCAGGCCACGGTCTTGGCGTCGATAATTTCACCCGTGGCCGCCATACCTAACGCTTCGTCGAGGGGCACCCAGGTTATCTCAATGATCTCGTCTTCATGCGGGTCCGGTGTGACGAGCGTGAGTTCCGTGGCCAGATACAAATACAAACACTCGCTGCAGAATCCCGGCGAGGGCAGTATGCGCCCAAGGTCGCGCCACTCACCGGCTAAGACGCCCGCTTCCTCTTGAAGTTCCCTTTTCGCCGTGACGATGGGAGAGGGGTCCGTCGCATCAATACGGCCAGCCGGCAGTTCCCAGAGCCGGGCCTGATTTACCGCGTGTCGGAACTGGCGCAACAGGCATACCTCTTCGTTTTGATTGACCGCCGCCACAACGGCCCCGCCGGGGTGCCGCACGATTTCGAGTTCCAGGTCGTTTCCGTCGGGTAATCGGGCGGTTTCGATATTCAGGTCGATCAGACGCCCGCGATGAATTCGACGGTTTACATCCACAGTTCAGGCAGCACCCGTCTGATTGGCAAACGTGTCCATGTGTTTCTCACTCATTTCTGTAAATGATAATTCTGTCGATTCTATTGCTCGAAATCGGACGAGTCTGCGATTGCATCTTTTAGCCTGTTCAATGCCTGGGCACGATGACTCAGTCGATTTTTGACCGAGGGGTCGAGTTCAGCGGCGCTGCAACCAAGGGCGGGCACATAAAACACCGGATCGTATCCGAAGCCGCTGTGCCCGGTAGGGTGGTTCTGTATCATGCCTTCCCAAGTCCCTTCGCAGACCAACGGGTGAGGTTCGTCTGCGTTTTTGACGAAGGCGATGGCGCAGCGGAACCTCGCGGTTCTTTTCTCGTAGGGTACTCCGTTCAACGCACTCAGTAATTTCTCGACATTCTCGGCATCCGTGGCGCCCACGCCCGCATAGCGGGCGGAGTACACGCCCGGGGCGCCCTTGAGCTCATCGACTTCCAGTCCCGAGTCATCGGCCACGGCTGCCAGTCCTGCGCGGCTGCTGGCGTTTCGGGCTTTCAGTACGGCGTTTTCGGCAAATGTTTTTCCGTTTTCGTCAATCTCGGGAATATCCAGTTCGGATTGAGCGATCAGATCCAGGTGGGCGGGAAGAATATCCGCGAACTCCCTGATCTTTCCGGCGTTGGACGAGGCTATCACGAATGTGCAAAGTTTCACGTTTCACCACCGCTGGTCAGGGCCATATTCTGGTGTTCGAATAGCTGCCGAATACCCTGCTGGGCAAGCTCCACCATTTCGAAAAGCTGATCACGGCTAAATGGCGACCCCTCCGCCGTACCTTGTATCTCTATAAGACGCATGGAGTCATCCATAACGACATTCATGTCCGTGCTCGCAGCTTTATCTTCCGCATAGTCGAGATCGAGAATCGTTTCGCCCTGGTACACGCCCACTGAAACCGATGCAATCTGTCCGAGAAGAGGTGTGGACTCCAATTCTTTCTTCGTTCGTATCCATTCGATCGCATCCGACAGCGCTACGTAACTTCCTGTAATCGAAGCGGTTCGAGTCCCACCGTCCGCCTGGATGACGTCACAGTCGATTTTGATCGATTGATCCGGTATGGCCTTCAAGTCGACAACAGCACGCAGGGAGCGCCCGATCAATCGCTGAATTTCCTGGGTTCGGCCGGACTGCCTGCCACGGGACGCTTCCCGAGCGGTACGGATACCGGTTGATCTGGGCAGCATACTGTACTCTGCGGTTACCCATCCCTGCGCCTTGCCGCGCAGGAACATCGGTACCCTGTCTTCCACCGAAGCGGTGCAAAGAACCCTGGTATCTCCAAACTCGATCAGAACCGAACCCTCGGCAAATTTCGTGTATTGCCGCGTTATCCGGATATTGCGGAGTTGAGCGGGATGTCTGCCGCCGGGGCGTTTCATGGAGTCATTAGTCCTGTGATTCTAAAAAATTAGCGTTGGACGAACGAAATGTCAGTACACTGGCGGAGCGCTAATCGTTCTTGTGCGTTCGGTGTGTAATTTCGATTTCCGTATCCAGGTCATTGACGAATGACTCGATCTCGGCGATCGCGGAATCGATGTTGTCAATTCGCTGTTTTTCAGGCCTAACCGGCGTGGAAGTTCGCTTGCGTGGATACTTGGCGTTAAGCCACAGCTTCTCCTGATCGAGATCCGGCGCGCTCAGATTGAGCAGCGGTTCGTCCCTCGTTGGTTCATCTTCCCAGCGGAATGCCAGTGCGGTCAGGTTGTCGCACTCATCGGTGAAGAAGCGCCGGGAGTAGTTGAGCATCTCGTCCACGCTGTCCTCGATGTATTCCTTGTTGACGATCTTGATTAGCTGTTTTTCCTTGAAGGCGCGCCAAACGCCGTCGGTGCACAGGAGAATCGTATCTCCCTGGCCCAGATGGGTCTCTGGTCCCAGGGTGACCACCGGCCTCTGGTTGCCTCCGATACACCTGAGCACCTGGCCCTGACCGAAGCGTTGAAACTGCTCATCGACGACACCGTCCTGATGCATTTGGTCCGTGGTAGAATGATCGATTGTGCGGCTTAGCAACTCACCATCACCGAACAAATACAATCTGCTGTCTCCCACGTGACCCCAATAGGCGTAGCCGTTTTGAACCAGGCAGGCGACGCATGTCGTCCTTGGCATGTCTTCATCAAGGCCGTTTTTACGCGAGACGAGGTTGAGCGTCAAATGCGCGAAGTTCATCGATGATACTATGAATGCAGCCGGATTATCGATCCGATCCTGTCCCTGCCTGTTGAAAGAGTCTATGAGGCAGTCGACCGTGATTTGTGCGGCTACGTCACCCCTGGCGTGGCCGCCCATTCCATCGGCAATGACCATGAACACACCATTCTGGCTTTCACTGTAAGCGACTCTGTCCTGGTTGTTTTTTCGCGTCCCTCTGCGCGTGTCGTGAACAATAGAGTAGTTCATCAGCCACCAAACCAGCCGCGCAATACAGAGGTCTCCCTTTCACTGCCGGCTCCGCTGAGTGCTTCCAGAAATATGTCGACGCTGCGTGGTCTTCGGTCGTTTTCCAGTTCACCGGCCCAGTCTATCGCTTGCAGCAGGCATTTGCTGTACCTGCGGCTGAAAGATCTGGAAAGTTTCGATTGCGTATCCTTTTTCAGCCTCTCCGGCGATGGCACGGGTGCTCTGCCAGTGATGCAGAAGCGCATGGTCATGCCGAGCGAATAGATATCGGACCATGGCCCCATTGGTCCCGATTCGTACTGCTCGGGCGGGGCAAATCCGTGAGTCAGGGTTTGAACACCCTTGTAGCAGGTGCCCGGTTCGATTTGTTGCACGGCTCCGAAATCCAGCAGGAGCGGCGTACCCGAAGTGCGCAGTAATATATTTGCCGGCTTAATGTCGAGATGCAGGAAGTTGTGCAGATGGAGCTCTCGCAACCCGCCCAGGACGGGTGGGAACACCGACAGGATGAATTTCTCGCTCAATTTCCCTTTCGATCGCTTGATGTACCAGCGCAGGTCCCTTCCCTGTTCGAAATCCATGACCATGAACGCGGTATTATTCAATCGAAAGAAGTTCGAGACATTGACAATATTCGGGTGTTTCAGTTTGGAAAGCGCCATGCCTTCGCTGAAGAAACGCTTAAGGCCGATCTGAAACGGTATATTTTTCTCGTCGGACAGCGGCAAAACCCTCCCGCCCGGGAGTCTGTAGGCCATTTCGTGCGGAAAGTACTCCTTGATCACGATCTTGGTCCTGGTTTTGATATGAAAGGCCAGGTATACGAAACTGAACCCGCCGCCCCCGATCAGTTTTTCGATCCGGTATCCGTCGAGAAGGTATCCGCGGCTCAGGGCTTGCTGTTTATCTGGCATGCTGATTTCGTAGTGTTCTCTGCAACAAAGGATATACTCTCTAGTTTACAGTTTAATAGAAATACTGTTTTTACCAATGCCATATAGCATGACCGCCTTTTCGCGGGCGACGGGACAGACGGCCTGGGGGGAAGTCACATGCGAGCTCAGATCCGTTAACCACCGTTATCTGGAGATCAATCCTCGACTCGCAGAAGAGGTTAGGCGGCTGGAGCCGCGGGTTCGGGACACCATTGCCCAATATCTCAAGAGAGGCCGCGTGGATTGTACCATCCGTTTGCAGCAACAGGATGCACCAGGCGGGAATCTGGACGTCGATATGGAACTTATAGGCCAGCTCGTCGCCGTTTCGGACCGGGTCCGTGGCCGCGCCGGGGATATCCGACCTATTGGTGTTGCGGATATGCTCAATTGGCCCGGGGTGGTTCGCGCCGCCCGGCTGGACGAGGACCAGGTCGGAACGGTTGCCATGGAATGCCTCGCCAGGGCCACCGGTCAGCTGGTGGAAATCAGGCAACGGGAAGGACAACGATTGCTGGTTTCATTGCGCGAAAAGCTCGATTCGACGGTGACCGTGGTGGACGAGTTGAGGCGATCAATTCCGCAGTGGCAGGATTCGTTTCGCCAGCGGTTGGAAAAACGGCTGGCGGAAGCAAAGCTGGATCTCGATCCCTCCAGGCTTGAACAGGAGATGTTGATCTACCTCCAGAAGGCCGATGTGACCGAAGAACTTGACAGGCTGGATGTTCATCTGAAGGAGGTGTCCGACGTTTTCGAACAGGGCCGGGCCATTGGCAGACGACTAGACTTTCTGATGCAGGAACTCAATCGCGAGGCCAATACGCTGGGATCGAAATCGAACGACGCCAGGCTCACCCAAGCATCGGTGGATCTGAAAGTCCTGATCGAGCAGATGCGGGAGCAGGTGCAGAATATAGAATAAGGTTTTCACAACCAATCATTTCCCCGTACCCTGGGTTCAAAGATAGGGCTCGCTTTGAGTATCGTTCTGGCGCGGCTTCATCAACGGCCCTCAGTAGCATAATCCAGTTTTTCTCGCTTTCATCTCGTGAACCGAATCCAGGTGACACCTTCAGAAGTTACCGCAGCCGTTGCACGCGAGTCGCGGCGCCAGCGTGAAAGGTCTCAGTTCGTTTTCTAAATGGGTCACCGACCGTCGATAACCAGCTTTGTAGGGAGTAATGTATACACGCTGGCCACCGCTATCACCGAATTTGTGGTTTTCTTTCACTTTCAAAGGTGGTTGCTCTAATGCTAGCATTCCGCTTTCGGCAGAAGTTATTTCAGTAACGAATTCGGAGATTAATCCGTGATCAAAAGTATAGTCCTAGCAATCGATGGCTCCGATCATGCCAAACATGCCCAGAATATGGCCATAGATCTGGCTTCTAAATACGAAGCTGAGCTAACCCTCGTTCATGTGCTGACACAAGACCATCCCTCTAAAGAATTTGCACGCATGGCTGACGTCGAAGGCTTGCTTGACTCCAAGCAGCCAAAGGTAAGTAGCAAAGAAGATACATACACGGCTGTTGCTCGGTTCCTTGGGGGTGTAAACGAAGGTAAAGAAGCCAAGGTTATTGCATTACTAGGAGAGCAAATAATAAAAAATGCATCAGCAAAAGCCAGGCAGGCCGGTGTGGCAAATGTTGCTGCGGAAATTCGTTCCGGGGATTATGCAAACAGTATTCTCGAAGTCGCCAAGAAAGCAGATGCTGACGTGATTGTTATGGGAAGACGAGGGCTTAGTAATCTAAAGGGTTTCGTAACCGGTAGTGTTTCGCACAAGGTTTCTCAACGTGCGGATTGTTCAGTTCTTACCGTAAAATAAATTTGCGCAAACTGAGAGGGCCCGATATCAACATTCTATATCTGCGAATTGAGCTAAAAGTATCGGGTGATGAGGCCAGATCGTTACACTAACCAGGCTCCACTCTCGTCTTTAGGCTCATTCAATGCCAGATGAGGAATTATTGAGACCGCCTAATTGCAAGTGTTTCCGCTTTTGGAAACGTAGATCCAATCATTTTTTGTTTCAATCAGCGTGCCGCCAAGATCGAGGAATAGCGCGCTTTTCATGATTCGGTTAGCTGAGGCACGGCCATTCTCCGTGTCCGCTCATGGTGCGGGATTCCCGACAATGGCACGCAATCACGGGCCCCGGCTTCCCGGTTGCGCGATAGCGGACTTTTCGACAGAGGCGTTCGCCCGCTGGTCGATCACCCCGAGGCGGTGTCGGACGCATCATCATCAGCGACGGTCGCACCGAGCACCCGCTGCGCGACGCGCTGGCCGGCGGCGGGACCTGGATCGAGTAATTGAATACCTCGATCGACACGGAGCGGCGGCTCGCGCTCGAGGTCTACCCCAAGAGGGACATCTGCATCGTACGGGGCGAGGGTGCGCTGCTGTGGGACGACCAGGGTAACGAGTACATCGACTGTACCGCCGGCATCGGGATCGCCAATATCGGTTATGCCCGCCCCACGGTGGTGCGGCTGTTGCCGCCGCTGGCGATCAGTAAGGAACAGCTATCACGCGCGTGTGATGCGCCGCTTGCCTGTATGTCGCCCTGAAATATGCAGCTTAAACTTCGTGACTGCCAATGGGATATGTGTCTAATGTGAAATTATTTTGAGGAATAATCCCGGTAAAAGCGCGCGTAAGGTGTTGGTAAATTGATGTGCTGAACTGGTTATAGGAAAGCCCTGTGAGAGTACCCGTGAATAACTGGTCAATGGCTGGAAAATTACTTTGTACCTTGATGCGATCATAAATACTCGCGATCAGGACCTGTAAGAGGTGGACGAGCAAATTGCCATAGCCCTGGCTGCGATAGGCAGGGATGACATACAGCATCCTCAAATCAAACATGACATGAATATTGTGCGCTGTATCGTAGATTGAACAGTCAGAGACCGCATAGCCAATGGGGTCGGCGCCCGTTTCTTCGTTTGAGATCATCAACAACAGCCTTTGAGCGTCTGCTAGAGGCGGCAATAACGGATCAAGTAGAAATTCGATATGTTGGTTGTAGCTGGGGAATCCCCGAATAAAGTTGACACTGCTCTCAAAAGGATTGGGCCTATCCACATACTCCATTTCAGATGTCCTGATGTTGAAGAGCATAGCCTGTCGAAGAGTCGGTAAGGGGCCCAAAAAATTGAATACTGTTCTGGGCGCTTGAAGAATCCTTCGCAGGTGTGGGTGCTTGAGCAATACAGGCAGGTATTCGCTCGGCGTCCTACTTTCAGGCAGGGTGGGGTTTGTCCTGCGGCATGGGATTGCCAATTGGCCAAAGACTATCGAATTATCTGCTCGGTCCAGTCTAAAACTATGATTCATCGCGCAATTCCCGACAAACGGATTAATACTATAGATAAAAGTATAGACGTAAGGTATAAAAAAGCTGATGGAATAAAAATTAATTTAAATAACAATATGATACCGTTGTCACTTAAACTACACGTTTCAATCATGACCGGTTCCGCTGCCGGATTTGGAACCCCTAGCCCGCATTTCTCACCAGGATCCCGAGCGATGGCTCAGGACATTGACTTTTTCAACTATCCGTTGTGCCGGATAATGAGCGAATGTAGCCCGCCCGTTCGAGCCCCCATGATGTCGCGCAGCCGATTACGAGGCCCCAAAAAGGCGCTCCAAGGTTGAATATCGGAACGTCCGCGAGGGTGACCAAAAATGTGATCAGCGCACCCAAAGTGCACCTGCCCCCAAATGCGGTGGTCATCGACGTCTGCAGCACGCGCAGCATGGCCAATCCCGCCAACGTTGCTATAAAGGCCGGCGGCGAGGCCAGCATCATGCTGGTGAACAGCGGCGAAAACAAACCGAACAGCAATCCCAAAAGGGCGACGAAAATGCCTGCGGTGTACTGACGATGGTGTTCGCCTGACGCAGAGATCAGCGCGTTGACCGGGCCGGTCAGACAGGTGGAGACCGTGCCGAGTGAGGCAGTCAGAAGCGAGACGCCGCCACAGGCGACGGTGACCGCGTTGATGGGTGGATCGTGCTGCGCGGCTTGCAGGATGGCGAAACCCTGCCCGTTTTGTACCACGATCACGGTGATCGCCAACGGCACGACGAGTTCGACCATCGCCGCAATGGAGAATTCCGGCCGTATGAAAGTCGGAGGCACCAGGGCCAGTTGGACGTCGCCGCCGACGTCGAACGCGCCGGTGATGGTGATCGCCGCGACGCCGACGACTAGGGCGCCGATCAGGGGCGGCAGCACTCGCCCGAGCGGAACGACAAGGCTCAAGACGATGAATGCGGCGCACATCGGCGCCGCGATCGCGAATCCATCGCGGACGGCGAATACGAGATCCAGGCCGAACTGAAGGAATACTCCGGCCACCATGGCCATGACGATCGGCATGGGAACAATATTCATGGCGCGTCGTACCCAGCCGCTCAGCCCCAAGGCCAACATCAGCGCACCGGTGGCAATGAAGGCACCGACGACCTCGGCAAAACTCAAGTGGGTCAGAGCGGCCCCGACCAGCACCGTGCCGGGAATGGTCCAGAAGAACACCATGGGTTTGCGATAAAGGACGCAAAATACGATGCTCAGTATTGAATTGAAAAAGAACGCGCCGAATATCCAAGAGGATAATTGCACCTGATCGAGGCCGCCGCGGCTTCCCATGGTGAGGATGATAGCCACCGGACCGGAAGCGGCAAAAATAAAGCCGATCAGGCCATTGACGCCATACGGCAATCCGAAGTCCCGCAAAACCTCCCGCAACGTCGGGAGCGGGCGGTTGATTCTTTCAAGAGTCATTACCGGCAGCAGTCCTGGAACCCGACAGCAACGCCAATATCAGCAGCATCGTGTTACACGGCTCATCCCCGGAAGAGGAAGATACACATGCGCGTTTTGTGTAAATCTCATCGCATTGACGCGGCCGGTCTGTCAATCCGCATGTTCACCGGTTGAAAAATTCCGGGCCAAAAACCAACACCGTCAACGGTACGGGAGAAACGGCTATGGCAATGGTCACAAGAAACCCGGTAACCGAATAGAATTTACTGATTCCAGCCATCAAAGCGATGCCGCCGCCTCCACCAAGCAGGATATTCCCAGGCAGATTAATCATTAATGCGAGCGCAATGTAACGGTATCGGAGTAGAAATGGAATCAATCGGTTCGGCGCCTTGGCGACGACGAACGCTAACCGCTCGTCGGTATTCATCGGCCGGATTGATTCGAGCAGTTGGCTGGTTCGCCGAAAATTGAGCTCGCCAAGGAACTTTATGAGGACGTCCAGCGGAACCAAACGTCCGATAAGGAAACTCAGCGAAAGGCCGGTGAGTGTGCAAAGGTAAACCAGAATTACGATCCCGGGTCCCAACATTGCAATCAGGGCAAGTCCAACCTCGGCCCCGGGGACGAAAGGGATCGCGAGCAGTAGCGCATACGCGACCGCGGTGATCATTACGGTTCGATGAACCAGATCTTCGTTGCTGGGGCGAATTTGGAAGTTGAGGGCGTCGGCAAGCCAAACGGCGACGAAATTGGCCCCCACGATTAACAGAGCAAGGCAGGCGAACTTGAACAGCGCGGACCATGGCCACCCCCCGGCGGGCCGGTTGAACACTGGCGTATTATTGAACGCTGGAGAGTGGCACGGTGAGAAAAGCCTACAGCATCCACGGCATGAATTCAAAACGCGGTATTTCGGTAAGTATCTGCGTTCCGATCGGGATCGACTGCTAATCTGCCGGATCAATAGGCTATAATTGGGTTTCTGTCCCTCCCCCTCGCTTTTGTAAGGTGTAGTTTTCATCATGCCGTATGGACGGGTTTTCATAATTTCTGCACCTTCCGGCGCAGGCAAGACAACGCTTGCAAGGCGACTCATGGTTGAGGTTGCGAACACCGTCCTGGCTGTGTCACATACGACGCGGCGCAGGCGGCCCGGGGAAACAGATGGCGCGGATTATTTTTTTGTGGATCGCGCCAGGTTTGAGACGATGATAGCTGCCGGGGAGTTTCTGGAATATGCGGAAGTTTTCGGCAACCTGTACGGCACTTCGAGGGGCGAGGTGGAGCGGCTGTCGAGAGCGGGCCGGAATGTGCTTCTCGACATCGACTGGCAGGGTGCCCGAAAGGTACGGGAATGGATTCCGCAGGTGCAAAGCATATTCATACTGCCGCCGTCCAGGAGCGAATTGGAGCGAAGACTGCGTGTACGAGGCCAGGATTCGGACGAAGTCATCTCCAGACGGATGCAGGAGGCGGACGACGAAATGAGTCACAGTGACGAATACGATCACAGGATCGTCAACGACGACCTGGACAAAACCATGGATGAGCTGCGCGCTATCATTTCCGGGCCTGTAGCTGACGCAAGAAAGGTTACAATGAAGTAGCGGCTTTTTTACGCCGCAATAACATCAGCAATATATGAGGTACTGAATGGCGAGAATTACCGTAGAAGATTGTCTCGAGCATGTCGACAACCGTTTCCAGCTGGTTCTGGTCGCCACAAAACGCGCCCGCCAGCTCTCGGACGGTGCGGAGCCCTTGGTCGAAGTCGAAAATGACAAGCACACCGTGATTGCCCTGCGGGAGATCGCGGCAGGGCTGGTGACAAAGGCAATCCTCGATGACAAACCGACACTCGAACTGGACGAGTTCGAATCATTATCCGAAGGTACGGAGGAGGCCGAAGGGGATGCAGATCCCGATCCTTCGGAGGAAACCACCGCGTAGTCCGAGTCAGCGGCTGCCGTCGCATGCTCCGGCAAGTTCAGCGATCGCGCTTTGCGACGCCCTGCGGGGGTATCTCGACGACCAAATCGTAGACCAGGTATACAAGGCGTACCTGTTCGGCGCCGAGGCCCACGCCGGACAGCAGCGACGGAGTGGTGAACCCTATATTCACCACCCCGTGGCGGTAGCTGAAATCCTGACCGGATTGAAGCTGGACAGCCGCAGCATAATTGCGGCAATTCTGCACGACGTAATCGAGGACACCTCGACGGCCAAGGAGGAGCTGGAAGCCGAGTTCGGTGAGGAAGTGGCGCTGCTGGTCGACGGCGTAAGCAAGATCGGGCAGATCGAATTCGACAGCAAGGAGCACGCCGAGGCGGAGAACTTTCGCAAGATGCTGATGGCGATGTCCAAGGACATCCGCGTCATTTTGATTAAACTCGCCGACCGGCTGCACAATATGCGAACTCTGGATGCGCTGCCCCTTCAGAAACGCCGTCGTGTGGCACGACAGACCATGGATATCTACGCGCCCATTGCAAATCGTCTGGGCCTGCATCAATGGAGCCGCGAGTTGCAGGACCTGAGTTTCCATTACCTTTATCCCAATCGACACGCTGCCATCGAACGGGCTATAAAGACGCAGCAGGGCAATAGGAAGTCGGTGGTCAAGAAACTCCAATCCGCCATTAAAGCCGAGCTCAAGAGTTCCGGGGTCAGCGCCGAGGTCATCGGGCGCAAAAAGAGCGTGTACAGCATTTACCTGAAGATGCTGGAAAAGAGAAAGGCATTCAAGGAATTGCAGGACATCTATGGCTTTCGCATCATCGTCGACGCGCTCGATGACTGTTATCGCGTCCTGGGCATCATCCACCGCCTGTATAAACCGATCCCGGGACGTTTCCAGGACTATATTGCGATACCCAAGACCAACGGCTACCAGTCCCTGCATACCGTCGTGTTCGGCGCTTTCGGCGCGTCCCTGGAGGTGCAGATCCGGACCGTCGAAATGAACCGGGTCGCCGAGGCCGGAATTGCCGCACATTGGATCTACAAGTCCGAAAACGTGACCGGCGTGAAGGCGCAGGAGCTTGCTCGGCAGTGGCTGCTGGATCTGCTCGATACCCAGAAAGCGAGCGGCAACCCCGGCGAGTTCCTGGAACATCTGAAAATGGACCTGTTTCCGGACGAGGTGTATGTGTTCACGCACCAGGGAGACATAAAGAAATTACCGCGAGGTTGCACCGCGCTGGATTTCGCCTATGCGGTGCACACCGACGTCGGGAATCAGTGTGCCGGCGTGCGGGTGAATCAGGAGCTCGTTTCACTGCCTACGGTTTTGCAGAACGGTGATCATGTCGAAATCATCACATCGGGCAATGCCAGGCCCACGGCGTCGTGGCTGAACTATACGGTAACCAGCAAGGCGCGCGCCTCGATTCGCCACTATCTCAAAAGGCAGCAGGGCCGTGAGGCGGTAAAGCTGGGCAAGCGGTTACTCGTCCGCGCGGTGAAGAAAAGCAGCGTCGGTAAGATCAAGTTGACCAACAAGGTCAAGAAAGAGCTGCTGGAGAATCTGCGGGTCGAGAGTTGGGACAAGCTTCTGGAAGACATCGGCCTGGGCAAACGACTGCCAACGATGGTGGCCAATCAGATCGCATCCAACAAGCGCAAGAAAGAGGGCCGGTCGCAGCAGGAAGGGGCCGAGAAGCCCCTTGCGATCGACGGCGCCGAGGGCATGCTGATCACCTTCGCGCGTTGTTGCAGCCCGGTGCCCGGGGATAATATCGTAGGATTCCTGAGTGCCGGGCGGGGCATCGTGGTTCACATGTTCGACTGCCGCAACATCGCGGAATATCGAAAACATCCGGACAAGTGGGTGCACGTAGACTGGGCCGAAAAAGTGAAAGGCTTTTTTTCGGTAAACATTCGGGTGGATACCGAGAACAAGCGGGGCGTGCTGGCGAACGTTGCCACCGCGATAGCGGAACAGGATTCGAACATCAACAATGTGAATGTCGAGGAGCGCGACGGCAGTTTTTCGACTATGAGGCTCAGCATCGAAGTCAAAGACCGCATCAATCTTGCACGGATCCTGAGGAGCATACGGCGTGTACGTGGCGTGTACCGTGTGGCGCGCGCCAAAGGCTGAAATACCATTTATTTGCGCGACAGGCCCTGCCGCGATGGGGGAAATACGTCTTCCCGCCATGAACATCATCTGATCGGGAAACCGCAACATGGCAAAAAGAATAATTTCGACTAAACACGCACCGGAAGCCATCGGAACCTACTCCCAGGCGGTCAGGAGCGGGAACACGGTTTATATATCCGGTCAGATTCCACTCGATCCGAGGACCATGACGCTGGCGGGGTACTCATTTTCGGAACAGTGCGAGCGGGTGTTCGAGAATTTGAAAGCCGTCGCCGAGGCCGCCGGAGGCTCGCTGCAGGATGTTCTGAAACTGAACATCTATCTCGTCGATCTCGGACACTTTGCAAAGGTCAACGAAATCATGGCGCGATACTTCGTTGAACCCTATCCGGCACGTGCGGCCGTAGGCGTGGCTGCATTGCCAAAAAACGCACAATTGGAGATCGAGGCGATCATGGAGGTTTCCGAGTCGTAAATATTCCGCACATTGCACCAGGATCACGGATTACGCCGCCGCCCGAATGTCAAACAAGAACAGTAACTCCATCCCCGTTGCCGCGGTAAAGGGGGTTGGGGAGAAGCTTGCGGAAAAACTGGCACGCCTGGGGATTTTATCGGTCCAGGATCTGCTGCTGCATTTACCTTATCGCTATGAAGACCGCACCCGGATATCGGCGATCGGCGACGTACGGCCCGGCCAGCGCGTATCCATCATCGGCAGCATCGAGCATACCGATATCGCCTATGGCCGTCGTCGGAGCCTTGTCACCCGGGTCAGCGACGAAACAGGCTGCATCAACATCCGCTTGTTCTACTTCAGCCGCACACAGCAAAACAACTTGAGGCGAGGAAACTGGATTTCATGTTTTGGTGAAGTCAGGCATGGGCGCGGTGCATTCGAAATGGTGCATCCCGAATACAGGGTTTCGCAGCAGCAACCCGTGGCCGACTCTGCCGGGGCACTGACGCCCGTTTATCCGGCGACCGCGGGAGTGTCACAGCTCATTCTCAGGCGAATCACCGGCAACGCGATTGACAGCCACGCCTCGGCCTTGACCGAATTGATACCTGATGAATACCTGCGGGCATTGAAGCTGCCTACTCTGCGCGATGCAATCGTCGACCTGCACCGTCCGAAGGCGGACGAGCGGCTGCGGGATCTGGAAGCCGGGAGCACGCCCGCACAGCAAAGACTGTCTATCGAGGAACTGCTGGCTCACCACATGAGTTTTCTAACCCTCCGCGAGAAGCGCCGGCTGCTCGAAGCCCCGGCTTTGATTGATAAAGAGGCCTTCGTCGGCGGACTAGTTCAGCGGTTGGGCTTCGAATTGACAGGCGCCCAGCGTCGGGTCGTCGGTGAAGTGTTGGCGGACATTTCGAGACCCGTGCCCATGCTGAGGCTGGTTCAGGGAGATGTCGGCTCGGGCAAGACGGTGGTGGCGGCAGCGGCTGTGGCATGTGCTGCTGCCAGCGGATTTCAAAGCGCGCTGCTGGCTCCCACGGAATTGCTTGCGGAACAACACGCCAGGACCTTCTCCTCCTGGCTCACCCCACTGGGGATAAGTACGGTTTACCTGTCCAGCCGGATGTCCGCTTCGAGCCGCCGCTGCACCCTGAGCCGGCTCTCTGACGGTCAGGCGCGTGTCGCTGTCGGTACCCACGCACTTTTCCAGCAGGACGTAGGTTTCGATCGCCTCGCGCTGGTCGTTGTCGACGAGCAGCACCGATTCGGTGTAGACCAGCGCCTGGCCATGCGGGACAAGGGGCAACGGCATGGAATGATGCCGCACCAGCTGGTCATGACCGCAACCCCGATCCCAAGAACGCTTGCCATGACGTTTTACACCGAACTGGACGTGTCCAGCATCGACGAGCTGCCGCCGGGCCGCACTCCGGTCGACACGGTAGTGGTTCCCGAGGACCGAAGGGAGGAAGTCGTGCAGCGTATCCGCCTCGCCTGTGGGGATGGTCGTCAGGCATACTGGGTATGCCCGTTGATCGATGAATCGGAAGCGCTTCGTGCCCAGGCAATATCGGGAACCGCGAAGCTCCTGCACCAGTCCTTGCCCGATGCCCGCATAGGCCTGGTACACGGCCGTATGAAGCCTGCTGAAAAAGACAAGGTCATGACGGCTTTCAGGGAAGGCCGGCTGGATGTTTTGGTTGCGACCACCGTAATCGAGGTTGGGGTAGACGTTCCCAATGCCAGTCTGATGATTATCGAAAATGCGGAGCGACTGGGCTTGTCGCAGCTTCACCAGTTGCGTGGGCGCGTCGGCCGCGGTCATCAGAAGTCGGCCTGCGTATTGCTCTACAAACCACCGCTGGGGAAACATGCCCGATTTCGCCTGGCCGCTTTGCGTGATACGACCGACGGGTTCGAGATCGCCCGCCAGGATCTGGAGCTGCGCGGCCCCGGCGAGGTGTTGGGCACGCAGCAAACCGGAGCGCAGAAAATGCGGGTCGCGGACCTGGCCCGGGACTGCGATCTGCTGCCGAAGGTGCTCGCGCTTGGCAAGAACATGATGAGGAACCATCCGGAACGCGTACCGGTGCTGATTCGGCGGTGGATGAGCAGTGCGCAGGAGTACGGCCATGTATAGGCTGGTGCGATATGCGGGCTAGCCCGGCGACCAGTTGCTCGATCACCGGGCGGATCGAGCAATACCTGCGCCTGATGCGCGTGGACCGCCCCGTGGGCACCATGCTCTTGCTGTGGCCGACGCTGTGGGCCTTGTGGATCGCTTCCCGGGGCAGGCCTGACCCGAACATTCTGGTCATATTCATTGTCGGCGTGTTCCTAATGCGGTCGGCGGGATGCGTCGTCAACGACTACGCGGACCGTGACATGGACCCCCACGTGGAACGCACCCGGGATCGGCCGCTCGCCGCAGGCCGGGTTTCGAATTTGGAGGCGCTGCTGCTGTTCGCGGTACTGTGCTGCGCCGCACTGGCACTGGTTCTGACCTTGAATTACCTGACCGTGATGCTGTCATTGGTCGGCGCTTTCTGGACCGTCATCTACCCTTTCATGAAACGCTTCATCCCTTTTCCCCAGCTATTCCTGGGCTTTGCGTTTTCGTGGGGCATACCGATGGCGTTTTCCGCCCAGACCGGCGCTGTGCCCGGGGTGGCCTGGGTCATGCTGGCGGCCAATATGGCCTGGGTCATGGCATACGATACGATGTACGCTATGTCAGATCGCGAGGACGATCTTGCAATCGGCGTCAAATCCACGGCAATACTGTTCGGAAGACAGGATCGCCTGATCGTCGGGTGCTGTCAGCTACTGACGCTGGTACTGCTGGTGCTGGTGGGTGTCGTTGAATCGTTGAACCACTACTATTATTTTTCATTGCTTACGACCGGCGTATTCTTTTTGTACCAGCAATGGCTCATAAGGGACAGGGAGGCGCGCGCATGCTTCCGTGGATTTCTCAACAACACCTGGTCGGGTGCGTCGATCTTTCTGGGTCTCGTACTGAGTTATCTTTCGTAGTCATCTTCGGCCGGCACGATGCACAAGGCCGTAGCGTAAGGTCCCGTTTACGCGTATCCTTAAACCATCTAGTGCAGAGGAGAGAGAAATGCGATCCATACTGGTCGTCAACCCGAAGGGAGGCTGCGGCAAGACAACCATCTCCACTAATCTGGCCAGTTACTATGCTGTATGGGGGGTCAATACCGTGCTGGTCGATTTCGATCCGCAGCAATCCTGCGTGCAGTGGATCGAGGTTCGCAATCGTGCAAAAAAATACGCGGGCATCCGCGGTCTGTCCGGCCTGACAGGCAAGGTAGATGTCCCGGACGAAACCGAGCGCATCATCTACGATGCCCCCGCCCGCAGCGTCACTGAAAAAGTGGCCGTGCTCATGCAGCAGGCGGACGCGGTGATAATCCCCGTGCTGCCTTCCCCCATCGACATGCGTGCGGCACGAGAGTTCGTGGAAGATCTCATCAGAAAAGGTAGATTGCGCCGACAGCAGCGTTTGGTCGGCCTGGTGGCCAACCGCGTCCGCGGCAACACCAATATTTACGCCCATCTTGAGGATTTCCTGATCGATGCAGAACTCCCATTCGTCACCAGCCTGCGGGACTCCCAGAATTACGTGCGGGCCGCGGCCCGGGGAATAGGCATCTTCGAGATGGGCCCCGCCGCGGTGGCCAAGGATCTCGAGCAGTGGCGTCCCCTGATCAACTGGATCGAGGGCAAAAAGGTCAAAACGCGCTAGTCGAAAATAGCTTTGCATTTGTGTTGAGAGGATTGTCTCCTGCGGAGTAAAGATTTTCACTGGATCGCCGCGTCGCCAAGCTCCTCGCGATGACAACCGCAGTCATTGTGAGCGTAGCGACACAATCAAGTAGAACGCATTACTTATACCCGTGTGGTACTAAAACAGATTGCCATTCGTGAGCCATTAGGTTGACCCGCGGGGTTTTGACCTGCCGCAAGCGGCAGCAGGAGCTCGAATGGCTCGTTTCGAATGGTGTAGTTTATTTTCTACCTTTGGAGGATGAATATGGCGCTTGATTACAAGGCCGCGGCCGTGGGCTTAGCTGCTGTACTGGTGGCCCCTGCCTCGCCGGCGGATATTACGGTTACCTCCTGGGGTGGCGCGTACACCAACAGTCAGCAGAAAGCCTATGGCGAGCCCTGGCAAAAGAAAACCGGCAACAATATTACGTGGGAGCACTACGATGGTGGCCTCGGTGAGGTCAGAGATCAGGTAGAAGCGGGCACGATTACCTGGGACATCGTCGATGTGCTGCCGGATCAGGCGCTCATCGGCTGTGAGCAGGGGCTGTTCGAGGAACTGCCGTTCGACAGGTTCGTGCCTGCGCCCGACGGCACGCCAATGGTCGAGGACATGCTGGTTCCGCCAGTTTCCAACTGCGCAGCCCCGCAGATTTTCTGGAGCTATGTCGTATTCTACGACAAGACGAAGTATCCGGATGACACCGGCCCGAAGAACATAGCGGACTTCTACGACGTGAAAAAGTTCCCGGGCAAGCGCGGTATACCCTCCTGGGCCTACGCGAATATCGAGATGGCACTGGTGGCCGATGGTGTTGAACCTGACAGGGTCTACGAAGTGATGAGCACCAATGAAGGCATGGATCGAGCCTTCGCCAAGCTCGACACCATGGGTGAACACGCCGTATTCTGGACCTACGGATCAGAACCGCTGGAATTGGTCAAAAGCGGTGAAGTGGCGATGGCGATATCCTACAACGGCCACAGCGGCGCCGCTATCCTAATCGAAAACCAGCCCTTCGAGATCGTGTGGGACGGGCAGGTCCTGGAGCAGGAGTATCTGGTGATGGTGAAGGGTACGAAAAACTATGACGAAGCCCTGGATTTTATGATCTTCGCAACCGCACCGGAACAGCAGGCCGGCCAGGCCAAGTGGATCAATTACGGTCCGATGCGCAAATCCGGTCTGGATATCATCAACGCCAACGAGCCATTCTTCCACAATGGCCAGAACATCCTGCCGCACATGCCGAACCGCGAGGCGGTATTGAAACGCAGCGTGATTGCCGATCCGTACTGGTGGGCGGACAACGGTGCGGCGGTCTTGGACCGCTTCACCGCCTGGATGTCTAAATGACCTGCAAATTCCAACCCGTGCGGGCCTGCGGGCCCCATGTACGTCGGTCTTCAGGCCGACCCACGGAATAAGCCGACCAGTAATCTCTATATCGCCTAGCCCGAGCACTGCTGCGCCTAATGCGAAAGCGGTCGACAGGCCCAATTTTTCGTTGTTTATCGTCAAATAGCTCGCGACCGATGAATAGGCCCGTTAAATGCGGCGCCAAGCCGCGGTCGGCAGCATGAAAACTACCCAGAAAGATACGCTCAGCGGATATTTACCCCTTCATTGCTAGCCGTTTTCGCTTCTCCGGATGCATTTGCCGTTGACCTTCACCAATTGTCTATGTCAGGATGAACAACCAAATAATAAAATTAGATAGCCATTGGAGGATAGCCGATTCGGCCCGCCGTTTTGCAGTCCGCATAGACGTCTGCCCCGGTGCCGGCGCAGATTCCGTTGTTTATTATCTCTTGGTGAGCATAACGCAGTATGCAGATGGCGATGAACGTAGAATTCTACTTTAATGATCTGAACACCCGGCATCGAAGAAATTATGACAGAGACCAGTAACGCCATCGTTCGTTTCGTCGACGTCCAGAAGAGTTACGACGGCGAGTCGCTGGTCGTAAAGAAATTCAACCTGGACATGGAAAAGGGTGAATTTCTAACCATGCTCGGGCCTTCCGGATCCGGCAAGACCACGTGTCTCATGATGCTGGCCGGCTTCGAGCCGGCCACCCACGGTGAGATATATCTCAACGACCAGCCCATCAACAACGTACCCCCGCACAAGCGCGGCATCGGCATGGTGTTCCAGAACTACGCCTTGTTTCCACACATGACCGTGGCGGAGAACCTTGCGTTTCCGCTGGAGGTCAGGAAGATGAGCAAGTCTGAAGTCGAGCAGCGGGTGCAGCGCGCTTTGGACATGGTGCAGTTGGGCGAGTTCAGCAGCCGGCGTCCGGCGCAGTTATCCGGCGGCCAGCAGCAACGCGTCGCGGTGGCGCGGGCGCTGGTGTTCGATCCCGATGTGGTGCTGATGGATGAGCCGTTGGGAGCGCTGGACAAGAACCTGCGCGAGCAGATGCAGTACGAGATAAAGCACATCCATGAGAGGCTGGGCGTTACCGTGCTGTACGTGACCCACGATCAAAGCGAGGCGCTCACCATGTCCAACCGTATCGCGGTGTTCGATGACGGCGTGGTACAGCAATTGGCGCCGCCGACGGTGTTGTACGAAGAGCCGGAAAACGCCTTCGTCGCCAACTTTATTGGTGAAAATAATGTGATCGGTGGAAAGATAACTCGAATCGACGGTCAATCCTGCCAGGTAGACGTTGGCGAGAGCCGCGAAGTGCAGGCGTTGGCGGTGAATATCGGCGGGGTTGGCGAAAGCACTACGTTGTCGTTGCGGCCGGAGCGCGTCAGCCTGGACCCCGGTGACGATTGCCCTAATGTTTTCGAGGGCAAGGTAGAAGAATTGATTTATCTGGGTGATCACATCCGTACCCGTATGCACGTATGCGGGCACGATGGGTTCATCGTCAAGATTCCCAACTCATCCTCTCATGCGCAACTCCACGAAGGAGCCGTTGTAAAGGTGGGTTGGACAATGGAGGATTGTCGGGCGCTGGATGTTCTGAATTGAGCATAAGCCCGATTATACTAACCGTTCGTGAATGCGGACTTAAACCGATATTCAGCCCCAAACTGAAGGTTAAACTGAAGATCAAACTAAAGATGGAGGATGTCTGATGAACAAGTTGTATATTCAAACCCTGCTGGCCTCGGCGGTCGCTACCGCGACGGTTAGTACAGCCGCGGCCAAAGACCTGGTGTTCGTCTCCTGGGGCGGCGCCTACACCGCCAGTCAGCAAAAGGCTTATCATGAGCCTTGGATGGCGATGAACCCCGATATCAAGATCGTCAACGACGATTCGGGCGGTGGCGCGTTAGCCAAGCTGCGCGCTATGCAGGAAGCCGGCAACCTGACCTGGGACCTGGTGGATATGACCGCCGCCAGCGCCATAGTGGCCTGTGACGAGGGCCTGGTGATGGAGGTCGACCACGACGCCCTGCTCGCCCCCGCGCCGGACGGCACGCCGGCCAGCGAGGACTTCGGCGACATGATCGTCTCACCGTGCTTCATCCCGCAAATCGTCTACTCGACGACCATTGGGTACCGCACCGACATGGTCGGCGACACCCCGCCCACCACCATCAATGACTTCTTTGATCTGGAAAAATACCCGGGCAAACGCGCGCTGGAGAAGTTGCCGCTCAACAACCTCGAGTGGGCGCTGCTCGCCGACGGCGTCGCCCCTGATCAAGTCTACGAGGTCCTGGACACCGATGAGGGCGTGGAGCGGGCGCTGGCCAAACTGGATACCATCAAAGACCAAGTCGTGTGGTGGGAGAAGGGCGCACAGACCCCGCAGCTCCTGGCCGACGGCGAAGTGGTCATGGGATCGACCTACAACGGGCGCCTGTTCTCGGTAATCGAGGAAGAGAAGCAGCCGATCGGCATGCTGTGGGACTGGCAGGTGTTCGATCTGGACGGCTGGGTCGTCCCGGTGGGCGGAAAGAACGAGGCAGACGTACTGGAATACCTTAAGTTTGCCACCGACACCCAACGCCTCGCTGATCAGGCCAAGTATATCTCCTACGGTCCCGCGCGCGCCTCGTCCGCACCCATGGTGGGCAAACACGCCGAACTGGGCATCGATATGGGCCCGCATATGCCAACCGATCCGAACAATGCAAAGAACACCCTGCTTTACAATTACGAGTTCTGGGCGGACAACACCGACGACCTGAACGAGAAGTTCCAGGCCTGGCTGGCGCAGTAGCGTTTGATTTGTGATGTGTTAAAGTGATAATCGGCCGGCCGGCTACGGCCGGCCGCAATCACCCGAATCTAGAACGATGAGTGCAACCGTAGAATCAGTAGCCCCCGAGCAGATGGTGACGGCGGACGGCACGCCGCTGAAGGTGAGCCTGGCCCGTGCCAGGAGGCGGGCGCGAAACCGCGCTCTTTTACTGGTGGCACCGCTGTTCTTGTTCATTTTTATCACCTTTTTCATCCCCATATTCTCCATGCTATTTCGCAGCGTCGAGAACGAACTTGTCGGCGACACCCTGCACCGGACAGTCCCGCTGCTGCAGAATTGGGACGAATCGGGGGATACAATCCCCGGTGAAGAGGTGTTCGCAGCGTTGCAGCAGGATTTCGCCGAGGCGCAGAAGACCAAGTCCGCGGGCAGGCCGGGCCGGCGGCTCAACTACGAGAAACCCGGATTTTCCAGCCTGTTTCGCAAAACGGCACGCAAGGCGCAAAAGTTGGAGCCGCCCTACCGGGAAGCGTTCATAAAGATCTCCAAGGACTGGGGCGATGTCGAGTACTGGCGCGTGCTCAAACGGGAAAGCGGAAAGTACACCAAGTCGTACTACCTGTCGGCGCTCGATTTTTCTTACGACTCGGAAGGCAACGTCGTCAAGAACCCCGGCAAGGAAAGCATCTACATCAAGCTTTTCTGGCGCACGCTGTGGATGAGTATGTTGATCACCGTGCTGTGTCTGGTCCTTGCTTACCCGATTTCTTATCTGCTGTCGACGCTGCCCGCACGCACAAGCAACCTGTTGTTGATCCTGGTTTTGTTGCCGTTCTGGACGTCGCTGCTGGTTCGTACTTCGGCCTGGATCGCGATCCTGCAGCAGGAGGGGGTGATCAACGATTTCCTGGTCTTCCTTGGGTTTCTATCCGACGATGGTCGGTTGGCCATGATCCACAATCAGGTCGGCACCATCGTCGCCATGGTGCATGTGTTGCTGCCATTCATGGTATTGCCGCTGTACAGCGTAATGAAAACCATACCCCCCAGCTATTTACGCGCCGCCCGTTCGCTGGGGGCGAATCCGTTTACCGCTTTCGTGCGTGTGTATGTGCCCAATACGGTCGCCGGCATCGGCGCCGGCGGAATTCTGGTGTTCATAATCGCCATCGGCTATTACATTACTCCGGCGCTGGTCGGGGGGCAGAGCGGCACCCTGATCAGCAACTTAATCGCCTACCACCTCGAAACTTCCCTTAACTGGGGATTGGCCGCGGCGCTCGGCGCCATACTACTTGGCGGTGTTTTGGCGCTTTATCTGCTGTACGACAAGATTGTCGGCATCGACAACATGAAACTAGGTTGATCGAATATGGCCCTGCCCGCACACGCCGGAAAGATCGAGACCATCTGGTATTACACCTTCAGGGTGTTGTGCGGGATGATCTTCTTCTTTTTGATTGCGCCGATAGTGATCATTATCCCGCTGTCGTTCAATTCGGTGCCATTCTTCACCTTCACCAGTGAAATGCTTTCGCTGGACCCGGCGGGTTACTCGCTGGAGTGGTACAAGGACTTCTTTACCGATTTGAACTGGCAGGGCGCGGTCAAGAACAGCTTCATCATCGCCATCTTCTCAACGCTCATTTCGACCACCCTGGGCACCATTGCGGCATTGGGACTGAGCCGGTCCGAGATGCCGGCCAAGACCGTGGTCATGGGTATTTTGATTTCACCGATGATCGTGCCGCTCATTATTTCCGCCGCCGGGATGTTCTTCTTTTATACCAACATCGGGCTGGCATCGACGCACCTCGGGGTGATCCTGGCACACGCCGCGTTGGCTACACCGTTCGTGGTCATTGTCGTAACCGCCACGCTGGTCGGGTTCGACCAGAGCCTGATCCGCGCCGCGGCCACTCTGGGCGCGTCGCCGGTTGTTACCTTCTTCAAGGTCATTGTGCCATTGATCCTGCCGGGCGTCATATCCGGCGCCTTATTTGCTTTTGTCACCTCGTTCGACGAGGTGGTAGTGGTCAAGTTCGTCGGCAGTTACGAACAACGGACCATACCGTGGGCGATGTTTTCCGGAATCCGAGAACAGATCAGCCCCACTATCCTGGCGGTTGCGACAATGTTAATCATTTTGTCCGCCTCGCTGCTTGCAACCTTGGAGTTACTGCGCCGACGCAACGAGCGATTGCGCGGCATGAGCCCCGGATGATCCAGGGTGGACACGCCTGGTTTTGCGACATTGTTGAAGCTAACATAGGATGAGGCGCGCGAATTAGCGTTCATTGACTACGCCGGTGACGACCCCTGCATCGATCAGTGTCTTGGCATTGGGGAACCACATCTGGTCGTACGGGGTCTTGAATACGTTATCAAGAAACTCTCTCTTTATGTTCTTTTTCTTGTACAGATTCAGGTCTTTGGTGTGTTCTATATCCATATCGTAAAACTTGTAAAACTGAAGGATTTTGTCTGAATCCAACCTGTACCGGTGAAAGCCAAGCCTCGCATTCGTTCCTATATAGCGTTTGTCGCCGCTGATAAACGCCGTGGTGCAGGCTGAGCTGCAGCCCGCGAATGTGTAGGTGTCCAAGCCATATCGATCGATCAACATCGCGAGGCCTCTACCTTCGTATATCTGCCCGCCGTCGCTGTCGAGTATGATTGCGTTGATCTCAGAATGGTCTTGCAGAATTTTTGCCACCGTTTCGGTGATGCCGAAGTCCAATGTCCCCTGCAGGTGAATCGATCTGCCATCGTCGAGCACGAGCGCAGAATAGTTCTTGTCGTCCCGGGTCGCCTTGAACTCCATTTTTTCTTTGTAGATCACCAGTGACTGCAACGCGCCTATGATGTGGGCTGCGGTGAATGCCAGGCTTAAAAGGATCATTGCCTGCACGCTGTACCTGACTACGGGGCGACGGTAGGTCAAGTAGTGTCGATCGGATGCTCGCAGCAGGCCCACTAACTGCCAGGGAAAAATGATCAGCCTGCAAACCGCCAGGTAGATAATCGTGACCCCGACATACTCCGCGGGGCGGTCGGCGAAAGGGCGCTGCAGAAGCGGTTCCATATAATGGTATGTCGCGCTCAACGATACGAACACGAGCCAAAAGGAGACACTCAATGGGTATGCGCCCCGCCAGTATTTTCCGATAAAATCCATTGTGATCCTGGGACAGTATACGCATACCCCTCCACGCTTTGATCCGTAATCCGGGGACACAATACTCAATTAGAATGAATGCTTAACTAAGTATTGTGTCCCCGGATTACCAGGATTCGGTGGTGTATCGTTCGATGGTCAGGTCGTCCGACCAGTAGTCCTTCGCCAGGCCTGCTTTCAATTTGAGCTGCGCCAGGAACTGTCCGGGTTCAGGGAGCTTCTGCCACACGTCGGGTAGAAAAGTGGCCCGATTCGAACCTGCCTGCAGTACCAACCCGTCCTCACCGGGATGGACCAATCCAAGCAACTCCGATTCGCTGGAAAAATCGATCGGGGTCGGGTTGGACAAGACCGAGATGTGTATTTCGAGAACCCTCAGTTCGCTCAAGGTTATCGCATCGAATCTGGGGTCCTTGAACGCGGCTGCATGAGCGTGCTGCGACACGTCTCTGACCAGCGGGCGTGTGGCAACCAGGCTGCCGATGCACCCGCGCAGCTCCCCGTGTGTCTGCAACGTCACGAAACTGGCCTGAATTTCGCGCAGCTCGTCCGGCCACTCCAATGGGTCAATGGTTAACTCGACTCCGTGACGGACGCCGTGTTCGATCGAGTCCAAGGCCAACCGGGTCAGCCGATCACGATTCTGCGCACCAATCATTCGAGCTCCGGACGGCGGGCTAGTAATAGAACAAGTAGGCACCGTACCCGACGACACGGTCACGATCGCCGGCGGTATCCCCGGAGTTGCGAACATCGAGTACTTCACATTGCATTCCGTGTCTTGCCGCGTAATGCAATAACCCGCATATTGGGCGCTGTCCACAGGCGTTATCGCCGGTCAGGCCGACGGGGTCGAGGGCCTCGATCTTCTTGGAGGTAAAACTGTCCAGACGTTGTGCGCTTTCATAAGCATGGTAGTGACTGAGGTCTGAGCTAATCACCACCAGTGTGGAACGATCCCGCCAGAATCTTTCGAGGAGCGTGTCAACCTGCTCGGGCTGGGCGCTCCCGACGGCGAAGGGGAGCAATGTAAATTCGTCCAACACGAATTGCAGGAAGGGCAACTGGACTTCGATGCTGTGCTCCAGCTCATGGGCCCGGTCGTCGAATTCAACAAAATCCAGCTCCTCAACGATGGCGCGAATCGTCGCCCGGTCCAGAGGAATTTCCCCAAGTGGTGTATCGAACGCCGCCGCCGTGCTCGCCGCTATGCCATTTACGTACTCACGGTGGGCCGGACCGAGCAGAATGACACGCCGGATCTCAGAGCGTCGCGGTGTAAGCGCGGCGTAGGCCGACCCGGCAATTGGCCCTGAGTAAACATATCCCGCGTGGGGCGCGATGATCGCGGACGGGGCGTGCCGCGCCGGTTTCGCCTCGCGCAAATGATCCTTGACCTGGTGTTGCAGTGTCGCGGGGTTGCCGGGGTAGAACATCCCGGCAACCGCAGGCTGTCTGTTTAGATGCATGTTCGAATTGCCTTGGCCGAGAAATTTTTGATTTTAGGTGATTAAGACCGAAACGAATGGATCTGGATCAACCGCTAATGCTTTTTTCCGGTTAGTATTGAAGTCGATAATATTAGACCACATATATACCAATATTGTTCCACAGGCAGAAAAATCAGATGGACGCTTATCCCACCCGCTACTGGCACGCGCTGGATGACGATCGCATTCAATGTGACCTGTGCCCGAGATTTTGCCGGCTTCGTGAGGGCCAGCGAGGGCTTTGTTTCGTCCGCAAGAGAGAAGACGACCGGATCGTTCTTACGACGTACGGCCGCTCGAGCGGTTTCTGCATCGACCCGGTTGAGAAGAAACCTCTCAATCATTTTCTGCCGGGCACACCGGTGCTCTCATTCGGCACCGCCGGCTGCAACCTGGCATGTAAATTCTGTCAGAACTGGGATATCAGCAAGTCGCGTGAGATGGATACTCTGGCTGACGGCGCGTCACCGGAGAAGATCGCAAGGGTTGCAGCGGAATCCGGCTGCAACAGTGTAGCGTTTACCTACAACGATCCGGTAATTTTCCACGAATACGCAATAGATATTGCCAGGGCATGCCGAGAAGTGGATGTGAAAACGGTCGCCGTGACTGCGGGATACGTGTGTCCCGAACCGGCCGCCGAATTTTTCCGCTACATGGATGCGGCCAATGTCGATCTCAAGGCGTTCACCGAGCGGTTCTACAAGAAGATATGCGGCGGTGAGCTGCAGCCCATACTGGAAACGCTTCAGTACCTGAAACACGAAACCGGCGTGTGGATCGAGACAACCACGCTGCTCATTCCCGGAGAAAACGATTCGCCGTCAGAACTCGAGGCAATGACCGGGTGGGTCGTGGACAACCTCGGCCCGGATGTCCCCATGCACTTTACTGCATTCCATCCGGACTGGAAGATGCGGGACACGAACCACACCCCGGCCCGTACCTTGAACCTTGCTCGAAAGATCGCGATGGACAACGGCGTACACTACGCCTACACGGGCAATGTCAGCGACGAGGCAGGCGGAAGCACCTACTGCCACGAGTGCGGATCGATGCTGATTGGACGGAACTGGTACGATCTGACCCACTGGTCCCTCGACGAGGCCGGTCGTTGCAATACATGTCACAGCCCCTGTGCAGGCGTATTCGAGCACGGACCAGGCCATTGGGGCAGAAAACGGTTGCCTATCCGCTTGTCCGCCTAACCTGGTTGTTGCGCTGGCGCCCAGCCGCCCTGATGTAGTAAGGGGCAGAACCGGTCAGGCTCTGAGAAATGGCAGTTTCAGCATCCCGAGAAGGTTGACGCACAGCCTTTCACTGCGAATATCCTCCAGGCCGATACGCATGGCCGTGTGCCCGGCCTCGGGTTGCGGACGATAGGTGCCGAACAGCCTGTCCCACCAGGGCAGGTTGAATCCGAAGTTGCTGTCGGTTTCTCTCCGTATTACCGAGTGATGCACGCGATGCATGTCCGGTGTTACCACCAGCAGGCGCAGCACCTTGTCCAGACCCAGATTCAGACGCACATTGCTGTGGTTGAACATCGCGGTTGCGTTTAGCACCACCTCGAATATCAGCACAGCCAGGGCCGGTGCTCCGAGCAGCAGTATGGCGATGAATTTGATGAGCATGGACAGGATGATTTCAACGGGGTGAAAACGGGCGCCCGTGGTGACATCGAAATCCAGATCAACGTGATGCATACGGTGCAGCCGCCACAGGATCGGTATCTTGTGCATGAGGACGTGCTGGCAATAGATGGTCAGGTCGAGGATGACCACGCTCAACATGACGACAAGCGGGCCGGGCAATGCCACCGTGTTGAACAACCCCAATTCGTGCACTTGCGCAAACATCGCCACGCCCACCGCCGCGGCGGGAAAGAGTAGGCGTAAGGTCACCGTGTTGAGCAGGGTTATGCCGAGGTTGCTACCCCAGCGCCTCAATTTGGAGGTATGTAGTTCACGTCGTGGCCGAATTATTTCGAGACCGGCCATGACCAGGAATACGCCGAAAAAGAATCCCAGGCGGATTGTCGTTTCGTGTTGCAACAGCGCGTTGGTGGTGCTCATACCGTTACGGGTACCCCAATACGTAGGCTATTTAAATATGCGACGTAGGCTATTTAAATATGCGGTCTATTCGAACGATTTCAAAGACTGATCGCCCGCCAGGATCGCACCCGAGGCGTAGTTGTAGCGGGCAAGGGCCCGCATAATCTCGATCAGGCAGTTGTCCCTCAAATTTTCCAGTTCCTTGACCGACCTCCCGGCAGACTGCGCCTGCGTGCCCGATACCATGCGGTCGATCAGCTCCTCGGTGAGTTCCGGCGCCTGCAGTTTGGTCCACGGCAGCTCGAGGGCCGGGCCGAACTGTTCCAGCATGTGGCGCATACCGACGTCGCCGCCGGCAAGGTGAAAGGTGAGGCAGGTGCCCATAAAGGCCCATCGCAGCCCCGGCCCGTAGATGATGGCGTCGTCGATTTCATCGGTGGTGGCGACACCCTCGGCGACCATGTGCAGCGCCTCGCGCCACAGCGCCTCCTGCAGCCGGTCGGAGATGTAGCCCGGGACTTCGGTGCGGACCCGAAGCGGGTGCATGCCAAGGCTTTTATAAAAAGCCATCGCAGCCTCTATGGAGGTTTCATCGGTTCTTTCGCCTCCCAGTACTTCCACCAATGGCAGCAGGTAAACGGGGTTGAAGGGGTGTCCAATGACGATCCGCCCCGGACGACTACATTCGGACTGTATGCGCGAAGGCAGCAAACCGGAGGAACTCGACGCAATAACGATCTCCTGCACCGCCGCCGCGTCGAGCCGTGCGTGCAGCCGCTTTTTCAGGTCTTCGTTCTCAGGCGCACTTTCCTGGATGAAATCAACGCCGCCGCAAAGTTCGGACAGATCCGTGGTGAAGTGCAGACGCTCCTGCATGTCAGCGGTGCCCAAGCCCAATCTGGTCAGTGCGGGTTCCGCATTGTCGATCTTCTGCCTCAACAGCTTTTCGGCGGCGGGCGCCGGGTCGGAGGCAATGACGTTCAGCCCGCGTGCCAGGCAGCGCGCGGCCCAGCCCGCGCCGATGACGCCGGTACCGACGACTCCAACAGTACTGATACCGCTGGTCATATCAACTCCTCTTCTTCAAGCCGAGTTTTTCCCTCGCGCCGTCCGGTCCGATGACCGCCGCACCCATCAGCTCGATGAGGTTGACCGCGCGCTCCACGAGTTGTGCGTTGCTGGCAAACACGCCGCGTTCGAGATACAGGTTGTCCTCCAGACCAACCCGTGCGTTTCCCCCCAGCATGACGGCCTGGGTCACCATCGGCATCTGCATCCGGCTGATGCCGAAACCGGCCCACACCGCGTTGTCCGGCAGCGCGTCCACCATACATTTCATGGTCGCAGTATCCGCCGGCGCGCCCCAGGGAATGCCGAGGCAGATCTGGAACATCGGTGGGTCGTCGACCAGCCCCTCGCTGTGCATCTGTTTGGCGAACCACAGGTGACCGCTGTCGAACACTTCCAGCTCGGGTTTGACGCCCAGCTCCTGGATGCGCTTCGCACCAGCCCTGAGCTGCTTCGGCGTCGACACGTAGATGGTGTTGCCGTCACTGAAATTGAGGGTTCCGCAATCCAGTGAGCAGATATCGGGCAGCAGTTCATCGACATGCGCCAGCCGGGTCAACGGTCCCACCAGATCGGTGTAGGGCCCGAAGGTCATCGGATCCTCGTCGGCGCCGATGTCGAGGTCGCCACCCATGCCCGAGGTCAGATTGATGACAACGTCGGTATCCGAATCACGTATGCGGTCGACTACTTCACGATAGAGTTCGATATCGCGGGTGCCCTTACCCGTCTCTGGATCACGAACGTGGCAGTGTGCAATGGCGGCCCCCGCCTTCGCGGCATCGATCGCCGCGCCGGCGATCTGTTTGGGCGTCACCGGGATTTCCGGGTGCCTTCCGACGGAATCTCCGGAACCGGTTACCGCGCAGCTTACAAAAACTTCGAAATTCATTAGACTTGCCTCCTTCGGGAGTTGTGTGCTTTTAGCTATAGGTTCCAGTCTACGTGCCGGTGCTGTCAAGTGACCCGAACCCAATGGAACTTTAGCCAAAGCAGGCGGTCTGGTTTCAATTAGGAGATACCTGCTCCGCGCACCATTGGATTATTCCAGCAAAAGATTGATTAGAGGAGAGAGATGTGAATAAGCGGTTTATAGCGATTGGTATGGTTGGCCTGGTTGCCGCGTGGGGGGTGTTTGGCACGGCGGCGGCTCAGAAGTTGCATGCACCGAAAGGTATTTGGCAGGGGATGGGAGCCGGGCTGAGCGACGTGCAGGACATAACCGCTTCATTGATGGTGTTCGACATGGACCGAATCGCAACCCGGGCTGGCGAACTGGCGGAAAGGGAGCAATACATCTCCCAGATCGCCTCGCTGCCGGACGCCGTCAAGGAAGGGCACGCCAAGGTGGCCGAGGCCGCGGAAGAACTGGCAGGGGCCGCGTTGACCGGCGAGGAGCAGGAAGTCGCTGACCGGCTCAAGGACGTCATTGCGGCCTGCACGACCTGCCACTATGATCTCAGAGACAAGGAGCGGCGCGAGAAGCTGCAGTGATCTGTGCCCAGCGTAGCGGGGCGGAGCTTGGAAGTCGGTAGGTCGTTGCGCTTCGCGTTGCCCCGTTCGTGTGGAGGTCGATAGCGATCTTGATTCGTACGGGAAGTCGACGGGCGCTTTGTGCGATTCTGCTGGCAATGCTGATTGATTCGCCTTCTGTACACTCCGCCGAAGACTCGATCGAGCGCGGGGAGTATGTTTTCCGCGCCGCCGGTTGCGAGTCGTGCCACACCGACGCCGATCACGATGGAGAGTTTCTTGCCGGGGGGCGTGCATTCGATACGCCCTTCGGTGGGTTCTATTCGCCAAACATCACATCCGACAAGACGCACGGCATCGGGAGCTGGACCGCCGAAGAGTTCATTAGGGCGATGCGCGAGGGAATTGGTCCCGAGGGTCAGGACTACTATCCGGTGTTTCCCTATGCGACTTATACACGCGTCAGCGATGATGACCTGCTGGCGATGTACGCCTACCTGCAACAGACTCCGCCCGTAGCGCAGCCGAACCGACCGCACGACCTGCCCTGGTACATGCGGTTCAGGACCGCCAACTGGATCTGGAAGCTGATGTTTTTAGAGCCCGGCCCGTTCCGGCCCGATACCGGCCGATCGTCTACCTGGAATCGCGGGGCATACCTCGTAACCGCGCTCGCCCACTGCGATGAATGCCACACGCCGCGCAACAGCTTCGGTGCGCTGGATTTGACCCGTCGGATGGCGGGGGCGGCGCTGGGGGGCGATGAGTCGGCACCAAACATCAGCCCGGATACCGCCAAGGGCATCGGCAACTGGCGCCAGGCGGACCTCGTCCGGTATCTGAGCAAGGGGATTCGGCCCGACGAGGAGTTCGCCGACGGTGCAATGGCAGAGGTCATTGACAATGGCCTGTCGCACCTTCGCGTCGAGGATCTCGAAGCCATGGCCGAATATCTGATGTCGCTGCCCGCACAGCAAAATCCGTAACAGGGGTCGGTACGCCCTATCCGAATCCTTATCAACCAACGATGGCGTGTCATTGGAATTCCATAGTTTGTTTCACATGGCGCGCAGTCGCGAGATTGCGCATCATCACCGGCAAGTATTCTCAACCTGTGCGATTTGGTAGAGTCGCTTGAAGCCACCCGACGAGAATATGCATGGAGCGGAACGACATTTCCCTGGTTGATCTCTACCGCGCACGAAATCGGATTCACGGACGCACCGTGAAGACACCGCTGGTCCGGTCCAAGACATTGAGCGAGGCCTGCGGGGCCGATGTGCGGCTCAAGCTGGAGCATCTCCAGATCACCGGCTCGTTCAAGCTGCGCGGCGCCACCAACGCGATTCTCAATCTGGAAGACGAGCAAAGAAAAAGGGGCGTTACGGGAGTGTCGACCGGAAACTTCGGCCGCGGGCTTGCCCACGCGGCGAAACAGGCCGGAGTGCGCTGTGTAATCTGTATGTCGAATCTGGTCCCCGAAAACAAAGTCGACGGTATCAAAGCGCTCGACGCAGAAGTGAACATCATAGGCCGATCCCAGGACGAGGCACAGGTCGAGGTCGACAGGCTGGTTGCCGAGGAAGGACTGGTCGCCCTCGATCCCTTCGATCACCGGGACGTGATTGCCGGACAGGGTACCCTGGGTCTGGAAATCATGGGTCCCTGGCCGCAGGTCGATCTGGTTGTAGTTCCCCTGTCCGGCGGGGGGCTGATCGGTGGCGTGGCGGTGGCGGTGAAATCCGTCAACGCATCCGCAAGGGTGGTTGGGGTGACCATGGACAGGGGTGCCGCCATGTATGAGAGCATCAGGGCGGGCAAGCCGGTGCAGGTGGAAGAGCATGCGTCGCTTGCCGATTCACTTGGAGGCGGGATCGGTCTCGACAATCATTACACGTTCGATCTCGTCAGAGATCTCGTCGACGATATCGTACTGGTAAGCGAAACGGAGATCGCCAATGGCATTCGTCATGCCTACTGGCAGGAGAAGCAGATCGTCGAGGGTGGAGCCGCCGTTGGAATCGCGGCGATTCTGGCAGGCAAGATAAAGCCGACCGTAAATACCTGTTTGGTAGTCAGCGGCTGTAACATCGACATGCCGTTGCATCACAGGATCATCGGCGGTGAAAATCCCGAGGGTTAGAGGCCGATCCGCTCAGCCATGCAGCCTATTCTCCCGCTTGCCGTGGAAGGCGTGGGCAGCGAATTCGAATCCTAATACGGAGGACCGCACCGTGAAAGACGTCGTACTCAATTTTGACCGCGATGAATACGCACGGCGTCTGAAAAAGACACGGTCTGCCATGGAATCGGCGGGCATTGAATTGCTGATCGTCACCGACCCGTCAAACATGTCTTGGCTCACCGGCTACGATGGCTGGTCGTTCTATACGCACCAGTGCGTGCTGGTCGCGGACAGCGGGGACCCGATCTGGTTTGGCCGCGGCATGGACGCCAAGGGTGCACTGCGAACGGTATACATGCATCCCGACAACATCATCGGCTACGAGGACCATTACGTGCAGTCCACCGAGCGGCACCCCATGGATCGCCTGAGCGAGATCATCATCGAGCGTGGATTGAGCAAGCACGCGATCGGCGTGGAGATGGACAACTACTATTTCAGCGCCGCGTGCTACGGGTCGCTGCTCGAACACCTGCCGGACGCCGCTTTCAAGGACGCCACCGCTCTGGTCAACTGGCAGCGCGCCATCAAGTCTCCGCGGGAAATCGAATACATGAGATACGCCGCGCGTATCGTGGAAAGGATGCACGAACGTATCTTCGAGGTCATCGAGCCCGGCATGAAGAAGAACGAACTGGTTGCGGAGATCTATCACGCCGGTATCGTCGGTGCCGGTGGAGTCGGCGGCGACTACCCGGCCATCGTGCCCATGCTGCCCACAGGGGCCGATGCCTCGGCGCCACACCTGACGTGGGACGACCGGCCCATTCCTTCCGACAGCGGCACGTTCTTCGAGATCGCTGGGGTTTACAAACGCTACCACTGCCCGCTGTCACGCACGATCTACCTGGGAAAACCTCCCCGGGAATTTCTCGATGTCGAACAGGCTTTGATCGAGGGCATCGAGGACGGGCTGACCGCTGCCAGACCGGGCGCGCTGTGCGAGGAATTTGCCCAGGCCCTGTTCGATGCCCTGGCGCGACACGATCTGCACAAGGACAGCCGATGCGGCTACTCGATCGGCTTGAGTTATCCACCGGACTGGGGCGAGCGGACCCTGAGTCTGCGCCGAGGCGATAAGACCGTGCTGCAGCCCGGCATGGTGATCCATTTCATGCCGGGAATGTGGTTCGGTGACTGGGGCATGGAAATCACGGAAAGCGTGCACATCACGGAAACCGGATCCGAAACCCTTGCCAACTACCCGCGCAAACTCCTCGCCAAGGATTAACCTCGATCCGCGTAACTCACAAGGAGGCTATGGATGCTTGATAACCCGATCTCGCCGACGGTGGATTTCGACAAGCCCGGTGTGCAGCACGGCCATCTGAGGCTGCCCCACTCGCACGACGAGTCCGCATGGGGGAGCATTACTATCCCGATCGCGGTCATTGCGAACGGCGAAGGGCCGACGGCCATACTGACCGGAGCCAACCACGGCGACGAGTACGAGGGCCCGGTGGCGCTCATGGATCTGGCCCGCAGGATGACCGCCGACGAAGTCAGCGGACGCATCATTATTGTGCCGATGATGAACTACCCGGCATTCCTGGCAGGCAAAAGGACCTCACCCATCGACGGCGGCAACATGAATCGCGTCTTTCCGGGCAGCCCGGGCGGGACCGTCACCGAGAAAATCGCGGATTACTTCCAGCGTACCTTGCTGCCCGAGGCCGACTATGTTCTGGACATTCATTCCGGCGGCAGAACGCTTGAGTTCGTGCCCTTCGCGGCGGCGCATGAACTGCCCGACAGGACTCAGCGGGCTCGATGCGTGGCGGCAATGGAGGCGTTCAATGCACCCTACAGCATGATGTTGCTGGAGATGGACGCCGCCGGCATGTACGACACCGCCGCAGAGGAACAGGGTAAAGTGTTCGTGTCCACGGAACTCGGTGGCGGCGGTTCGGCCACCACTCAAACGGTAGCGATCGCAAAACGAGGGATACAAAATCTGCTCAGACACGCCGGTATTCTTTCCGGTGCCCCTGAGCACCGCGAAAGCTTCACGCTGGGTATGCCTGATGAACGATGCTACGTCATCAGCGAGTCCCAGGGGCTGGTGGAGCCCTGCGTTGCCCTGGGCGGTACGGTGCGTGCGGGGGACGTGCTCATGCGCGTGCACGACGTCCATCGGACGGGCACTGAACCGGTGGAGTATCGGGCCAACATCGATGGCATCCTCGCCGGCCGGCATTTCCCCGGCCTGATTCGCCACGGCGATTTCATCGCGGTGGTCGCCGTCCCCGTCTGAGTAATCCCCTCTTGCTTCCCTTCTCCCCTGGGAAGGGCAGGGACATACCCTCTCCCTTTCCCGGAGAGGGCCGAATTACAACGGCCGATCCAGCATCTCCAGATGCAGCTTGTCGCCATCGTAGGGATGTCGTGCCGCGACTTCCTCGTTCAGTTCCACGCCGATGCCCGGTTCCGTCGGTGGGATGATGTAGCCATCCTGCCACTGGATGGGTTTTTTCAAGATCTCGGCGTGGAATCCGCCCCATGTTTGAATGCTTTCCTGGATCAGGAAGTTCGGGCTGCAGGTGTCGAGCTGGATGTTGGCCGCGCCTTCGATGGGGCCGCAGTACAGGTGCGGGGCGATCTGGGCGTAGTGTGCCTCCGCCAACGCGGCGATCTTTTTACCCTCCAGGATGCCGCCGCTGCGGCCGAGCGCCGGCTGCAGTATAGAGGCGGCCTGTTTATTGAGCACCTGGGCGAACTCATACTTGGATGTTAGGCGCTCGCCGGTGGCGATGGGGATCGTGGTCGATTTGGCGACGCGGGCCATTTCGTCGACGTTCTCCGGCGGAACCGGCTCCTCGAACCAGAGCGGGTCATAGGGTTCGAGCCGACGCGCGAGGCGAATTGCGCTCGAGGCGGAGGTCTGGCCGTGGGTCCCGAACAGCAGGTCCGCACTATTGCCGACGGCCTCCCTGATTCTCTTGACGAACTGTTCGGAGCGATCGAGCGCCTCTAAAGATAGCTGTCTGGGATCGAACGCCGTGTAGGGACCGGCGGGATCGAACTTGACCGCGGTGAAGCCAAGGTTCACATATTCCACGGCGCGTTCGGCGGCCAGATCGGGGTCGGTGTAGACGTCGGCGTGGATCGCATCCTTCGGGTCGTTGTGGTGCACGCCGGTGACTTCCGGGCCGTCCGGATACAGGTAGGTGTAGGAACGCAGCTTTTCGTGTACCTGACCGCCGAGCAGCTCGTATACCGGCTTGTCCAACTCCTTGCCGACGATGTCCCAGCATGCGGTTTCGATCGCGCTCAGCACACCCATGATGGCGGGCCCCGAGCGCTGTGTATAGCCGCTGGAGTAAATGATCCGCCAAAGCCGTTCGATCTTGAATGGATCTGCTCCAATGACGTGGCGCTCGCACACGTCCCTGATCATCTCCTCGACCACCCGGGGATGAAATGGTACGGAATAAGCCTCTCCGTATCCGGCTACGCCGCCGTCCGTGGTGAGCTTGACGAAAATCCAGTAAAGGCCGCCGAAGTGAGGCGGCGGATTGCCGACCACAAACGTCTCGATTTCGCTGATTTTCATGGATTCATCCCCAATTGTTCCTATAACGACAACATTACTTGACTATCGTGCCTCGTACGGTAATCTCGGGGTGTCCGAGAATCCGGAAATCAGCTGAATCCGGGTTTCTGCCATAGTTTGAAGCGGTAAACTCTGGCATAGCACGGTCTAAACTGACTCAAGTGTACACTGAAGGAGAGTTTCGAATTATGTATATCAAAAAAGACAAGCCAAGGATTCATCCGGCGATACCCGATCTTGCCAAAGACCTGAAGAACGGCAACATCGATCGTCGTGAATTCCTGCGCACAAGCACGCTGCTCGGCCTTTCGGCCGGCGCGGCCTACACCATGGCGAACAACCTGACGGGCATCGTCAACACCGTCGTACCGGCGGCGAATGCCCAAACTCCAAAAAAAGGCGGGACGTTCAGGGTCTCCATGGAAGTGCAGGAGATGACCGATCCGTCCACTTTCGACTGGGTGCAGAAATCCAACGTCGCCCGTCACATCAACGAGTTTCTGACCATCACCGGAACCGACAATGTCACCCGGCCCTATCTGGCCGAGAAGTGGGAGGCGTCGGATGATTTGACCGAATGGACCCTCAGCTTGAGAAAGGGCATCAAGTGGCACAACGGCGACGAGTTCACCGCCGAAGACGTCGCATTCAACTTCAATCGCTGGCTCGATCCCGCAACCGGATCCTCGAATATCGGTCTGTTTTCGGCCATGGTGGAAGACGTCGACACCGGGGAGAAGAATGACGACGGCACCCCGAAGATGACCAAGCGCGCCATCGACGGCGCGGTGGAGATCGTGGACGATCACACGGTCAAGATCAGGAACAAACAGGCGGTTCTGGCAATCCCGGAAAACCTGTACAACTACCCGACCATGATCGTGCACCGTGGGTTCCAGGGCGATATCGGCAAGGAAAACAACGGCACCGGCCCGTATCAGCTGGCAGATTTTGCGATAGGCGAGAAAGCGATACTGAAGCGCACCGACAAGCCGTACTGGGGCGGCGAGGTCTACCTGGACGAGATCCACTATTACGACCACGGATCGGCCTCTTCGGCACAGATGGCGGCGCTGGCTTCCGGCCAGGTCGACTCCATCTACGAGTTCGATATCGGCTCGCTGCAGATGGCGCAGAACATGCCGGGTTACTCCATCTACGAGGCCAAGACCGCACAGACGGCGGTTTGCCGCATGCAGGTCACACAGAAGCCTTTCGACAACAAGATGCTGCGGCAGGCCATGATGCACGCCATCGACACATCGATATATCCGAAGTTCGTGTTCCAGGGCCGCGGTGTCAGCGCCGAGCATCACCACGTGGCGCAGATTCATCCGGAGTACTTCCAGCTGCCACCGGTCAAGCAGGACTTCGAGAAGGCAAAGAAGCTCCTGGCGGATGCCGGTTATCCGAACGGGCTGGAAGTCACCATCGACGTGGGTAACACCAACGGACCCTGGCAGCAGCACACCTGCGAACTGATGAAGGAGCAGTTGGCCAACATCGGCGTTACCCTGAATTTGAACGTGATCCCGTCCTCCAAATACTGGGAGATCTGGGACAAGACCCCATTCGGCATTACAGCGTGGACGCACCGTCCGCTTGGCACCATGGTGCTCAGCCTCGGCTACCGCAGCGGCGTGCCGTGGAACGAGAGCATGTATGCAAGCGCGGAATTCGACGCGGCGCTGGACAAGGCGGAGTCCCTGGTGGATGTCGATAAGCGCCGTGCGGCAATGGAAGACGTCGAGCGCATCCTGCAGGACGATGCGGTCATCCTGCAGCCGATCTGGATTCCCAAGTTCTTTGCCGCGAGCGACAAGGTCAAGGGACTGGAAGCGCACCCGACCCAGTATCATCAGTTCCACAAGGTCTGGATCGACGCCTAGCATTTCCAAAAACCAGAGTAGTCGTGAGGCCCGCCTAAGGCGGGCCTTTTTATTTTTTGCCGCGAAGCGTGGCTCGACGGCTGCCATTCCGGTGAGTTTTCTCCAAGGGCCTGTTGTTACGGCGCAAGCCGGAATTCAGATATTTCAGCAACTTGCCGGGCCCCGGCCTCTGCCGGGATGTCAGAAGTAGTGACGATTATTTCCCAGGATGGGATTCAATCTGCTATAAATCAGGCTGCTCAGGCCCGAATTTTGTGGGTTGATACGTATGAGCTGACAGGGGAAAAAGTCAATAATGTCGGGAGCCGCCGAGGCAACGCACTATTCGAACCGTGGGGAGTGGCCTACCTGGATAGTGCTGACATCCAACTACATCGCGTGGGGATTGATAACCTGGAACCATGCCGTTATCCCCTGGTGGATTCTGATATTCGTCGGCGGCTTTGTCGTGTGCGTCCACGGATCACTGCAGCACGAACTGCTTCACGGACACCCTACCCGCAGCCGGTTCATCAACAAGTCGCTGGTCTGGCTGCCTCTCGGCTTGTGGATGCCATTCACGATCTACCACAACAGTCACATCGCGCATCACCAGTGTGAGCGCTTGACGGATCCCACTGAGGATCCTGAATCTTTTTATGTGCCTGCCGAGGATTGGGAACGTTACTCTCGGGTCAGGCGTCTGTTGCTGAAATTCAACAATACGCTTATCGGACGATTGGCTATCGGCCCCGTCATCGCGGTTGCCACATTCTGGTGCAGACAAGTGAAGATGCTGATAGAGGGTGAACGGCGTTATCTATCGGTATGGGCCTGGCATCTCATTGGAGGCGGACTGGTCCTGTACTGGGTGGTCGGCGCGTGTGGTATGTCCTTCTGGCAGTACGTCGTTTTCATCGCCTGGCCAGGCTTGAGTTTCACCCTGCTGCGCTCTTATACCGAGCACAGGCCGAGTGAAAACCTGTATCAACGCACCATCATAATCGAGGGTTCATGGCTGACCCGTTTGCTGTTCCTGAACAACAACTTCCACCATGTGCACCATAAAGATCCGGGTCTTGCCTGGTACCAGCTTGGCTCGAGATACCATCAGACCAGTGAACAAGTGCTCGAGGAAAACGGTGGATTCTATTACCGGAGCTATCTTGATTTGTTTCGCAGATACCTGATAAAGCCCAAGGACGAGCCGGTATATCCGACCTCCTGACGCCGAACCGAAGGGCAGCGTCCCTTCCCCCGTTGCGGGGAAAAGGCCGGGATGACGAGTGTTTTAGCCTTCCTGCGTTGATTTTTTATCCCAATAACCACCCGCTTATCAAGATAGCACCAAATGGCGGCAGGTCGTCGTCAGAACAAAGATCAATTGACTGGCGCGACCAGTGTATGGAGAATGGCCGCCACAAGAGCTTATGTCACTATAAATTATATAAGGAAGCTCTGATTAATGGTGTCATTGCGAGGAGCGTGCCGAAGCTGCGAGCGAAGCGTGGCAGGACCCGGCAATTCAGAGGTTCTTGTAGGACGGCGGTACTGGATTGCTTCATTCGTTCGCAATGACGAAATACTGAATTGATCAGAGCTTCCCTTAAATAAATTTAAGCCATCGGAGGAAAGCTTAATGCTGATATTGATTGCGCGCAGACTGGGCTCCATGGTGCTCATCATGTTCGTCGTGTCGGTAATCCTGTTTGGGATTTTCGAAACCGACAAACTGGCGGTGGCGGGCAAAGTCCTCGGCCCGTACTCCTCAATAGAGCAACGTGAGTTGTGGCTGGACCAAAACGGATACAACCAGTCGTTCTGGACGCGCTATGTCATCTGGGCCGGCAACGCAATGCGGGGTGACTTCGGGCAGTCGTTGCAGCTCAAGGTGCCCGTATCCGAGGTGTTGTGGCCGAGGCTGGCAAATACGGGCATCCTGGCATTGTTCTTGTTTGCCATCATGATTCCATTGTCTTTGTTCATGGGGGTGATGGCGGGGATGAAGGAGGGTTCGTTCCAGGACAGGTCGATCACGGTTTTCTCGGTGTTGACCACTTCCATACCCGAGTTTGCATCTGCCACACTGCTGACGGCTATCTTTGTCTTCACACTGGGCTGGCTGCCGGGAACATCCTCGATGACTGGCGGATTCTCGTTCAAGGAACTGATTCTGCCCGTGCTGGTTTTACTGCTCTACGACTTTGGCTACATCACCCGGATGACGCGCGCTTCGATGGCGGAGGTGATGAACTCCCAATACATCCGAACCGCGATTCTGAAGGGCCTGCCCTACAAACGAGTGATCGTGCGTCATGCCCTTCGCAATGCGCTCATAGCACCGTTCACCGTCATCGTCCTGCAGCTGAATTGGTTGTTGTCCGGGGTCATCGTGGTCGAAGTCTTTTTTGCCTACAAGGGATTCGGCAAACTGCTGCTGGACGCGGCGCTGTTCGGCGACATTTTTGTTATCGAGGCGTGTACGTTGGTGGCGGTATTCGTCGCGGTGGCGTCACAGTTCATATCGGATATCGGGTACACCTACCTGAATCCGAGAATACGCTTCAGCTGAGGGGGCGCGCATGAATACTACAACCGCCCCAACCGTTGAGCGGCCTTCCGTGATCAGCCGGTTTTTCAAAGGGATCGGGCTGCTCCGTGAATCTCCGGTGGGAATGTTCGGCCTCGCCCTGGTTATTTTCTGGGTGGCAATGGCCATCATTGCTCCCCTACTGCCGCTGCATGATCCGCTGGCTGCACTCGTGCCCTTTCAGAAGATCATGACGACCATGCCCGACGGCACGCACTTCTGGCTGGGCACGGACGACAAGGGCCGGGATATATTGTCCAGGGTCATCTGGGGTTCACAGCGAGTGCTGGTTTGGTCCAGTCTGGCCACTGTGGTCGCCTATTTCTTCGGTATGATGATGGGTGTCGCAGCTGGCTACCTGGGTGGCTGGTGGGACGAGGTGATCTCGTTCATCGGAAACGTTTTGCTTTCTTTCCCGGTGATGATCCTGTACATCCTGATCGTCAGCTATCTTGGTGCGTCTGGAATCAACATCGTGATTGCCGTAACGTTCGCATCCGCACCCGGCATCATGCGTATCGTGCGCGGCCTGATACTCGATCTGAGGACCCGCGATTACGTCGCCGCCGCCCAAACCCGCGGTGAGCCCGCTATGCGCATCATGCTGGTCGAATTGCTGCCGAATGCCCGGGGCCCGCTTATCGTGGACGCCTGCCTGCGACTGGGTTACACGGTGGTCGCCATCGCCACCCTGGGATTTCTGGGATTGGGCCTGCCGCCGCCGGACCCGGACTGGGGCCTGATGATCAAGGAGGCGGTTCCGCTGGGCAGCTTTGCCGGCCACATGATGGTCATTCCCGCGCTCGCGCTGTCGTCGTTGATTCTGGGTTTCAATTTGCTGGCCGACGGTCTGCGTGAAATTTCGTTGAGGGATTAAATATGAACGATCAGGAACAGCCGGTCCTCGACATTCAGGATCTCTGCATCTCCTACTACACCCGCGCCGGGGAGATTCCCGCCGTGGTGGATTTTTCGTTGACGGTCAAGCCGGGGGAGACCATCGGGATCGTAGGCGAATCGGGCTGCGGCAAGTCGACGGTGGCGATGGCCATCATGCAGTTCATGGGGTCCAACGGCGGCATCAAGAGCGGCAGCATCAAGTTCAAGGGCCGCGACATGACGCAGATGTCCGATGAGGAATTGCGCAAGCTGCGGGGCGCCGAGATTTCGATGATCTATCAGGAACCGTTCGCGGCGCTGAATCCCAGCCTGTTGCTCAAGGAGCAATTGATGGAGGTGCCTCTCACCCACGAGGACATCTCGCGAGACGAGGCGTATCAGCGCGCGCGGGACCTGCTCGCCGATGTCAAGCTGCCGGATCCGGACCGGATCATGAATTCGTATCCGCACCAGCTTTCGGGCGGACAGCAGCAGCGCGTCGTGATCGCCATGGGCCTGCTGTCGAATCCGGCGCTGCTCCTGCTGGATGAACCGACTACCGCGCTGGACGTGACGGTCGAGGCCGGCATCGTTAAATTGATCGCGGACATCAGCAAGAAGTACGGCACTTCACAGATTTACATTTCCCACAATCTAGGATTGATTCTCGAGACCTGCGACCGGGTCTTCGTCATGTATTCGGGGGAGGTTGTCGAAGAAGGAACCATCGATTCGCTCTTTACCTGGCCGCGCCATCCGTATACCCACGGTCTTTTCGGGTGCATCCCGCTGCCGACCGCCGACAAGAATGCGGCGCCCCTGAAGCCCATCCGTGGCCAGCTTCCCCTGCCCCACGATCGCCCGTCGGGGTGCTACTTTGGCCCGCGCTGCGACCACTTCCAGGCGGGCAGATGCGATGCCACCAAGGTCGACCCCGAGCACGTCACCGGCAGTGCACACGACCATCATGTACGCTGCCTGCGATGGCAGGAGATCGACCACGCCAAGGAGGCGCCGGGGGGTGAAAGCAAGGAAGCCATGGTGCTCGGGGATCCGGTGCTCGAGGTCAACAACATGAAGAAGTATTACGAGGTCATCGACAATTCGCTCAAAGCGATTATTTCCGGAAGCAGGGTCAAGTACGTCAAAGCCAACGAAGACCTGAATTTCAACGCCCGTGAAGGCGAGACGGTCGCAATCGTCGGCGAATCCGGCTGCGGCAAGTCCACTTTTGCGAAAGTGCTGATGGGCTTGGAGGGGGGCACCGACGGCGAAATCAAACACGATGGCAACGAGATTTCAGAAACCCTTGTCAACGACCGGTCCGACAAACAGATCAGCTCGCTGCAGATGGTTTTTCAAAATCCGTCGGACACGCTGAACCCAAGCCAGACCATTGGCAACCAGATCGGGCGGGTCATCAGAAAATTCGGTGTGGCCAGTGACAAGGACAAGGTGTTTGAAATGGTCATGAAGCTGCTGGACACCGTCAAGCTGCCCCGTGATTTCTACTACCGGCGCCCACGCCAGCTGTCCGGCGGGCAGAAGCAGCGCATCGGCATAGCCCGGGCGTTCGCCGGCAACCCATCCATGGTCATTGCGGATGAGCCGGTGTCCGCGTTGGACGTTTCCGTCGCCGCCGCCGTGACCGAACTGTTGATGGACATCCAGAGGGAGCACAAGACGACGCTGCTGTTCATCAGCCACGACTTGAGTGTGGTGCGGTACCTGTCGGACCGGATCGTGGTCATGTATCTGGGCCACATCATGGAGCGGGGAACCACCGAGGAAATATTTGAGCCACCCTATCACCCCTACACCGAGGCGTTGCTATCGGCGGTGCCTATTGCCGATCCGGAAGTAACCAAGCGCGAGATTCTGCTCGAGGGCAATCTGCCCAGCGTGATGAATCCGCCTAAGGGCTGCCCGTTCTGCACCCGGTGCCCGCGACGGATTGGCGAAATCTGTGACAACGAGATGCCACCAGACCAAAAGGTCAGCGAGACCCATGCGATCAAGTGCCACATCCCGATCGAGGAGCTGCGGAAGGTCGAACCGGTAAT
>JAHEIO010000010.1:69202-70983 GCA_024639325.1 Gammaproteobacteria bacterium
CCCCGTCAAACCACGATCATATCCAGCGGCGACCGGCTCAGCCGTTCGCATCCCGTGTCGGTGACGCGCACCGTGTGGCCGATCGTCATGGCGTTTCCGCTGTCACTATTGACAAAGATGATATGCAGAAAGATGACCATATCCGGCTGGGCGGGGACCGGGTTGCCGGTAAAAAGCATCGGCCAGTCCATCCAGGTTGGCGTGTAAGTCGTTCCGAGGCTGTAGCCGCAGGCATTCAGACGGTGGTCTCTCAGACCGTTGGCGTCCGCCACCCGGGCATGGGCATCGAATACCATGCCCAGGGGCTGCCCGGGAACTAGGGCTTCTTCGCAAGCACACAGCGCTTCCACCGCGACATTGTGCATGTGGCGATGCTCATCGCTGACATGGCCGACAATTGCGGTGCGCATCATCGCCGCGTGGTAGTGCCGGTATGCCCCCGCCCATTCCAGCGTGAGCTGGTCATTGTCCGCTAAATATTTACGCCCGCTGAAGTAGCGGCAAAGAAGAGCGTCTTTACCGGCACCGATGATGAACTCGTTTCCCGGGTAGTCGCCGCCGCCTCTGAATATGGCGCCGTGCATGGCTGCGAGGATGTCTCCTTCCCATGCCCCAGGCGCCAGCAGGCCCGTCGCGGCATCCAGCGCATCATCGGCCAGTTCGGCGGCACGTCTGACATACGCTAATTCAGCCGATGATTTGACGACCCTGAGTTTACTGACGATATCCGACGCGTCCTCATAGCTGCAAAACCCATCGAGCTGGCTTTCGAGCATGCGCCAGTTGCGGGCGGTAAGACCGTATGCGTCGAATTCGATTCCGATCACCTTTCCGTCGCAGCCGTGCTCCGCGAGGATCGATTTCAGGTCCGCCGCCGGATTCGAATCCGCCCTATCGGTCCAGATGCGGATGTCCTCGATGTCGGACGTGTGTCCGGCCTGCCTCAGATCGGGCGTGCGCGTCAGCAGCGTCGTTTCACCGCCGGCGCCGAGGTAGAGGCATTGGAAGAAGCAGTATCCGAAGGTGTCGTAGCCTGTCAGGTAGAAATCGCTTTCCTGTCTGAATACCAGCAGCGCGTGCAGACCGCGCTGCCGGAGTTGGGCACAGGTTCGTTCGCGCCGTTGCCGCAGTTCTTCTCTGGAAAAGTGCAGTGCCATCGCTCAGCCTTCAAGGATCCGGTTTCGTACGCACGAATTATGCCGGTTTTATGGAAATTTATCGCAGAAAGGTTGCGTACGCGCGGGCCGAGCCGCGCTATCCGCTGCGATATACTCCTCGTCGTAGAAACGTATGGGCATGACAATGCGGCTTAGGGTGCTTGCGGATCGGTTTACCGTGGTTCGCCTTGAAGCAGGTGAGACGGCCCCGGCGTGGGCGTTGTCCGGTTCGTTCTATTCGGTCACCGGCACGGCTCGCGAGCTGTCCGTAGTCTGTGAATCCCGGCTCGTTCCCGCCGAGGTCAAATGTGAACTCGGTTGGCGGGCACTCGAGGTACAGGGTCCGCTGCAGTTCGATCAGGTTGGAATTCTGGCCTCGCTGTCGCAAGTTCTCGCTGAGCGCGGCATCAGCATATTCGCCGTCTCGACCTTTGATACGGACTATATCTTGTTGAAGCATGCGAGCCTCGAGGACGCGGTAAAGGCGCTCGTAGCATCCGGGCACACGGTACTGGCATGAGCCTTGCTTGCGAGCACCAATTCGCGATTCAGGCGCACGAATCGGGGTTGGCCAATTCCGGCGCCACGGCAAAGATGGACAAGTCAGCGACTGGAGAGGTCGCC
>JAHEIO010000144.1 GCA_024639325.1 Gammaproteobacteria bacterium
TTATAGTTGATATGATCTATTTGGGAGATCCTTTGGCGGAGCACGATAAAGCAATCGATGTTACTTTTTCGTACCAACCAAAATCTGAGCACAAACCATCGGAAAGCGCAAAACGACGACCGAGGATGCGATGACCGTTACGGAAAACGGAACGTTCACGCATTCAACAATTAAGCCTCGAAGGCTTGTCTCGCTTGACAGCGAGATATCACACATACACATTCAAAAGATCCACATGCATATTTCGCGCCACGTATCGTGACGTCGCGGCCTAGCGTAGGGACGGCCTATGCACGTAAACTTGAGCTCCAACACCCTCCCCGGCTTCGTAACCCTCCCCTGCTGAAGAGGTTGTGAAGCCTAAGACTTGGAGATCGGTGTCGGTTCGACGTGACCCATGAGCCGCCGAGTGTGGCGGTGATGGAGCACCCATGTGAGAGCCTTGGTGAGACCATCAGGAGCATTTACCGTTCCGGCAATGTGCTTCATGATGAGCCAACCGGCTTGGCGCCAGTATTGGACGGCGAAGTACTGCGTCTCAACATGGCGACAGCGTGGAGTGGGTCGATTCTCGTTCACAATGTTGATGGAGGCGAGATTATCAATGTAGACGCTTGAGGCACCTTCGGGAAGGAAACCCAAATCGTCGAGGATGTGGCGAAGGTAGAGCATCATTTTGCAGGCTTCGACAACTGCGTAGAATTCTGCTTCGGTAGAAGATGTCGCGGTGAGACTTTGGAGCTTGGACTTCCAGGCAATGGCAGCTCTGCAAAACATGATGACGATGCCAGTGACAGATCGTCGCTTGACAAGGTCAGTTGCGTGAGCAGCGTCGAGCATGCCAACCAATTCGTCGAAGTCCATGGCAGGGAATTCTGGGAGATCAGGATCAGGCTTGAGGTATTGGACGTCCACATATGGGAGTCCCATTAGCGGATCCTTGCGACGGTAGATGATCCCCCAGTCCTTGCGTTTGCGTAGATACCGGCAGACTTGCTTGAGGGCGCGGTAGTGTTCTTCATGAGGCGCTTGTGAGAAGCGAGCCAAGAAGCAGACAGCGAAACCGATATCGACACGGCAGATGACATAGGCGTAGACCAATTCGCCAAGTAGGTTCCTGTAGGAGAAACCAAACTGAGTAGCGAGAGCCTTAGCCTCCTTGGTCTTTTCGAGAGGACCTTGGACGCGCATCATTTTGTCCGTCATGTCGTGACGGATAGGTACGAGGTTCTCGGGATCCTTGTGAGCTGGCGATGACCAGCCGTGAGTCTCAAGCATGCAATCAATGTAGCTTTTGCAGCCGAGTTTGATATGATCCCGGGCTTGGAAGACGTCAATTCCATTGAATCGTTCATACATTCCTTCACTGGTCTCAATGCCGAGTTTGTGGAATTCGGCGGCCACATGTTTGCGGATCGTCTCAAGAAAGATCTCTGACCCTTCCTTCGTAGGAGATCCGGCGGCGAAATCATCAACTTGGCGACAGACGAGCAGTTCGTGTCCGTCGATAATCCCAAAGTAGATATTACGCTCATGCGTAGTGTGTTTGAAACCAAGTTTGTTGATCAAAATGTCGGTGATCAACCGCTCCCAGAGGACACCAGCTTCAGGATGACCTTGGAGAGCTTTGAAGAGTGGAATCACCTCTTTGAGGCGGTTCAGAATTACATTGAACTTGCGGAAATACCAATCGGCGACAGTGTCGTCGATCTCGAGGTAGCAATCAACGCTTGGTGGTGGAGATTGCTGATATGCATTCTCAACATCACCAAAACCAATGTAGTAGCCACGAGCTGCGCATAAAGCGATGAACAACCGTAAACACGGTAGTTCGATGCAGCTGGCGTAGGTCTGTACGAGCATTCGCAGCCAGGGAGCAGCACGCTTCGAGCCATCCAAACAGGCTCTGGATTTGCGGTCTCCAGTGGCTTTGACTAATCTTGCCCATACAAGACGGAAGACTTGATTCGGCTGATTGGGATCTTGTTGTGGACGAGGAACAGCTTTACCGATGGCGCCAGCATCGTAGTGGGCGTCGAGCTGTTTGTCGTCGGCGTTTCGCCAATCAAGCCAATTCGAGAGTTTCATGAGGTTTTTACGTGAGAAACTGGTGAGTTTCTTCTCTTCTTCGGTCATGTGCTCGTTCTGCAAACGTCGCATTTCGAGCAGTTCCACGACGGAGAGGAGCAACAAGTCGTCCGGATCGGCTGAAGTATAGCCCGAAGACGGCTGACCAGCGAGTTCACGAATTTTTGATCGATATTGTTCGGAACTGAGACCCTCCCCTGCGACTGTACGCAGAGCGGCAATGCGGCGAATGTCGCAAGACCGGAGGTGGAGGGGGGGTGGGCGCTTGTCGGAGAGATGATTTTTCCAGTCGGTGGCAAAAGTCACTTCAATCTCCGACGGAGGCGATTTAGACGCAGCAAGTTTGTCGAGAACCTGCTGAACGTCGTCATCGGAGTACACATCCGTGTCGTGGACGCGTAAAATATAAGCACCATGATAGGACTTGCCATCTTGATCATCAGCAAAGCCATAGGCGAACGCGCGAAGGAAGCGTTCGTCTTTGGCGACGGAAAAGCCGAGAGGTTGTTCCGCTGTTGGGTGAAAGGGAAATTTAACCCGAGCACGCTTGATGAAAGGAGAAAGGCTGAAATCGAGAATCTCGTCGTCATCGTCGTCGAGATTCGCCGTGTCCTTGGTTCCTTTGGGAAGATTCTTTTCAGAAATGCCGTCACGATTGAGGACATCGACATAGGGCGGTGGTTCCTTGTGGAAGCCTTGAGACTCATCAAACGCAATATGTCGAGAGTGTTTGATGGTGTCGGTGTCGAAATCGTAGTAGTAGGCATGTCGGAAGGTATCCTTGAAGCCGAGAAACACGCCTTGGCGGGCGTGAACGTCAAGTTTGGCATTACGCCGTCCAGGAGGGAGGGCGTACATGCGACAGCCGAATACGCGAAGTAGACGAAAGTCGGGGCGCTTACCAGAGCAGATCGTGATAGGAGGTGCTTTCCGATCGCCACGAGGAACGCAATTGGCGATCAGCACGAAATGCGTAAGCGCATAGGGCCAAAATTTGTATGGGAGGCCGGCAGCATGAAGCATAGTGCGGACTCCATCAGCGATGATGCGGTGTGGGCGTTCCACAGCGCCAATTTCACTGGAGGAATCTGGACCGGTAACTTCGACCTTGTAGCCAGCCTTACGAAACAGTTCTTGAACCTCCGTAGAGCGTCCAAGTTCACCACCGCCGTCAAATCGAACGGAGCGATGGCGGGAACCTGTACCGTAGCGGGAAATCCAATGACGGAAGAAATCAAGTGGAGGACTTTTGTCTCGGCGGATAGATATTTGCCAGGCTCCACTTTTGCGGTCGGTGATGAGAACATAGCATGTCTCGCCATTTAGACCGACCAAGCGCTTGAAACGTTCTTTGGAGGTCTCACGTTTCTTGCGCTTTTTCTTCTTCTTGTTGGGCGGACGACGAGTTTGAGAGCGGGCGCGCTCTCGAGGACGAGCCGGACGGGCAGCATCCTTGCGCGCAGGACGGACAGGCGAAGGGGGTACTGTTCCTGAGTCCTGGTCTTCGTCCTGTGGAGGATGTACCACTCCCTCCCCGGAATCGTCGGATGCCGGTGAGAGTAGATGTGAGCGTACTTCATCCTCAGTCATGTCTTCAGAGTCGCCATCGGTGTACTCGACATGATAGAACTTCGACTCGGCGTCGTAGGACTGGACGGAACCATTGTACCATCCAGCGTTGAATTTCTTGCGGATTTTCGTACCGATTGGATACGTGGAAGCCGACGAGGTACCGGAGATCTTGATGTTAGGATCGCCAGTCTTGTTGGCTTGCTCGAGAGCTTTCTCAAGTGCCTCCTGTTGAGCACGAGTAAGCGCAGAGATGTCCATCGGTAGAGTAGGAGAATCGGAGATCTCGTCGGCAATATCTTCTTCCTTGGGATCGTCATGCCGACGGGAGCGCTGTACCATAAAGCCGAAATCAATTTGAACGTGGTCCCAACATTCGATCTCGTCTTGTTTGAGATCTTCGGTGGCAACACGTGCGGCTTTGTGTAGTTTGGCACGGGTGCAAATCGGACACTTGTGAAGGGAGTCCTTATCGGGAAGATTAGGAATACCGTCGGCAAATTCGTGAGCATCAGCAATCCGTTGATGATTGATATGCCCAAGGCGCATGTGCCAAAGTGTCCGTTGTTGTTCTCTTGTGAGAGCATTGATATGCTCTGTACAGTAGAGCGACTCGAGGGGATGAGTTACGGTAGATTGCCAAGGCTTAAGGCAATCTTCGCAAGTTTTCTTGGAGCTACACGCGCCATGCGAGCAGCCAGATCCTTGAGTATTTTCACTGTAGAGACGTTCCTGCTCAGTAGGAGCAATCAAGGAGTCGGTGTATAGCAATCCTCGGATGCGGAGTAGTGCAACCGAGAGATCACCATTAGCAACCGAACAATCGAGAAGGTTGAGAGCAGAAGTGTCCTCGACGAAATCGGAGTATGTCTGGTAGCCTTTGCAACCAAGAGCATCGCCAATGGCGTCGGGAGAGAGAATAGTAGCTGGAATCTCCGGAGTAAAGTAGCACTGTGCCTCAAGATAAGCACGGGTGCCACCGGTTGGAATACGGACGTAGCCGGTTCCAGTAGGCCGATGAGTGGTGTCGTCAGCGACACGGAGCAGAGGAGCACGGAGGGCTTCTTCAGGCGTAAACTCTCGATAGCGCCATAGATAGTCGAGCCTATCGGAGGTAGAGGCCATGGCTCCACCGTCGACATGTCCTCTTGGAGGTAGGGCAGGGTGTAATTCCACGCGAGACAATCTGAGCTCGTCGTAGAAGTCCACCGCACTGACCTGTAGGACTTGAATCTGCTCCTCCATGGCGTAGAGAGCCTGGACAGGAGCAGGAAGAACTGTCGTTCCACGGAATTCAGGCACCACTTGTTCAATGGGCGGAACCGATGTCGTAGAGAGATCCACCGAATCCGTTGGGTTGCCAGATTCCACACGGAGCGAAGTAATGGGAATGTCGTCGGGTGTTTCCTGGTCAATGGCGTAGGGATCGCCAGGAAATATTGTCTGTAGGAAGTTCTCGATGGAAGCGTCATGCTGCATACAATCGAGATCAACAAGTGATACAGACCTGGAGGAGACGGCGTTGTTTCCGCGCGACGACGAGGAATCAGAGGTTTCCTTGCCGTTTGACGTCGCGCCAACATTCGTCTGATCAAGCTTGTGAATGAGCCGTTCACGAACGGTGCTTGTACCCGTTCGCCGGCTTAGTCTTTTACCGACTCGTCATCTGTATCATTCAGCCCCGCATCAGCACCAAGAGCATCGATGACGGATTCGTTGTCGGTGTCGTCATCGCGATTGATGCTGTGAGTGGTTTTAGTAAGATTGCCACTCGGAGGAGTATTGGAACGATTCGGCGGAGGACGATTCGGCGGAGGACGGGGATTGGTTTGTCCATTCGAGGAGAAACCAGGATGCATGTTGCGTAGGATAGCAATCATGCGGCGAGCTTTGACGGTATCATTGCGCCACTTCTGTAAGTCGGAGCATGCTGCAAGGAGATGATCCTTGCTGCCGCAAAGGTCGCAAGTACGAGCATTCCTCTGCGCCTCATTCGTCACTTGACAGATAAATGAAACATCGTCATCATCGAGGAAGTCCAAGGCTTCGACTTGACGAAGAGTGAAAGTGCGTTTAGAGGACGCTGCCGGAGTATCCGAAGGAGGAGTAGTTCCGATAGCTCGCATGTCCTTCTTGCCGGGCGACACGTTCATTTCACGAGGGGTTGCGAGGAGATCGAATCGGGTGACGCCAGACGTACTCGCAATATGCGTGAGATACGTCAACAAGTTCTCGAGTTCAAAGTTCGCCGAGAGAGGTCGATTGACGGGTTGCATCCGACCAAGCGTGACAAGCATTGGCCGAAGAGTGGCTGCGTAGAAGTTGTTCAGCCGTCCAGCAAAAGATTCGATGACGTATCGGTCAGAAAGGATCACGCCGTGCAGGTAGTTGATGTGCAAATAATGTTTCCACTGCTTGTGATAGTCGGTAATGGACGTATCATTTCGCTGCATCGGCATGCCGTTGGCGATCCGGCCGTACGATAGAGCCGGATGACCCGCAATTTCGGCAATGCGCCGAATGAGTACCATGCTGTTTGTCTCAGCACGCAAGTGCGACAGGGAATCTTGATAGAAGAGATTTGTTCCCTTGCTGCGCAAGGCGCTAAGCAGAATGTTCTCGTAGAACTCGCGATCGGTTTCGTAGGACGCAGGAAGATGTTCTCCCCATCGGCCGTAAGTGCTCATGGGAGTCATTGTATGCGGCGGCGGAAGAAAGACACCAAAGCCACCACAAAAGTAAGCAGCAGCATTGAGAAAGTCAAACATGTCGCCGGGAGTCGCTTTGTCGGGAAGAGCTGGAAAATCGTGGACGAACGACTTGATGTCTCCATTCATTGTCCCGAGGCGACGCGCATACCGAAACTTGTCAAGGAAAACATCTCGAGGAACGATGAAGACTTTGAATGGCATTCCATGATTTATGGTGCTGCCAGTTTCAAT
>JAHEIO010000145.1 GCA_024639325.1 Gammaproteobacteria bacterium
TTCTATACAATTGACTAAACCGCCGTGCCACAACGGGCCAGTCGTATTCCCGCTCAATCTTTTCACGGGCCCTGTCAGCTAGTGATCCAGACTGCCCTGAAACAATAAGCTCCTCTATAGCATTAGACAGAGCCGTGCTGCTTTCCGGCTTGCATAGTATTCCCGTTGAGCCATCATCGATCACCCCGCTTATTCCGCCGACGCGACTTGCGACCACCGCGACACCTGCTGCCATGGCTTCGATAATGACCACGCCTTGTCCCTCCGTATCCCCGCTTCGGTCCACTACCGACGGGGCCACGAACAAATCAGCAGCGGCGTAGTAGTCCGGCAAACTTTTGTTGGGCACCATCCCAAAAAATCTGACGTGAGCTTCAATTTCCAAACTTGCTGCAAGCTCTTTCAGGCTAGCGGAACATTCCCCGTCGCCCACAATCCACAACTGCAGTTCCATCGATCGCCGATTTATCAAATGTGCAGCGGCCTTTAATAGGTATCGGACTCCCTTTTTCTCGACGAGACGCCCCACAAACAAAATCAATAGGATTTCACTATCCAATTCGCGCCTCAGTTCCGTACGGTTTCCAGACGCGAACAGAGATGCATCGACCCCCATCGGAATAACGCTGAGCTTCTGATTGTTCAGTTGATCCCTGCCGAATGCCGCAGCTGCCGTGCCTTCAGTATTGGCTGTCCACGCATCGCTATTCTTCATAGTCAGAGTTTTCAACAAACGCGCCACCTTGCCCTTCATGCCGAAAGCGTCTCCCCCGTGGGCGGTCACCACCACCGGCACATTTGTGAATTTGGATGAAAGTGCAGCGACCAACCCAACGGGTATTAGCCAATGTGCGTGAATGATATCGGGCCGGTGCACCCGGCTGAGTTTCAACACGGAAAAAAACATTGAAACGATAAAGAAAGGTATTTGTACAACTGTCCACGGATGATTCCGTATATTGGGAAGAATTCCCGAACCGTAAGCCAGCATGTTTCGGCATTTCGGAAAATAGCGAAAATAATGGACCTTTACTCCTTTGTCATGGATGTCAGACCGTACACGCGCGTCGCTCGGAGCAAGGATATGGACTTGAAAACCCGTATCGGCGACCCGTTGAGCCAGATACCTTAGAAATATGGACGCCGAGTCACCCTCGTACCGGGGATAGCTCGACGCGACCATTAGGATGATAGGTCTCTCAGGTTTAGTCAGCACGCTATTATGGCGGATCGCCCTGCTGCCGCGACTGTAACCGCGATAGCCCGTAGTGGAGCGCGGTTATCTGCTCTGAAATCAACCCTATCAGAAAGATCAATACGGATGTCACGAACAACACACCGGCCATGTTGGAAAATTGACCGGTCTGAACATAGAAATACAGGTATCTGCCCAACCCCAACGCAAAAAACAGAAGGCCTAACGGCAGAAACAAACGCATCGGAGAGAACAAGGTCGTAATCCTCATCACGATCACCAGGAACCGCATGCCGTCGCGAACAAGATTGATCTTGCTTTTACCAACTCTTTGCCTCGCCTTGATCGGAACATAAGCCACGGGATGACCAGATCGCAAAAACGCCATCGTCGAAGTGGTTGGGTAGGAGAAGGCGTTTGGAAGCAGGTACAAGAATTCCAAAAACGGTCCCCGCCGCACGGCTCTGAAACCGGACGTAAGATCGAGGATCCGATGCCCGGTCATGACCGATGCAAATAGGTTGAGGAGTTTGTTACCCAATCCCCGGAACAAACTAGCTTGGGTGTCAGCACTGCGAGCCCCGATAACCAGGTCATAACCTTCTTCGACCTTGTCAATTAGCCGTGGAATGTCGCGGTCGTCATGCTGTCCATCGGCATCCATGAAAACTATGGTTTCCCGGGTCGCGTGCCGGGCGCCGGTCTTTATCGCGGCGCCATTACCCATATTGTAGAGATGCCGGATTACCCGTGCACCCGCCCGTTCCGCCATGGCGGCGGTATCGTCCTTGGAATTGTCGTCGACGACGATGATCTCGGTTTCGGGGTATTCGACCCGCAGTCGTTGCACTATTTTTCCGATTATTTCCTGTTCATTGTAGGCCGGTAATACAATGCTCAGATTGGATTGCCACTGCCCAATATTTTTCTCACCCAGCATGGCTTTGTCGTCCATTTTTTGCCTATAAATGTTAACTTTTTAAAAATGTTAACTATTCCCTGGAATGCACTGGATAATACATGCGAAGTTCCAGGAATTCTTTGCTATAGTTTAATATGTTACTCGAAAAATTCCTCATAAATGGCAACCCCGATTAACAAAGTTCCTCTCGGCGGCCTGGCGTTGCGTCTGGTCCAGCAAGGCGTGGTGGACGAACAGAAAGCCGAAAAATTGCAGGAGAGTGCCGCCAAGCACAAAAATTCTTTTTTTACCGAAGCGCTCGAGAACAAGGGTGTCGATAATAATCAGTTAGCGCAACACGCTTCGGAGGAGTTTGGCGTTCCTTTATTCGACATAGGCTCGATCGATGTAGAGCTGGCCCCGATCAATCTTATTAAAGAATCGCTAATCGAGAAACACAAAATTCTTCCCATATACAAGCGTGGCGCAAAGATATTCATCGCCATATCCGACCCCACCGACACATACGCACTCGATCAAGTCAAGTTTCATACCGGGCTCGGTGTGGAATCTGTGCTCGTCGATTTCCGAAAACTCGAATCCGCCATAGATCGCGCACTTGAAGCAAATGACGAAACATTCGAGGGAATGGCGGACGACGAAGGCCTGGAAGACATCGACATTTCTGCCGAAGAGTCGCAGGACAACAGAGATACATCAGATATCGAGCAGATCGACACGCCTATCGTTCGATTCGTCAATAAGATCCTGCTCGATGCAATAAAGAAGGCAGCGTCCGATATTCATCTGGAACCGTACGAGCGCAAGTTCCGCGTGCGCTACCGGATAGATGGTGTACTGCACGAGATTACCTCTCCCCCGATCAATCTGGCCGGTCGGATCGTTGCGCGTGTCAAGATCCTTTCCCGGCTCGATATAGCGGAGCGACGTGCGCCCCAGGACGGTCGGATGAAGCTGCGGTTGTCGAAGAACAAATCCATTGACTTTCGTGTCAGTACATTGCCGACCCTGTACGGGGAGAAGTGCGTAATCAGGATTCTGGATTCGAATGCCGAAACGTTTGGAATTGAGGTGTTGGGATTCGAGGAAGACCAAAAAAATGCCTATCTCGATGCCGTGCAGCGCCCATACGGTATGATCCTGGTGACCGGTCCCACCGGTAGCGGTAAAACGGTGACGCTTTATACGGCACTCGGTATGTTGAACGTACCCGAGCGCAATATATCGACGGTCGAAGATCCCGTCGAAATCAACATGGCCGGCATCAACCAGGTGACCATCAATGAGAAAGCGAACCTGACGTTCGCGGCGTCACTCAGAGCATTCCTGAGGCAGGACCCCGATGTCATCATGGTGGGTGAGATTCGAGACCTCGAGACTGCGGACATCGCGATCAAGGCGTCCCAGACGGGCCACCTCGTCTTATCGACCCTTCATACCAACGATGCGCCCTCGTCGCTTACCCGACTGTTGAACATGGGTGTTGCCCCCTTTAACGTCGCCTCGACGGTTCACCTGATCATGGCCCAGCGTCTCATAAGAAACCTGTGCCTGAATTGCAAAAAAGAGATAAAGATTCCGGAACAGGCATTGATCAACGCGGGCTTTGACGAAAACGAGCTGGACGATCTGGAGTTGTTCGCACCGGTGGGATGCGATGCCTGCACCCAGGGATACAAGGGCCGGACGGGGATCTTTCAGGTCATGCCCGTCACCCAGGACATGGGCGGCCTGATCATGCGCGGGTGTACTGAAATCGATATCGCCGAACTCGCCCACGATGAGGGCGTAGCCGATCTTCGAAGATCGGGCCTGAACAAGGCCAAATCCGGCATTACCAGCCTTGAAGAAATCGAAAGAGTGACTAACCTCTAACATATGGCGACAGCAGCTACAAAATCAGCATCCGCGAAGCGGCGAAAGCGCAGGCTGCAACAGTTCGTCTGGGAAGGCAAGGATACCCGGGGGAAAACGGTCAAAGGTGACCACGATGCGCCGAACGCCGAATTCGTCAAGGCGACGTTGCGTCGACAGGGCATTCGGCCGACAAGGATCCGCAAGAAATCCAAGCCGCTTTTTACGATCAAGCGCCCGATCAAGTCCAAGGATATAACGTTCGCGACGCGTCAGATGGCCACCATGATCGGCGCGGGCATACCGGTCGCGCAGTCCATCGACTCCCTGGCTCGCGGTCACGAAAATCCCAGTATGCAGGAGTTGTTGACGTCCGTCAGGCAGGACGTCGAATCGGGCACCAGTTTGAGCGACGCGCTAGGCCGATTCCCCGTACATTTTGACCGGCTTTACACCGCACTTGTCGCCGCCGGTGAGCAGTCGGGAACGCTGGACATCCTGCTGGACAAGATCGCCATCTACAAGGAAAAGATGGAGGCGATCAAGAGCAAGATTCGCGCCGCATTGTTGTATCCTTCGGCGGTGCTTACCGTTGCCGTGGTCGTGGTCGCGATTCTGCTCCTATTCGTGATCCCGGCGTTCGAAAACCTGTTTCAGAATTTCGGTTCGGACCTGCCGACGCTGACTCGATGGATCGTAGACCTTTCTCACTGGTTTCAGGCCAATTGGTGGTTTTTCTTTATGATCCTGATAGGTTCGATCGTCGGCAGCATTTTTTTCTACAGACGGTCCGAGAAGGCGCAGTTCTTCTTTGACCGCGTGGTACTCAAGCTGCCGATATTTGGCGTCGTGATCAAGAAGGCGATTATCGCCCGCTTTTCCCGCACGCTTTCAACCATGTTCGGCGCCGGGGTGCCTCTGGTCGATGCCCTGGAAACTGTCGCCCTCGCGACCGGAAACCGTGTCTATCACAACGGTGTGATGGAAGTTAGAAGCGAGGTGAGTACGGGGCGCTCTCTCGAAGTTTCCATGTCGGACAGCAAGCTGTTTCCAGCCATGGTACTGCAGATGGTGGGAAGCGGCGAAGAAGCCGGTGAACTCGAACTGATGCTGATGAAGGTTGCCGAGTTTTTCGAGCGCGAGGTCGACGACGCGGTCGCGGCGCTGGCCAGCCTGATCGAACCGGTAATGATCGTGATGCTGGGCCTCATTGTCGGCACCATTGTGATCGCGATGTATCTGCCGATATTCAAATTGGCCGCCGTTTTCTAAACGATCCGATCAATACGATCGCCGTGCCCGCCGCCCCTTGTCCCGGGCTACCGAGCCACGGTATCCGGCAGCCAGGCAGTGGAACTAATGACCATCCATCGGCTTTTATTCATTCATATTTTACCCATTCCTGCCAGATTCGAGCTTTGGGCATCCCCACATCAAACTTGTACCCATCGCAAGCATAACCGGTTGTGGCGATAGTCGAAATTCTTAGCGGCAACCCCCTGTTTTATTATTGCTGTGCCGGGTTTCTTGGCCTGATGTTTGGCAGTTTTTTCAATGTGATCATCTACCGCCTTCCCAGAATGATGAAGGCTGGCTGGACCCAACAGTGCAAAGAACTGCTCGAACTCGAGGTTAGCCGGCAACCGCCCGAGTTCTCACTGGTGAAACCCCGGTCACGATGTCCGCACTGCGATACGCCGGTCGGTGCCATGGATAACATACCGATCCTGAGTTATTTGATTCTGCGTGGACGTTGCAGAAATTGCGATGCGCGTATTTCCTGGCGATACCCCTTCGTCGAGGCGCTGACAGCCGCCATGTTCGTCACCATCGCCTGGTCATATGGCTTTACATACCAGGCACTGGCGGGTCTCATTCTGACCGGCCTGCTGGTTCCGATGATCTTCATCGATATAGATGAACAAATACTACCCGACTCCATTACTCTGGTGGGCATCTGGACAGGTATGTTGTTCAACGCCTTTGGTGTGTTGACCGACCTTCAGTCGGCCGTTTTCGGCGCGATCGCGGGTTATCTGTCTCTTTGGAGTGTCTATTGGGCCTTCAAGCTGCTGACCGGTAAAGAAGGCATGGGTTATGGTGATTTCAAGCTTCTGGCCATGCTGGGCGCTTGGCTTGGATGGCAGATGTTGCCATTGATCATTTTGCTTTCGGCTTCGGTGGGCGCCGTATTTGGCATCGTCATTCTTGCGATCGGTGACAAGAGCCGCGATACGCCGATACCTTTTGGCCCGTATTTGTGCATGGCGGGATGGATTGCCCTTCTCGTGGGTGACGAAATCGTTTCGGCCTATCTGCAATTCTCCGGCATACCCTGATGCTCAAAGTCGGGTTGACCGGTGGCATCGGCTCAGGCAAGACTGTTGTATCCGATCGATTCCAGGAACTAGGAATCCCGGTTATCGATACCGATGTAATCGCACGAGAATTGGTCACGCCCGGGTCCGACGCCCTGAATGCAATTGTCAAAGTATTCGGCACCGGGATCCTGACCAAAAGCGGGAAGCTCGACCGTAAACGTCTCAGTCAAATCGTGTTTTCGGACACGGACGATAAAGCCAG
>JAHEIO010000146.1 GCA_024639325.1 Gammaproteobacteria bacterium
TAACTAGTTGATTTATATATTGAAATGGCGCGCCCGGACGGATTCGAACCGCCGACCCCCTGGTTCGTAGCCAGGTACTCTATCCAACTGAGCTACGGGCGCATTCCATAATTTTTGAGTTGAAGACTTGGCGGAGAGAGAGGGATTCGAACCCTCGATGGGCGTTTTATACCCATACTCCCTTAGCAGGGGAGCGCCTTCAGCCGCTCGGCCATCTCTCCGTATACTTGAGATACTTGTTACTCCGCACTATCGACCACCGCCGCGGGGGGGGAATCGCTCGACCGCTCTTCCTGCTTGATCCTTTCGTAGATCTCCTCTCTGTGAACCGGGATATCCTTTGGGGCGTTGATTCCGATCCGTACCTGGTTTCCCTTGATGCCAAGCACCGTGACTTGAACATCGTCTCCAATATTCAGGGTTTCCCCAATGCGGCGGGTCAAAATAAGCATCTCTACTTGTCTCCTAGTCCTATAAAGCCATCAATTAAACGGGATCTTCCCGCGCGGTCCAAGCGAACGAATTATACAACACCGATATTTCCACGCACGTCAAATATTAACGTCGATCTGCGCCGCTTGAAATATCGATTGCCGGGCTGCCGGCACCTCGATTCACGCGCTGTCCAGGCCGAATGCTTTGTGCAGCGTGCGGACTGCAAGTTCCATATATTTGTCTTCCACAACTACTGAGATCTTGATTTCCGAAGTGCTGATCATCTGGATATTGATACCCTCGGCAGCAAGGCTGCCGAACATTTTGCTGGCAATCCCTGCATGGGATCGCATTCCAACACCGACCACGGCAACCTTGGCAATCTTGTCATCTCCGACTACCTCGGTTGCACCAAGACGCTCGGCAGTTTCGTGCAATATTGCGAGTGCCTTCTGGTAGTCGTTTTTATGTACCGTAAAAGTGACATTCGCGGTGCCGTCCTCCGCACTCACGTTCTGGAGTATGATATCAACATTGATGTGTGCATCCGATATGGGGCCCAGGATCTGATACGCTACACCCGGTTCGTCAGGTACACCGCGGATAGTGAGTTTGGCTTCATCGCTGTGGTAGGCGATACCCGAAATCATAGGCTTTTCCATGGACGATTCCTCGTATGTAATCAATGTACCGGGACCCTCCTCGAATGAGGACAATACCCGCAGCGGTACACGGTACTTTCCGGCAAATTCCACGGAGCGGATTTGCAGCACCTTGGTGCCAGAACTTGCAAGTTCCAGCATTTCCTCCACCGTTATCCGATCCAGCCGACGGGCATCCGGGACCACCCGTGGATCTGCCGTGTAAACGCCGTCCACGTCGCTAAAAATTCGGCACTCATCGGCCCCTAGGGCCGCGGCCATGGCGACCGCCGTGGTATCCGATCCGCCACGGCCGAGCGTGGTGATATTCTGGTGTTCATCAACCCCCTGAAATCCCGCCACAACCACCGTATATCCATCGGCCAGAACAGAACGCACCCGGGCGTCGTCGATGTCCACTATCCTCGCCTTACCGTGGACGCTGTCGGTTCGGATCCTGACCTGGGTTCCGGTGTAGGATCTCGCTTTGCAGCCTTTCGCATTGAGCGCCATCGACAACAATGCAATAGTTACCTGCTCACCGGTCGACAGCAACACATCCAGCTCCCGCGCGGGCGGATGATCGCTCACTTCGTGAGCAAGGCTTGTCAGCCGGTTGGTTTCTCCGCTCATTGCGGACACGACGACAACGAGATCATCGCCCCGCCCTCTTGCGGCGACGATCCGGTCGGCGACGGCGTTGATCCTGTTGGCGTCGCCTACGGATGTACCGCCGTATTTTTCAACTACCAGCGCCATGCTGTTGGGGGCCTAGGTTGGGTGTAAAAGCAAACGAATGAAATCATGACCCGCTAATATGGGCCTTGACCTTGTCGGTGACCCGTGCGAGACATGACTCGATCTGGTCCTCGGGCACACCGCCTTCCGCCATATCCGGACGACCCCCACCGCGGCCTCCGGCCGGGCTCACCAGGTCATTGATCAGCTTACCGGCGTGGACTTTTGCTGTCGCTCCCCGGCTCACTCCCGCGATCAGCTTTGACTTGTCTCCGTTGCGGCTGCCCAGCACGACCACCGATTCTCCGAGTTGGTCACGCAGTCGGTCGATGGTATGCCGAATCGTTTTTGTATCCGCGCCGTCCAGTCGCGCCGCCAAGACCTTGATGCCCAGGACCTCCTCCGCCTGTTCCGCAAGGTCCTGGCCACCGCCGGCCGCCAGCTGCCCCTGCAGCCGGATCCTGTCTTTTTCCAGCTGCTTCACACGGTTCAACAACTGCTCTACCCTGGCGACAACATCCCCACGGGTTGCCTTTACCAGGCCTGCGACCTTATCGAGGATGTGCAGCTGGTTACGCACGTACTGGACAGCGCCACTGCCCGTGACGGCTTCGATACGCCGCACGCCAGCGGCGATACCGGCTTCACTGACTATAAAAAGCGGCCCGATATCGCCGGTACGTGACACGTGCGTCCCACCGCACAGCTCGAGTGAAAACTCACCCATCTGGACGACACGCACCTCGTCATCATATTTTTCGCCGAACAAGGCCTCGGCGCCCGCCTTTTTGGCTTCTTCCAGCGCCATTGCGCGGGTTTCGACGGGATTATTGGCCCTGATCTGCTGATTGATCAGATCCTCTATGTCCGACAGCTCAGCATCAGTCACCGGATTTGGGTGCGAAAAGTCGAATCGAAGCCGATCGGCCTCGACTAACGAACCCTTCTGTTCCACATGCCGCCCGAGAATCGCTTTCAGGGCCGCGTGCAGCAAGTGAGTCGCCGAATGGTTCCGCATGGTTTTTTCCCGGGTCGGGGATTCCACTTCCGTGGTGACCTGGTCATTGACCGCCAGATTGTTTCCGCTGATCAGGCGACCAAAATGTCCAATGACCCCGTTTCCAAGCTTTTGGGTGTCGCGAACCTCGAATACGGCGTCACCGGCTCGCAACAGGCCGGCATCGCCGACCTGCCCGCCGCTTTCCGCATAGAACGGGCTTTGATTCAGCACGATGATTGCCTCGTCGTCCGGACCTATCGAGTCGACGACGCTGCCGTCCCGCGAGATCGCCGTGACCGATGCGCCGCCCGAGGTGGTCTCGTAGCCGGTAAATACCGTCTCACTGCCGCTCAGCAGTGCCGGATCGATAAGGCTGTCCGCCTTGAAGCGGCTCGCCGCACGCGCTTGTGCCCTTTGCCCTTCCATCGCGCGCTCGAATCCGGCCATGTCGACTTCCAAGCCGCGTTCACGCCCGACATCAGCCGTGAGGTCGACGGGAAACCCGTAAGTATCATACAACCTGAACGCCAGCTCTCCGGGTATTTCGCTACCCGCGACCTTGCCGATTTCCTGTTCGAATATGCGCATACCCTGTTCCAGGGTTTCCGCGAACCGCTCCTCTTCCTCTCTCAGCGTATTGGTAACACGCGATTCCACCTGCATGAGTTCCGGGTAGGCGGCGCCCATTTCGGCAATCAGGGGGGCAACCATCTTGTGGAAAAAAGGTGTTCGCCCGCCCAGGCCATAGCCGTGGCGAATAGCGCGGCGGATAATACGCCTCAGCACATATCCCCGACCCTCGTTGGCGGGCACCACGCCGTCCACGATCAGAAAGGCGGTGGAGCGGATATGATCGGCGATTACGCGGAGCGATTTGTCCTCCCGGTCCCGCGCGCCCGTGATCTGCTGCGCGGCATCGATCAAGTTGCGGAACAGGTCGATATCGTAGTTCGAATGTACGCCTTGCAGGACCGCGGCCAGGCGCTCCAGGCCCATACCGGTATCCACCGAAGGTTTAGGCAGCGGCGACATGCTGCCGCCTTCGTCCCGATTGAACTGCATGAATACAAGGTTCCAGATCTCGACGTAGCGGTCTCCATCCTCGTCGGGACTTCCCGGCGGGCCGCCTTCGACCTCGCGCCCATGGTCGTAGAAAATCTCGCTGCACGGACCGCAAGGACCGGTGTCGCCCATCGCCCAGAAATTCGCGTGGGCCCCGATACGCCCAAATCGACCGGAATCGACGCCAATTTCGTTCAACCAGATGTCCGCCGCTTCGTCGTCGTCCTCATATACCGTTACCCAGAGCTTTTCCACGGGCAGATTCACCTGCTCCGTCAGGAAATCCCAGGCAAACCGTATGGCTTCACGTTTGAAGTACTCCCCGAAACTGAAATTCCCCAGCATCTCGAAGAACGTGTGGTGCCGGGCCGTGTATCCCACGTTTTCGAGGTCGTTGTGCTTGCCGCCCGCGCGAACACAGCGCTGAGACGTCGTGGCCCGGCTATAGGGACGCTTGTCCAACCCGAGGAATACGTCTTTGAACTGGACCATCCCGGCGTTGGTAAACAGAAGGGTTGGGTCATTTTGCGGAACGAGAGGGCTGCTCGGGACACGTTGGTGCCCGTTGTCTTCGAAATACTTCAGAAAACGCTCTCGAATCTCCGTTGTCTTCATGCTGATTCCTTATGCGACACTACTTTTTTGATCTGTTCTGTGGTAAATCCACGGCTCTGCAGGAATCTTGCCTGCTTAGCCCACTCTTTGTAGTTGGCCGGCGCCGCGTCGAACTTGCGGGCCCACACTTCTCCCAAAATAGTCTCCCAGACACCGTCAGCCGGATCTAGATATCGTTCGATCAGCGCACCCGATACCCCTCTGTTTTTCAGTGCGTGGCGAATCTTGACCGGCCCGTCACCTCGTTCCATGCGGCTGCGGACGTAGACCTCAGCAAAGCGTTCGTCGGACAGGTAATCTTCGCGCTTGAGGTTTTCGACCACCTCCAGCACGGCGTCCGCTTCCTCTTCACCACGGGGAAGCTTATTCCTGAGTTCGAGTTCGGTGTGTTCGCGGCGCGAAAGTAGTTTGAGGGCCCGGTTCCAGATTTCCTGATAGGATGAATTATCCTGTTCCAAGCCTACCCTTTGGCGCTCTCGGCTACCATGCTTTCTTCCGCTCCATCAGCCTTTCCACCACCCGTGGAAATTCCGTGCGCTTCACGTACCTGCGATTCGATCCGCTCGGCCACGTCAACGTTGGATTTCAGGAACTCGCGCACGTTGTCGCGGCCCTGCCCGATTCGGTCACCCTGGTAGCTGTACCAGGCGCCGGATTTTTCGACCGCGCCGGCGTCGACTCCCAGATCGATCAGTTCGCCTTCCTTGGAGATCCCTTCGTTGTAGAGTATATCGAATTCACACTTCCTGAACGGAGGCGCCACCTTGTTTTTGACCACCTTAACCCGGGTCTGGTTGCCAAGGACTTCATCGCCTTTCTTGATGGCGCCGATCCTGCGAATATCCAGCCGCACAGACGAATAGAACTTGAGCGCGTTGCCGCCGGTGGTGGTCTCGGGGTTGCCGAACATGACGCCGATCTTCATCCTGATCTGATTGATGAAGATCACCAGACAGCCGGATCGCTTGATGTTTGCAGTCAGCTTGCGCAACGCCTGAGACATCAGCCGTGCCTGCAGACCGACATGCGTGTCGCCCATCTCGCCTTCGATCTCCGCCTTCGGAGTCAGCGCCGCCACCGAATCGATCACCACCACATCCACCGCCGCGGAGCGTACGAGCATATCCGTGATCTCCAGCGCCTGCTCGCCGGTGTCCGGCTGTGACACCAGCAGATCGTCGACATTGACCCCCAGCCGCGCCGCGTAGGCTGGGTCGAGCGCGTGTTCCGCATCGATAAAGGCCGCGGTGCCCCCTACCTTCTGGACCTGGGCGATAACCGATAGAGTGAGCGTTGTCTTACCCGAGGACTCCGGTCCGTAGACTTCCACGACGCGGCCCCGGGGCAGCCCGCCGACGCCAAGCGCGATATCCAGACCGAGCGAACCGGTCGAAACGACGCTGATGTCAGCGGTTATATCCGCATCGCCCATGCGCATAACCGAACCCTTGCCGAATTGCCGTTCGATTTGGCCTAGGGCCGCTTGCAGTGCTTTCTGTTTGTTTTCGTCCACTTTTACATGTCTCCAGTCAGTTCTGATCCAGGACGCTCTACCGCCAAAAAGGCAGATCCATCCACCCTTTTACAACCTGAGGATTATTTCACATCCCCCGGGGTTGACCAACGTTTTACGACGGAATAATGGGATCCATCAGGGGTCAGCTCCGATGTGGCCAGCGTGTAATCACCGATCGTCCACTCCATGGCATCCAGCTTGACCCGGGGGCGCTTGCGCGCCCTGCGCAGCAACGTCAGATGCGGCACAAACGGTCTGTTATCGATGCGAAATCCCACACGACGCAGCGAATACCGGAGTTGCTCCACGAAATGAACGAATTCCGGGTCGGGGGTCCTGGCACCGGTCCACACGATGCCCCCGTGTTTGAAGAAACCAATGCGGTCCAGGGTCAGCGTGAAGCTTTCCGGGAGCGCGGGACAACATGCCTCCGCGGCCGCCCGCTGCGCCGGCACGAGATTCCCGAGAAACGCCAGCGTAATGTGAATATTTTTTCTCGCTATCTTGCGCCCGCCGGCGCTATTCTGGATCGAGC
>JAHEIO010000147.1 GCA_024639325.1 Gammaproteobacteria bacterium
GGATTGCTATTACTGCGGCACCAATCGCGTCGACAATAAGGTCCCACATTGTGTCCACGAGGCCGGATTTTTGCATATTCAATCCGAAGAACTGATCCATGCCGAACTCGAATATTTCCCAAAGGGCGCCCATACCTACCGCGAACATGAACGCGAACAATGCGACGAATCTCGGCCGCATATGTAGATCGATATCCGGGCGCTCATTCAGTACGTAGACGAGTAAGAACCCAAAAACGCCTAGCAAGAATCCTGAACCTGTATGAAGGACAGCGTCCCACCACCAGTATCGAACATAGTATCCATGCACCTCACCGAGAAATAACGATGCGTATACGAATACAACCGTCAGGACCTCGAACTCCGGTGGAATCTGGACATCAAATCGCCTCCCTAGTATCAGGGGCAACAGAGTAACAACGATGATCGAGGTTGTGACGACGGCCGTCATCCATCGACCCTGAAAACAGAACAAAACCACGCCGACGACCAAGGTTGCCTGAAGACCCAGAGTCAGTGTCTTATGCACTCCTAGCAACTGCATTCGTCTACTTTCTGCTTGTTCTGTTCGCCGGCGGAACCGAGAAGATCATTCAGAAATAACGGGGAGTAACACGCGTCGATCGATTTGCTTTCCGATTTTCCTGAGCAGCCTTTCTGCTCGCACCATCGGTCGCTCTCGATATGCGCGCGCCGACGTTTCCGGGTCTCCGAGCTCGCCAGCAATTTTCTGCAAGCCTTCCAGCGTTGAATGCACCTCACGGGTTACTGCTACATTGCTCCACAATATCGCCCGCTCAATGTGGTGCGTTGTCGCCCAAAGGTACAGGCTTGCGTTTCGGTTTTCGCGCGCGTCACGAGCTTCACCTGCCGACTCCAGGTAATGCTGGGCCAACAACCAATGCGCGCGCCCAAAAAGCGCATCCAGATCATCGAGCGTCACCTCCTCGATGCTCGATTCCATCCGGCGCAGGTGATTAACAACATCGTCTAGCGGAGCTCGCAAGACAGTCGACGACCTTTCGGCCTCAACCGACAGATAGTTCGCTGCCAGGGACAGATCGCGGGCAGCCGACTCATTGTCACGCGTCAAAACCGCGGCACGAATTGCGCGAAATCGTCGCGAGGGCAAATCGTAAAATGTAACCCAAAGATTCTCATCGAGTACGACGGCCGATTGGCTGCCGCCCTGTTGCCCATGAGCAACTGAGGCCCAAAGAAAGACCAGCACCAACAGCAGTATGGACCTCGAATACATGACTTTCTCCCGGCCTCAACCGATCAATTATGCGCAAATATGCTCCAATGAACCTAGCATAATTCAAGCTACTGCGATAATTGGTGTACCGAATTATGGAGTACGTTGAATGTGTTTTGACGACACTCATTAAACAACTCGCTAAACTACCGTCAGTCAGGAACTTCTATGGATTACATACAGACACTCATCGGGGAATTGCCTCTCTACCTGCGCACTGCGGTGCTAGCCAGCCTGGTCTTGGCGCTTCACTCCCTGGTAGTTGTGCTTCGGCGTGTCAGCCGCGTGATATTGATGCGCGAAAAGAACCGTCGCTACAGAAAGCTTCGCTCTGTCGCGACGTTGGCTACCAGCATCACCATGTTTGTCCTGTACTTTCTCGCGATCGGGCTTATTCTCCGGGAATTCGGCGTCTCGCTAACCGCGTACCTTGCGAGCGCTTCTGTCCTTGGCCTTGCTATCGGGTTCGGCTCGCAAGGGGTCGTCCAGGATGTGGTCACGGGCCTGACGTTCATTTTTTCGGACTTGGTTGATGTGGGTGACCTGGTCGAGATCTCGGGTCAGACAGGTATCGTACGAAGCATTTCAATGCGGTTCGTGGAACTGCAAAATGCGCTGGGCGCGAGTGTGTTTATTCCCAACCGGACCATCAACAATGTAATTAACTACCCGCGAGGATACGTGCGATGTATCGCTGACGTGACCCTGCGTGGCGACGACGAGGCGAAACGAGCGGCGGAAGAAACTGCGCTCCTGATTATGAAAGCCGCGCATGAACAGTTCGCCGGAATACTGATTACAGAGCCTTCCAATGAGGGTCGCCAGATACTAGGGTCCGGCAGAGAAATCTTGCGGATCAAATTTCGAATCTGGCCGAATAGAGGCCAGCCTATCGAAAGCAGCTTCGTCCAGGAACTCACAGCAGAACTCAAGCGTCGCGACCCGGACTACCAAGCCTGGATGATTTCTGTCACATACGAAGTGGAAAAACGGTCTTAGCCAGCAAAGGATCGAGGCCTCTTCAATTACACGAGGCCATAATCAGTTGCTGATCTCCTCCACACGCTCGAAGCTATGGTGCTCGTCGAGCGCCTCGATGCTGATGCGGTTTGCGAAAATCGAGAATGCCAGGTAGCCGGCCAGGCCGTTGGTGCGCGTCATCCACGTGGGCAAATACCGTGGCCCGGCAAGAATGCCATCCTCGAACATCGGAGAGAGTCCGCAAGTGTCAGAAATTGTCATTCTGCCTGCAAAGAAATACCGACAAAGTTCGAGACGCTGATGCTGCAGTGCCCAGCGAAAGAAGGTGTGTACTTCCATCAAGCCGTGAAGGTAAACGACGTCCTTAGTGAACGCTGCCCCACCGCTAACAGGTGCACCTCGAAAAATCCGCATCGCCGAACTAAAGCTCTCGTTTTCTGTCTGTCCGGCTTTGAGAAAGAACGCGAACACATCAATAAAATTCGCCCCGGACAGTGCCCTGTCGATGCCGACAACTCGGAGCGCTATGCGTTGCATGCGGTCGATATCGATTGAGCCTGTAACCAGCTCGGCGAATGTAGCCAATCCTTCCTGCGGCCCAGTCGTTCGTGGCGCGCCGAGGCCGAGGCTGCGAACAATCGGTTGAGCCTGACCATTCAGAGCGGTGAGGCTGTGTACAAACGCTTCATGCTGCAACAGCTGCTCGATGTCGTAGTCGGAAAAACAAGTACCACCGCGTAGGCGAATCCGAGTTGCGCCAGCGGCCGCCTTCGATGCCATGTTGGGGTCGATCACCACGTCAACCGTTTTTTCCGGAAACACGTCGGCAAGTCGTGCCTCAAGTTCACTTTTCACAACTTCCGCAGGTACGCAATAATCCGCCTCTTGGACATGGGTCGCCTCGCCGAACTGAGCGCTTTGTTCGAGAAAGTATTCAGCGGCTTGCAGGTTGTTTACACTGCCTTCCGACAGCACATCGCCAGGAGCCCCATACAGAGCGCGACTAAACTTCACTACATCGGGTTTGCCAACTTGCATTAACAGGCCGCAAAGCAAGAGATAGGACTCCGCCGTATTCCGCAGGAAGTCCGCGAGCGGATCATCAAGGCTTTTGAGTGAGTCGAGTGCACGATCGAGCTCGCGCGCTGGTTCGTCGAGGTCGTCGCCCTTCCCGTATTCGATTGCCGGAAGCTTGGGCTTCCCGGAACGCCAGCCAGCAAGGAATGTTTCCATGACACCAGCCGGCCAACTCAATCGACTCAGAACCTTGATGTTCTTTGCCGATTCGACGATCCGCGCGTCAATCTTCTGATGTTCGTCGATGTTCAATTGGGATTTACCAGCGAGCCCGGGTGCCTCGTACGTCGACGTGCACGAACGGCCCATGTGCCGACGTACTGCCGTACACGCCAATTCCGCCAATTCGGGGACCGAATGCGCCTCGTTGAGACATTGCATTGATGAAATTGGAAAGCCAGACCGCATCATTGCGGTCAATACGACCGTCCCCGTTGAGGTCGTCCATTTTCCCGTCGGCCGGTGCATGATCAACATAAAAATCGGCAGCGCCGCCCCAAACATGCCGGCTGTACTGTACGTTGCCAATCGCCCGGTTGTAGAATGGCGTGCGATAACCACTCATGATGACGAAATCGGATACCGCGTGCCCCTCGTTATTGAGCGTGGCCAGTATGTTTTCGAGCTTCAGCAACAGCGATGACCTCAGGACGAGATACTTGGGAAAATCCGACTTTTGTTTGGCCAGAAACTCGCCAAGCGTAAAGTTCGGTGATACTCGTACATCCTGGTTTTCGTGTGTGACTTCTACGAAGCCGGTCGGCGGCAGGTAGATGTCCAATCCTCGCAATGGCTGCGACGGATAGCTGTCAATGCGGTAGCCATTCAGCCGTCCGTCCTTGCCTACGGCCGTCGCAGGGACCATCGTGAATACGTTGATCAAACAGGTCTCGCCGGTAGTTTTGTTCGTGACCTCGAGCTCTGACAATCCAGGCGTCGATGGTGCCACGAACTCCAGTGATTCGTTGTCCGGCGCTCGTCCATCAAATGTGACCGTCGCCCCGCCGGTGGCATCCACCAGCCCAACGCTGATAGGACTGCCGGGCATTACATAGATGGCGAATACCGAATAGGGAATGACGTGACCGTTGACCATCACCGGAACGGCAAGCCGTGCCGAGTCCCATGCGTTCGCCGGACCAATTGCGAACACCAGGCAAAGCCCAAGTATCGTGCGCTTCACCGCGGTCACGACTGCTGATCCCGCAACGCCTGGATCAACACCTTGTCCCTGCCGTAGATGTCCCTGCGGAATGTAACCTCGCCATCCTTCAGCGAGAAAGCAGTGAAATAGACAAGATAGGTCGGCACCGGCTCCTTCAAGTAGATGGTTTGGGTTCCACCAATGGTCAGCAGTCCCTCAATGTTCTTGGCGTCCTTATGCCGCTCTCTGCCCAGCAACCACTCTGCAAGTTCGACAGGCCGCTCCAGCCGGATACAGCCCGAACTGAATGATCGTTCCGAGCGGGCGAAAAGCTCACGGCTTGGCGTGTCATGCAGATACACGGCGTTCGGATTCGGCAACATGAACTTGATTCGCCCGAGGGCATTGCTCGCGCCAGGTCGCTGCCTCAGCAAGTAATTGAAGGTACGAGGTGTCACGCCACTCCAGTCGATCGCGTCCACTGACACGAACACGTCGCTGCCGTTCGGCTTGGCCTCGTAACCTTTTTGCGCCTCGCCTGCCGCACCCGTTTTCAATAGGGGCAACTTGTCCTTTGTCGCGATGCTATATGGAACGTTCCAGTACGGATTCAGTACGAGGTACTTCAGCGTTTCCGTGAACACCGGCGTGCGGCGATACGGCTGTCCAACTATGACATTCATCGACACGGCCGGCCGGCCATTATCCATGGCGCGCAGCATGAATGCCGCTATGTTGACCCGAATATAAGTATCCGGCGTCTCTCGGGGGAGCCAGCGCCAACGCTCGAGATTCGCGTCGATGCGGTCGATCCAAGACACCCGCGTCTCATTGAGCACATTGAGCGTATTCTCCCCAACAATGCCGTCTGGCTCGAGTCCTGCGGAGCCCTGAAAGGCAACAACTGCTTGCCGCAGGTCATCGTCGTAGACCGCAGAGTGCTCTCCCGGCCCAAGGAGCCGCTGCTTCAGCATCACGATTCTATCGTTCGACTGCCCAGGCTTGAGCAACGCCCCTGCAGCGATTTGTACCGTCGTCTCGTCGCCAGATGCGGATATCTCTGCCCGCCGTTGCAGCAAGCGCTGATACTCTTCGTCGGCTGGCCACAGTGTGTCCAGGACTTTCACGACAGACAGCCTTTTTTGTGTCGTGTCGCGCAGGAGAGCAACTGCATCGATTTCGGCCGGGGGCATCTGCCAGTCAGCATCGAGGTTTTGTGGAAAAACGGCTCCGCGCCTTCGATGCAGCGCCTGGCTCAAGAAAGCGTCTGTCAACAAGACCTCAAACGCAAGCCTTGATGAATCATCTGAAGCCTGCATCAACTTTTCTATGGTTGAACGGTGATATCGCTCTGCCGAAAACCCGTGCGCAACTGATTGGCCAATTGCCGTAAGCAAATTCGGCACCTGCTTTTCCAGCGGCGCGTCAACTAGCCAAATGGGCGCATGGTTTCTGGCACGGTAGATCGCGGATACGAACTCGGGCTCATTGAGTCGCAAACCAGCGACCACAGGAGCATCGCCAGCATCGAGGCCCTCCAGGAAACTGCGAATCTGCGATGCCTCGTCACTGACGGCAGCCGCAGAAGAAGTCGCAATAACCCCAAGAAACAATGCAAGCAACAGCTTTCTGGATATCTTGTCGCGGCGCATGTAGAAGCCCCTATAAAATAGAAAATAGATAATTGGTCCGAAGTATACCGAAGCAATGCTGCACGAGCTTCCGACGCCGTCGTGGCTAAGTGCAGTAAAGATTCTATGAATGAAAAACAGTTGTCCGCCACGAACTGCTTGAAAGGCTCCTCCCCCTGAAATAACGCACCTCATCTCGAACCTGTGTTAGTGCTTTTCCTGAGAGTAAAACTGAGGATACTTAAAAAGCTCGGTGGAATCAGATGGTTACTTTGGGGTGAAATAACTCGTTGATTTCGGTGGTCAAAAGACCACGGATATCAAGCGGTTACATTCCTGGTCAACATGGCGACGGGAATTGGGAAGCTGATGTTCTACCGTTGAACTACACCCGCAAATCA
>JAHEIO010000148.1 GCA_024639325.1 Gammaproteobacteria bacterium
ATCGCTCGGGATCCTGGTGAGAAATGCGGGCTAGACCTGCATCAACACCACGACATGAAGAAATTTCGGGCCGTGGGCGCCTTTCACCAGTACCCCTTCGATGTCCGTGGTCCCGCTCGCTCCCGTGATCAGGCACATGTTTCTTGGGGTTTCGGATTCCCGGGCCAGGTGCTCGGCCACCGCCGCGTAGTCGTCCAGGAAGGCCATGATTTTGGATCGTGGAACGACCAAGATCAGATGCAAAGGCAGAAAATTCAGCAACACGGGCATGGTTTCGCTCGAATGCACAACCACGGAACCGGTTTCGGCTATGCCGTATTCCGCCCAGCCCACGGCAACGGTATCGTTCCGTTCGACATCCACGTCTGTGTCAAAGTCGGTCCAGTCGGCGTTGAGTAGCTCACGGCACGGTTGAACTTTAACAGCGGCTGGCAATCCGTGCTGCTCCAGATACCGCCTTACCGCAGCGGGCAAATCGTGGATGCCTTCGAGCTGTACGCACGTGGTACCAACCACCCGATCGTTTTCGAAACGACGTGTAAACGCTTCGACCAAATCGTCTGCAAGCAAGGGGGGTCTGGCATCCTCGACATCGGACAATAGATCCGCGGCTTCTCTTCGAATGCGCTCTTCATCCTTATCGACGCCGTACCCGTAGGTCCGAATGGCATCGAATATGATGGCGCGTTGATTTGAATTGGAGTCCATGGTCACGACAAATCAGTTCTGATACGGCCGGCGTCCATCGCGGAATTTCTTGTACTGTCCAAGAAATGTCGATTTTTCCGGTGCGGGCAAATCACGATTGGCGGTCCAGCCGCGCGAGAGCGGCATTGACGAGATCCACCCGCTGCGACCGAACATCCTCATACCCAGGACACCGACGGATGCAAACAACTGAAACAGTCGCGGACGTTTCGCCAGCATCACGAACCCGGCCACCGCCAAGCGATTAACCGGCGGCTCGTACTTCTTTTCCCAGGAGCTGGCGCGCAGTGCTCTCAACAGCTTCGGCAGCGGGATTTGAACCGGGCAGACTTCCTGGCATCTGCCGTTCAGGGTGCACGCGTGGGCCAGTTTCCTTGCGCGTTCCAGCCCGTCGAGGTTGGGGGTCAACACGGAACCCATTGGGCCCGGGTAAACCCCGCCGTAGGCGTGCCCGCCAATATGCTTGTATACCACGCAGTGGTTCAAACAGGCTCCGCAGCGAATACAACGAAGCATTTCCGACATGCCTTGGGAGAGCATGCGGGTGCGGCCGTTGTCGACCAGTACGATGTGAAACTCCGCCGGCCCGTCCAAATCATTTTGACGCTTTGGGCCGGCATGAAATGTCGTGTACTGCGTAATTTCTCCGCCCGTGGCGGAACGCACGAGCAACCGCAACAGCGGCATCGCGTGGGCCATGGACGGCACGAGTTTTTCTATGCCCGCGGTCACGATGTGAACAACCGGTGGGGTCGTGGTCAGCTCGGCGTTTCCCTCGTTGGTCACGGTACAGACCGAGCCGCTGTCGGCCAGAAGGAAGTTCGCGCCTGTAATACCGATATCCGCAGTCAGAAATTTGGAGCGGAGTTCCCTCCTTGCGCTGTCGACCAGTTCCGTAATTTCTTCGGAATCAGTTGGGTTCCGGTGATGTTTTCGAAACAGCCGGACGACATCCTCGCGGGTTAGGTGCATGGACGGCCAGACGATATGAGACGGCGGATCACCGGCAAGCTGGATGATGTGTTCGGCCAGATCGGTTTCGACGCGATCGAATTCCGCGTCGTCCAGGGCGTCCGCGAGGCCAATCTCCTCTCCGAGCATGGATTTCGCCCGTGTCACTCTTCGGCCTTTTTGCCTGCTGCAGATATCAATCACGATGGAACGCGCCTGCTCAGCGTCGCTGGCCCAGTGTACGACCGCGCCGTTCGCCGTCGCATTGCGTTCGAACTCGGTCAGGTAATAGCCGAGGTTTTCGATGACATGATCCTTGATCCGCTTACCCTGGGTTCGTGCGTGATCGAATTTCGGAAAATTACTGATTGCTTCCGCGCGCTTGCTTTCGGCCCGATCGGTCGTGCGGCGAATGGCGATCTTCAATTGAGGATTGGCAAGCGCCTTAGCCACATTCTCCTGGAATTTCTCCGGATGGGTCTGCATTCAATCGTCCTGGCTTTTGCGCACGTCTCCCGCCATACCCGCGAGCACTTCGGCGGTATGCATTACGGTCACCCGGGTATGATTGTCACGGTTGAGTTTGCCGGCGATGTTCATCAGGCAGCCCATATCGCCGCCAAGCAGCAGCCGCGCTTTGGTAGCCAGCACGTCGTCGGCCTTTTCGCCGACGATCGCATTGGATATGTCCGAGTATTTAACACAGAACGTGCCTCCAAAACCGCAGCATTCCGAGCTGTGGACCATTGGATTGAAGGTCAACCCCTCCACAGCGGCAAGCAGTTTTCTCGGCTGTTCGTAAACACCCATCTCCCTCAGCCCGGAGCAGCTGTCGTGATAGGTATAGGCCGCGTCAAGCCGTACCCCCTCCGGCTTCCAGGCACAGACATCGACCAGAAAGGACAGCAGCTCGTAGGTCTTCGCCGCCAGCTTCTGTGCCCGGTCAAACCACTCCGATTGATCCTCGAAGAGCCCCACAAAATGCGTCTTGATCATGCCCCCGCATGAGCCGGAGGGGACGACGACATAGTCGAATTCCTCGAACTTCTCGATGATGCGGCACGCAATTTGCCGGGTCCCCTCATCATCCCCGGAATTGAATGCCGGCTGTCCACAGCAGGATTGCATTTGCGGAACGTCCACGTCGCAACCCGATTGTTCCAGCAACCGCAGCGCGGCGAAACCAACTCGGGGCCGCATGGTGTTCACCAGGCAGGTGACGAACAATCCGACGCGTCGAGCTTCCCGTATTTCTGAGTTGGGTACCATATCGTATTGTTCCATCGTGATTGCCCGGGTTCCGTTTTATCACATCGGCAGGGGGTGCGTCTTCAATCAGGCGAGATAATGGATGAATGCGAATCGGGGAACTATTGAGGCCCGATTCCGGGGCGGACAATCGCGGCGGGGGCGCCGCTCCTACAAAAACAACTGGGGTTGCTACGGTATATAAACTGTTGAGATGCGCGCCCGCTCCGATTCCTTCCAGCGGGGGCGCGCAACCAGTTTTATTGCTGCTCGCTGGGCGTATTCGTGCTGGAAACGGCGTTTACCGCATTGAAAAACGGTGCGAGAGACTGTGGATCCATCATCCACTGCAGCCGTGGTGTAGCCCAGTTCGGATTCATCCACGCGTAAAACGGCTGGTAGAATACGGGATTCGCGAACGCGGTCATCCACTTCGTGTAGTATTTCGGATCCGTGAACTGGTACATGGGGGCCCAAGCCTGGGGGTTCATCGGCGCCATCATCCAGCGCATGTACATCCCGGGATCCATGAACCTGTACATCACCCGCATCATCTTTTCGTAGTCGCTCATTCCACGAACCCAGGTGTCCCACATTACCGGCTCAGTCGCGCACAGCATCATGGTGCGCATGGTATGCGGATCGTTGACGATGGTCATGAGCTTCGCGAACTTGACCGGATCCGACATCATGTCGGCCATGACTTCCATGTCGGTGAACGCCTTCAGGTAAGACTGGATCTCATCGAATCGGCCTTCCGGTACATTTTGGCACTGGGCATAGTACCCTTGGGCCTTTTCGAACTTGTGCTCCATCTGGTACTGGCGCTCGTTTTGCCTCGACTCGGCCACGGTTTCCGATGCGGCTTCCGTGGTTGCCGCGACCGCGGACTCAGCGGCTGCCTGTGATTCCGTCGCTGCGGCCGGATATCCGAACGCAGCGGCGACGACCAGGCAGAATGTCAGGGTGGAATATTTCAATGATGTCATCTAAACCGTCCCTCCAGAGTTACTGCGATTCAGATTCACCCTCCTGACCGGTTTGGGGCTGCTGATAAGTTTGGGGCTGCTGATAAGTTTGGGGCTGCTGATAAGTTTGGGGCTGCTGTCCATACTGCATCCAGGCACTAGGATCGAAGAAGTTGGGTACCGACATATCGCTTCCACTTCCGCTTCCGGAAACCGCCGAAAAATCGTAGGCAGCCGGGTTCATCCACTGCATATAGGTTGCCGGATTCATGAACATCGCATAACTGGCCGGATTCATCCACTGCGTGTAGGTGCCGGGATTCATGAATGACAGATAGGCCATTGGATTCATCCACTGGGCGTAGGTCATCGGATTCATCCAGGGACCATACGCGGCCGGGTTCATCCAGCTCATCCAGTTGTTCGGATTGGCGAACTGCATATACCAATTTGGTGACATGAACTGCCCGTAGGTGGCGGGATTCATCATTGCCGCGTAGGTGGACGGATTCATGAACACGGTCCAACCGCCCGGGGTGGCGAGATTGAACTGCGGGCCGCCCATGGGCTGTCCGCCGGACATCGGCATCCAGGGATTTGACCCCATGGGATTTTCCGTGCCCGCCGGATCGCCCGATGCGGGTGCGGTAGGGGTCATCCAGGTCAGGGGATTGAAGAAGTTCGGCACCGCTGCCTGGGATTGCCCGTATGCGGGTGTCTGGGTCTGGCCGTAAGTGGGAACTGAAATCAGTCCCGTCGCCAGTATCAGCGCTGCTAAGGTATTGCGGATCATTACTGTTACCTCCTCATAGTCGTAAAAAAACCGGCCGAATGAGCGCTGTGTCCGCAGCACTCTCAGCGTTCTCTACTTTTACAGTAGAATTTAGGTATATTAGAGCTTAATAATATACGATTTGACCGATGAGAAGAATAACCCGGTTGGGATAGGCATAAAGCCGATCAGATATCCACTCCCTGGCGGGTCTACGGACAGGTATTTTGTGTTGTTAATTAATAATATACTGATGTAGCTGATATCTTCTACCCCCCGTTTGCGATCAATCGCGGACAAACAAGTTGGCACACATTTAAATCCGTTATGTGCAGGGAGCAGCCCACATGAAAATGACATCCAGCCCGCATTTCCCACCAGGATCCGGAGCGATGGCGCGGGACAGGTTGGTCTGAGCCTCGGTTTGGTACAATATGCAGGCTAGCGATCGACCCCTGCAGGGCATCGTCATGATGGTCACCGGCATCGGCGCATTCGCCACAATGGATGCGCTCATAAAGTGGCTGACCGGTGACTATCCGGTCGCTCAGGTCGTGGCGCTTCGAAGCTGGTTCGGACTGCCGCTCCTGGCCCTCATCGTACATTTCGAGGGCGGGATTAGGGCTCTAGCAACCAGGCGCCCGCTGGCACATTTCGGACGCTACGCCCTGGTCCTGGGGCTCAGTTTCAGTTTTTTCTGGGCCCTGTCGCAGATGAAGCTGGTCGATGCGGTGGCGATCAGCTTCGCTGCACCGATTCTGATTACCACGCTATCCGTACCGCTGCTTGGGGAATCCGTTGGACTACGCCGCTGGGTGGCGATCTGTATCGGATTCGTCGGCGTGCTGATCATGCTGCGCCCCGGCGTGGGCGTGTTCCAATGGGCAGCTTTGGTGGTATTGGGGAGCGCCGTTTTCTACTCCCTGCTGATGATCACGACACGCGCCCTCAAGTCCACGGAGAGCACCGCCTCGCTGATTCTGTACCCGCAGCTCGGTATGTCACTGACCGGCATACTCATTGCGCCGTTTCTCTGGACATCCCCGACGCTCGTCGATCTCGGGCTGTTCGCACTCGCCGGCGGGCTCGGCAGCGTGGGCATCTTTTGCCTGACGCAGGCATTCAGGCTGGCGCCGGCTGCCGTCGCCTCGCCCTTCGAATATACCGCGCTGATCTGGGCAACGCTCCTGGGATTCATGCTGTGGGGCGAACTACCGGACGCCGTCACATTGGTCGGCGCCCTGATCATAGCGGCGAGCGGGCTTTACATTGTTTATCGCGAGACCGTTAAAGTCGGACGTGCGCGGTCAAACCGGCCCGGTATTAACCTGGACGACATGGGCTAGCTCGAAACCGGATCTACGGTCACTGCGAGTTTTGGACCATGTACTCCAGCGCCGCTTTGACGTCGTCGTCGGAAAGGTGCGCAAATCCGCCTTTGGCGGGCATGTAGCCGGTCTTGCCTTGATATCCCTCGATGGCGTGTTTCAGCAGCACGTCATTGCCCTGGGCTATGCGCTCCACCCATTCCTCCTTGTCCCCCAACTTTGGCGACCCGGCCACTCCGGACATGTGACACACTCCGCAGGACGCGTCATACACGGACTTCCCGTCGGCCAGGGCACTGCCGGCCATAAAACAGATCGAAATGCTTGCAGCAAGGCTCCCGTATCTATTCATTGTCATCACCTCGATGGTTTAGTATCGTTGTCTTTCTGATT
>JAHEIO010000057.1 GCA_024639325.1 Gammaproteobacteria bacterium
GTCGAACCAGTGAGATGCATAGCCGGTGCTATGGATCGAATGAAGCCCAAGTACATCGGGGCCTGGACCAGCCAGCGCCGGGATAGGCGTTTCCAAGACACACTGCTTTTTGGACAAATCCTTAGACCTCGATGTTTGCCCTGCTTGACGAGATTCTATAGCCGCCTGGTGAGAAATGCGGGCTAGGCCATACCTGTTTCTGCGACAGCCAGGCCCTGGCGGCAGATCGGCGCGTATCGTGATTTCATCGAAAAATCACCGCTGGCGGAGATCGCCGGACGTTTGGTGAACGTGTCGCGGATCAACTTCTTTTTCGATGCGGTGTTCGTAAGTACCCCTGGCACAAAATTCCGCACGCCTTGGCATCAGGACGAACCCTACTGTTCCGTTGCAGCTTAGGTTCTCATTCGCTAACGCACGGTTAGTACTGTCCATAAGGCTTGAATCAGGTGAGCCGTTTACTTACCCGGGGCCGGGTTCGAACCCGCGCCGACTCCTCCTGCAAGTGACAGAATGTGTCACAATAGTGACAATAAGCGTCTAATAACAGACTAACGGCTTATTTTTCCGGACTGAAAGTACCAGAAATCAACGGCTTGATCTTCTGGCACGATTTATGCGTGTGAATAACTCACACAGTGGGTAGTGGGGCAGTTCTGATGAAGAAAAAGGTGTTCCAACCAGCTCCTCCGGGTTCAAGGCCCAGCGTTGAACCGAAGGCGGAGGATCCCTACGACGTTCCCGAGCTCGATCATCCTTTTCGGGGAAAACCGAAAATCGAGCTCGGGACGTCAAAATTGTGCTCCGGCAAGTCAAAACCGTTAGAAAAAGACCCGACCGGAACACAGGGACCCGATTAGGCAGGGACAGGCGGGTCTAGCGATGGTCAACAAGACCACAGTCGCCTGGCGAATCACCGTACTGCTTTCACTCGTTGCCGCGATACCGGCAGTTCTGTACTGGCAGGACAGCCGCAGGCAGGTGGATACCGAAGCCATGCTGAACGTGTCCGTTTCTGTCAAAACCCTTTCACACGTTCGGGTAGATGCCGTCGGGGATTCGGTGTGGAGTCCTTCGGCCGGTTCGGGATTCTTGATATCTTCCCGGGACTGCGAAGTATTGACCAATCATCACGTGATCGCCAACGCCGCGCATATCGAGATTTATCCGAGACAATGGGCCGAAAACAAGGGCATTCCGGCGACGCTCGTCAATTCCAATCCCCGGTCCGACATCGCGGTGCTGAGAATGTCGGAATGCTCCGGTATTCCGGAAGCAAGAATGGGCAACTCTGAACGACTTCGGCCCGGCGATGAGGTATTTGCCGTCGGCAATCCGTTGGGCACCAACCCCGATTCCATCAGCCAGGGCATCGTCTCCCATACAGAGCGACTCACCTCGGGTCTAATTCCATATTTGCAAACCGATGCGTCAATCAGCCACGGAAGTTCGGGTGGGGCGCTGTTCAACAGGCAGGGTGAGGTAATCGGGATCAACACCGCAATTGCTTCGACGCGGAATGGCAGTATTGCGGGCATTGGATACGCGCTTCCGATCAACCAGGTAAAGCATGAAACCAGCAAACTTCATGATGGACCTCCAACCTGGGGCGACGCCGGGATAGAGGACCTGTTGACCGGATTGACGGAACGCGAGGCGGCATTTTTCGGCGTCCCCGAGGGACGCGCCGCCATAATAGTGACCGACTCACCTGAACAGGGTCCCAGCAAGGGAAAGCTGTTCGCCAAGGATGTAGTTTACGAAATCGATGACGTGAGCATTACCAGCGTCAACCAGGCCCAGCGACTCATCAGCGGCCAAGACCCGGGCCACGAAGCGAAGTTTAGGGTCATAAGATCCGGGCAGCATATCGACGTTGATGTGACTCTGGTCGAAGGGTGTCAGACCCAGGCATCACCTGAAGCCGACTATTACGCAGGGCATCTGGGGATGACTGCCGAGATGTGGAGCGACATGGAGGAGTGGAAAAACACCTTCGATTCACCGGTTATAACCAAGATCCACAGCCTTGGCCCGGCGCATCTGGCTTTCGTTACAAGCTCTCAGAAGACCCTCGTACGCAACGGCCCATTGGTGGTGCCTATACAGCTCACGGTCAATACCGTGACGGGCATCGCCTATGACGGGGACTATTACACGATCAAATCCATCGATGCGCTGGAGCAACTGGCAGCCGAGGCATTTGCGGCGAATTTCCCCATCCTGCTCGAGATCGAATTCTGGGGGCGTGACAACCCGCTGAACATCGATGAGCCAATTCGACGTCTCAGGACATCCTTTCATACGGTTATGCCGGCACTCACCAGCGCCGAGGCCCCGACAGCGGAAGACACCGACATCGAGTTGGACGACCCCGAATCGGTCATAGGTGACGTGGCCTATTTCCACGGCGACAGGGGGCGTTGAAAGCCGTAAGCCCCGGTCTGCTCGACAACCTCCAGACGGACGACACTGGCCCGCATCCCCAGCAGACGGCTTTAACTCCTTGCGAAGGACTTACTAATGCCGGGCAAGCTCTGTAATTGCGTCATTGCGTGCCGAAGATGCAGCAACCCAGAAGGTCCTGTATGACAGCAGTGCTGGATTGCTTCACTTCATGCGCAACGACGAAATACTGCATTGATCAGAGCATCCCCAGGTTAGTTTTGACTGAAAAACAGTCAGTATTCGAAACACGCATCCCGGCGCTGGCTGATACAGGCCCCGCTGAACTTGGGCTTCATTCGATCCATAGCTACGGCTATGCATCTCACTCCAGCCTGGCGGGTATCGCAAACCCGAGGTGCGAGCCCATCATGACCGGAGCACGAAGCGGCGTCGCTTCAGCGTTTGCGAGGTATTAGTACGGTGTAGTCGAAGTCCAGGACTACCGAGGGATCGTAGCGCTTCTCGTCATCTTTGTATTGGAAATCGTGGCAGGGTTGATCTTTGCAGGCCACTGTTCTCAACCGCAGCGCTCCGAGATCCCCGCGCGTGGAAAATGGGAATCTCTCCAACACTTCACTCCAGGCATAAATGGTATCGCCCGCGAAGGAAGGCGCCACGTGACGGCCGCCGTTTATCGCCGCTATCTTAAAGGCGTTGCCCAGGCCATTGAAGGAGAGGCAGCGTGCCAGGCTGATGACGTGTCCGCCATAGACGATGCGGCGGCCGTAGCGGCCGTCTTTCTCCGTGTGCTGGTTGAAGTGAACTTTGGCTGTATTCTGGTAAAGCCGCGTGGCGGTCATGTGGTCGCTCTCTTCGATGGTCATCGCATCCACATGGTCGATTTTTTCTCCCGCTTCGTAATCTTCCCAGTAATAGGGGTTGCCTGCCAGCTGGTCATCGTAGCCGGAGAGATCGAGCCCGGGTGGAACCACCAGATCCTCCGCCGCCACCGCCCCTGAAAGTTCCGGAATCACCGGTTCGAAGGCGGTGGCACCGGGGTTTCGCTTTCTCACCATCACCCAGCGGACGTACTCCAGAACGATCTCTTCGCGCTGATTGAATCCGATGGAACGCACATAGACGTTTCCGGTCTTGCCGTTGGAGTTCTCCTTGAGGCCGAGCACCTCGGAGACGGTGTGGAGGGTGTCGCCGGGATAGACCGGCGGACCGAAACGGCCCTGTGCATAGCCGAGATTAGCGATGGCGTTCAGGGAAACATCGGCTACGGTCTTGCCGAACACCACATGGAATACCAGCATGTCATCCACCGGCGCTTCGGCAAGGCCGATGGCCTGAGCAAAGGCGCTGGAGGACTGCACGGCAAAGCGGGCGCCGTACAGGGCGGTATACAGTGAAGTATCCCCTTGCGTGACGGTCCGCGGGGTGGCATGGATGATCTTCTGCCCCAATTGAAAATCTTCGAAGAAATTACCTAGATTGGTTTTATTGGCCATATCAAATTCCAATGTGACTCGTCCGCATTTCTCACCAGGCGGCTATGAATGCTTTTTAAGGATTGCAAACATCGAAGTCAATGGGATTTTCCAAATAACAGTGTGTCTTGGAAACGCCTATCCCGGCGCTGGCCGATCCAGGCCCCGCAGAGGTGCCGGATCAGCTCCCGGAGGTCAGGAATGCCTGCGCCTCCTCCTTGCGTTCAAAGACGTGTGGGGCGATGTCTCGCTTTGCAAACGCCTGATCCAACTTCATCCGCATGAAGGCGCTTGTAGCGTAGCGGGTGACGTTGGTCCAATAATGTTCCAGCATGTAGCGGTCCATCTCCGCCAGGTCATCGGCAACGTTCTCATTGATGCGGAAGGAGTCGTAGTTGACGAAGACCCCCACCCGTTTGCCGATCTCCCGGCAGCGTTTCTCGAGCAGCGCCCGCAAGGTTTCGATATCCTCTTTGACCCGAACATACATCCCTTCGAAATTAAGGAAGAGGATATTCCGCGCCGGGTCGTAGCTTATCCGATCCGGCAGATCCAGATTCAGCAGGTCCGCCTCCAGCCCCATGGGACCGTCCTGGAAGATGCGACTATCCATGAGGGCTGATTCTCGGATGATGGGGACGAAATCCATGTGGGCAAGAATATCCTTTTCGATGTCGATACCGGGAGCGACCTCGGTCAGGACCAGACCTTTGTGGCCTCGCTGGAAAACGCAGCGTTCCGTAATGAAATAAACCGGTTGCTCTCGCTGCATCGCATAGTCGCCACTGAACGATACCTGGTTGACTTTCTTGACGAACTTTCTGGCCCTGCCTTCCTGCAGAATCTGTAACTTACCCCCGGAAACTCCCACCTTGAGTCCGCCGGCGGTAAAAGTACCGGCAAAGACCATGCTGCGGGCGTTTTGGCTGATGTTGATGAAACCGCCGCAGCCGATAAGCCGTGGGCCGAATCGGCTGACGTTGACGTTGCCCTGCTCGTCGCATTCGGCCATGCCCAGACAGGCCATATCCAGACCGCCGCCGTCGTAAAAATCGAACATCTGGCTCTGGTCGAAAACGGCGTCGGCGTTGACCCCGGCTCCGAAGTTGCCGCCGCCCGCCAATACACCGCCCACGGTGCCCGCTTCGGCGGTGAGGGTGATGTACTGGGTGACCTTCTCCTCGTTGGCGATAGCCGCCACGCCTTCCGGAACCCCCACCCCCAGGTTGACGATGCCGTTCGGAGGGAGTTCGAAGGCGGCGCGCCGGGCGATGATCTTGCGCGCATCCAATGGCATCGGTTCCAGGGATTCCAGGGGAACCCTGATTTCACTGGAGTACGCCGGGTTGTACTGGCTGGCGTAACTCTGCATGTGGTTGTGGGGTTCGGCCACCACCACGCAGTCCACCAGGATGCCCGGAACCTTCACTTGGCGAGGATTCAGAGAACCTTGCTCGGCGATCCTTTCCACCTGGGCGATGACGATGCCGTTGCAGTTCTTGGCGGCCATGGCCTGGGCCAGGTTGTCCAGCGTCAATGATTCTTTTTCCATGGTGATGTTGCCGGAGGGGTCGGCGGTGGTGCCCCGGATGAAGGCCACATCCACGGTGCCGACCGTATAAAACAGCCATTCGCCCCCTTCCACTTGCACCAGCTTTACGATGTCTTTCGTGGTGCATGCATTGACGCGGCCCCCTTCCAGGCGGGGATCGACGAATGTCTGCAGTCCCACCTTGGAGAAGAACCCCGGCTTACCCGAGGCCAGGGTGATATAGAGCTGGCAGATCACCCCCTGGGGCAGGTTGTAAGCGAAGATCTTGTTGTCCAGCGCCAACTTCGCGACTTTGGGCATGCGTCCCCAGTTGCCTGCCACCACCTTGCGCAAAATCCCTTCATGGCCGAGTCGGTTCAAACCTCGCTCCTTGCCATCCGCCTGACCGGCGGCGGCGAACAATCGGAGGTTGTTCGGATGGCCGGTTTCCAAAAAGCGTTTTTCCAGGGCCTCCAACGCGGCTTCGGGAATACCGCTCTGGACAAAACCATTGCAACAGATGGTATTGCCATCCTGAACCAAGGCGACAGCTTCTCCGGCGGTGACAACTTTACTTTTCATCGGTCTATCTCCTCGTGCCGGAACGGATCGGCATCGCTAGTCGGTGAGTTCGGCGGTGGCCTGCATGGTGATTTTGCCGTCCGGTCCCATGGCCTCAAGATTGACGCTGTCGCCCTGCGGGACGGCAATGAGCCGGAAAGGGGCCAGATCGAAGAGCGGAGCCTTGCCCCGGAACGAAAAACTCTTCACCTGACGGCGGCAGTGCTTGCGCACCAATTCCATCAACATCACCGCGGTCAACGGCCCGTGCACCACCAGCCCAGGATAGCCCTCTTCTTGCGTGGCATAGGGGCGGTCATAGTGGATTCGGTGGGCATTGAAGGTAAGGGCGGAAAACCGGAACAACAGTATCGAATCCGGGATTACCATGCGGCTCCAGGATCCCTCCGCCGGTTTCGGCGGACTGGCCAGGGGTATCGGCGCAGGTACCGGCTCACCGGGTTCCCGGTAAACGATATCCTGCTCCTCCTCGATGCGAATTTTGCCCCCCTGCAAAAAGTGGTAACACACCGTTACAAAAACCAGTTTACCGCTGCCACCGCTCTTCTCGGTAATTTTGATCACTTCACCGCGGCGGGTGGCGGGCTCGCCAATAACAATGGGCTCGATGAAACGCATACGGGCGCCCGCAAACATCCGGCGCGGCAACTCCACCGGTGGGAGAAATCCACCCCGTTCCGGGTGCCCGTCCCGGCCGATCCGCGACCAGGGCACCTGGGGCAGGAAATAGAACCATTGCCACAAGGGCGGCAGCGAATCACCGAATTTGAGCGGCGAGTCTTCATTGTCCAACGCGGCTTCGACACCCAGGGCGGGACTGAGCGAGATGATGTCCTCACGTTCCTCCAGGGAACCGATCCATTTCGCATAAGGATTGTCGGATGCGTTCATCACGATATCTCGACCGGGCCGGCCACCACATTGGCATCCCGTAACCTGCCAATTTCACCATCACTCAGCCCCAGATCCTGGCTCAGGATTTCGTCGGTGTGTTCGCCGAGGATGGGTGCGCGGCGTGGAATCTGACGCGGAAAGGCGCTGAAATCCAAGGGACATCCGGGAACCAGGTACTCGCCGATGCCCGGCTGTTTCAACTGGCTGAACATGGGGTTGGCGGTGGAGCATCGGGGGTCGTGCGACACCATCTGCAAAAAGGTCTGATACGGCCCCCAGCAGACACCGGTGCCGGCAAAGGTCTGATCGACTTCCGCCATCGTTCGGGCGGCGCACCAGGGACGCAGCAGGGCGGAGATTTCATCACTGGCTATGAAGCGATCCCCCTCCTTTTGGAAGTCCAGCCGCTTTTCTTTGGCCAAGGCGGCAAAAGCGTCGGTCAATCCGGTGGATTTAGCCAATTCCTTCCACATTCGGTTGGTGACCACCACGATGTAGAGCTGATGTCCATCCTTCGTATCAAAGTCACTGCCATAGGCGCCATATAAGTAGTTGCCGTACGCCCGGCGTTCCTCCTGGTTGATCTGCGCCTCCTGGATATATCCCAGATGACCGCACATGGCGTAGGCCAGATCGGACAGCGCTACCTTCACCAATTGTCCTTCACCGTTCAAGCGGCGATGACGTTCGGCGGCTAGGATGGCCATGGCCAGATTGTAACCGGCAATGGCGTCCCACGCTGGAAGCACGTGGTTGACCGGGGTTGGTCGTCCATCGCGATGCGCCGGACCGGTGACGTACGGAAAACCCACGGCGCAATTGACCGTGTAATCCACCGCCGATGAACCGTCGGAGTTGCCCAACAGATTGACCATGATCAGATCTTCCCGCTTTTCCCTCAGGGCGTCGTAACTCATCCAGCCCTTGGCGGCGGGAAAATTGGTGAGGAAAATCCCGTTGCCCTCGCCCGGGGCGGTGATGAGTTTGGTGATGATCTCCTGACCTTCCGCCGAGCGTGCGTCAACCGCGAGCGAGCGCTTACCCTTGTTCAAGCCCGGCCAGTAGAGGCTTTTGCCGCCGGCCGTGATGGGCCAGCGACGGGCGTCCAGGCCGCCGTTGATGGGATCGAAGCGGATCACATCCGCCCCCATCTGGCCCAGCGTCATGCCGGCCAGTGGAGCGGCCACAAAAGCGGAACCTTCCACGATCCGCAAACCTTGTAGAATCTTGTTCATGGCGTGATGTCTCCTTGACCTTGTTTAAACACCGTAAACCGCTGCGCGTTCAGGATCCTTGCTGGCGACCAGCTCGGCCAGATCCACGATCACCTTGGCTTGTTTCCACGTGGCATCATCCTGCATCTTACCGTCGATCACTACCGCCCCAGAGCCATCTGGCATGGCCTCCAGGATCCGCTTGTCGAACAACACCTCCTTCGCTTCCGGGCTGAAGACGCGCTTGGCGATTTCGATCCGGCTGGGGTGCAGCGTCCACGCGCCGACGCAGCCTTGGAAAAAAGCGTTGCGGAATGGGGCTTCCCAGGCCTCCTCGTCCATGAAATCGCCGAAGGGACCATAAAAAGCGCGCAGTCCATTTGCCTGGAAGGCATCCACCATGCGAGCCAAGCTGTAATGCCACAGATCCTGCTGGTAGAAGGCCCGCGCGCTGCCATAGCGTAACTCTCCGGCTTACAACTTTGTGAGCCCGAGTTGCGAATCAACCCACGGGCTGACGGATCTGAAAACCAACTAATCTTCTGACTTTGCCAAGACGGCGCCGATTACACGTAGTTCATATATGCAAGTTGCATCAGTAGTAGGACTGCCAATGCCTGAAAGCCGATTCGGAAATACATAAAGTGCTCAGAATGTTTCTTGTCGAATTCACCGCCTTTGCTCATGGAGATTACACCGGTGACCAATGAGGCGATGATTAATAGAAGAACTGCAATCGTCATCCAGAACATGGTGGTCATATCACTACCCTCCGCGCATTAACCCACGCTCAGGTTAGTGAATTTACAGATCGTCGATATTGATTCAGGTCAATCGCCGATTAGATTTTTGACAGGCACGCACTCATCCCAGCAAATCGGCGAATCAGGATCATTGGGGCTTCGGTAAACCTTAGGCACACACGCTTCTTGATTGTCGGGGCTAATTACGCATTGGCTGGTACAACCCCAACCTCCGTCATTTGTATAGAACTCTGTACAAGTAACACTTGGGCGATCCTTGTTCGAATAGTTTTCTCTTGTTGATGGAATCGGCTCGTCGAATGTCACTGACTCTCGCCGGTTTATCGTGGCGCAGTTCGATAGGGCTGAAGGTTGTATTTTTATCGTTCACTATCGCGACGGCAAGTTCCACTGGAATTACAGTTAGAGAATTTCTTTTGGCTTTCCAAGCCGGGCAAAGTAGTAGACTCGTTGCCGTTTGTTAGCGCGAGGATTTCAAATTCAGCATTTGGAAACGCAATGCAATTCCCAAAGGTCGGTGGATTACTTCTCTGTTATGAGCGGATGGCGGCACAATAAAGAGCGCTTGGATGTCTCGGTAACGACAGTGTCCGATTTTATTCTTTAAGGCAATACGGACGGATATCGATGACGAATGGTCCAGCTTTATGATTGACGGTTATAGATGGCCGACAGTACGCAACAGACTTATCAGGTTAATTCCGTAAAATTTGTCCTTCAAGTATGAGTGTAAAGAATCAGATGAGAAAACAGACCAGAGTCGATCGCCGCACAGGTTACGACAGACGTGTCGTACACGATCTTTGTTATTTTAATAATGGTGGTATCGAGCGGCGATCCAATAGCGACAGACGGGCATCAAATGAAATGCGGACCGATTGGGTAAGAATTTCCCCCTTGAGACGTACCAGGGTACAGTGGCCCGTACCGGTACGCCAGGACGAAGAATTGCCCCACACCTACCTCAAGCGCATCCTAAAGTAGACTCGCCGCATAAATATGCGCACAGGGTATGCGTTGTACGGATGTTAGCAAACTTGAAGTTCAAATTCGGAAGCTCGACTCGGCCTGACACACGGTAACAAAAACCAGAAACCGGCAATGTGTTTTTCCGGAAGGTGCGAGCCAAGCGACGGTCTTGAGGCAACTGATTCAGACAACCATCGCGTATTAGCATCACCGCTAACTGTTACTCGATGTCATCGTTCATTTATTTTATTCCGGATGGCCTGCATCTAACGTATTGCCGATGGGTGCGTTTTGCTCGCACCACCTGCCGCTGCCATTTCCCCGACTAACGCGCCGAGATCCAGGATCTTGTCACCGAATTCAGCCAGAGCCTGACGTACCTCGATTTCTTTGCAGGCCGCAATATTAGTAATGAGCACCAATCGCATCGCCATATCCATATCGTCCAGATCGGAAGTGTTCAAACCGTGGTGTGATTCAAGATGCCTCCTGGCCGCCTCGATAATCTCCTTATGTTCGTCAGTTAGGATGAATTTGTCAGACATTTGTCCAATGTAACAGAAGAGCCGTCAAAAAGGCCCTAAAGTGGGGGGTTTTTACAGCGAAAGTAACTGGAGAGCCGATTTAACTGCCTTACCCTCTGATCCCAGGCATGCCTTGAGCGAGTTAGCTCGTCTCGACGCGTAAAAACTCCGTTTCTGAAGGAAAGGAAGGCATTTCAGGTAAATACGCCTGCTTAACAAGTGCATGGTCCACTATACCAAATAGAACACGGCATATATGAGGATCGCGGCCAACACAAAAAGTGCTGTGTGTTTCGGATTGATCAATTAGTTTCCGTAAATCAAGAATGAATCGTGCGCTATATAGTAATTGGTGAGCGGTTCTACTGCCAAATAGGAATCTTCCTACGATGAAAACCACCGTCGTTGATTTCTGTAATAAGCAAGATGTGAGTAACGGGAGTAACGCGGACACAATACTTATCTTGGATTTAATCGTAAAGCCAGAGATAGATATTGTGTCCCCATAATTATTCACAATACGCACTCCATCCGTAACAATCCTCCCCCGCCGACTTCAACTAATCAGCCAATTTCAGGTCTCCAATGAGGCATGGCGCAAAAGGATTGTGGCCGGACTATCAGTGATAATATGTTGATATCCCAATACCAAAAAGTTTTCTAACTGCACGGTGCAAAGGTGCTGAAAACATGACGACACAACTGACCGAGGCGATAGATGACGCCACCGATCGATACCGAGCGGCGACGCCAAAGAGCCTGAGCCGGCACGAACAGGCCTGCCTGGTAATGCCCGGCGGGAACACTAGGACCATATTACATTACGACCCCTACCCGGTGACCATCACCCGGGGCGAGGGCTGCATCGTATGGGATCTTGATGGAAACCCTTACGTCGATTTCCTCGGTGAATACTCCGCGGGTCTGTATGGACATTCCAATCCCGAAATTTCTGCCGCGGTCAAGAATGTCCTTGATCAGGGCATCGTTCTATGCGCACCCAACCAGTACGAGCTCGAACTGGCAGAATCCCTCTGTGCACGCTTCCCTTCGTGTGATCAAATCAGGTTCTGTAACTCCGGTACGGAAGCAAATCTTCTCGCCATCAGCGCCGCCAAGACTTGTACCCAGCGCAACAAAATCATGGTGTTCAACGGCGCATATCACGGCAGCGTGTTCTATTTTGGGGAACATCATAGTGTTATCAATGCCCCTTTTGATTTCGTTGTAGGTACGTTCAACGACACAGACCGGTGCGTTGAGTTAATTCGCGAACACCGGGAAGATCTCGCAGCGATTCTCGTCGAACCCATGCAGGGTAGTGGTGGTTGCATTCCGGGAAGCCGTGAATTTCTGCAAACCCTTCGCGACATGAGCCGCGAAACCGGGGCCGTCCTGATATTCGACGAGGTAATGACCTCGCGATTATCGTCAGGCGGTTTGCAGCACAGACTGAACATCGTTCCCGATATGACCACCTTCGGCAAATACCTGGGTGGCGGCCTGACCTTTGGCGCGTTTGGCGGGCAAAAAAAGATTATGGAGCAATTTAACCCGTGCAGAGACGATGCGCTGATTCATCCCGGCACTTTTAACAACAATGTTCTGACAATGGTGGCGGGATTGACCGGGCTGCGTGATATCTATACCACGCAAATGGCGACTGATCACAATCAGATCGGTGATAATTTCCGGGATACTCTGCAGAGAATCATTGAGCAGCGTGAGTTCCCGATGCATGTCTCCGGAGTTGGTTCGCTGATGTGCATCCATTTCCAGCGCGAACGACTTCGAAACATCAATGACGTCGACGCAGAGCCCCGACTTCGAACCCTGTTTCACCTCGAAATGCTCCTGTCAGGAATATACACCGCGGACCGCGGGTATATGAGTCTATCGCTGGCTCTTTCCCCGGACGACTATCTCAAGTTTCGTGACGCCTTTGAGAATTTTCTGGATCGATTCGCCGGACTGATTCGCGCATGTTCCGCAGCCGAGTCGCATCGAGCAAAAAAGACGCTAAATTGAGAAGATTCCCTCTGCTACGGCTGCGGCACGACCCCTCGCAACCGATTCCTATGAGACCGTCAATCTTTTGAAAGGAGACATCCGCAAGACACGAACCGAAGTCGAACGATTCAACAGACTAAGAAATTCGTGCGCGGTACCCGAACTAATCAACGAAGTGCCGGAGTTTCATCATCTGCTGCAGGATCTGAATGCCGAAATCATCAATAATTGGCGATTCAGCCTGCCTTGAACAGGCTGCATCATCGCCGTTCTGATTCAAATCGCAACCGTTCCCTGGCCGCTCTCGACCTTTCACGCTCGACACGATCCTGCTCCCGCAGCGCCCGTCCTTCGTTGGTGTTTCTCAATCTTTCTGTTTCCGACCTTTCGCGTTCACGCTCGATTCGAGCTCGTTCACGCTCCACACGGGTCTGTTCCGCCTCGATGCGGCTGTCATCACTAAACCGCTCCTGCCCTCTTCGCTCCTGTTCCTGCTGCATGCGCCCCTGCTCTCCGGACTGTCTGATACCCTGTTCTCTATTGAGTCTGCCGGATTGATCACTGTCCTCACTGGAACTTTGTGCCAAAGCGCCGCTGTTCAGAAACATCAGCATCGTACAAATCAATGTACCAATAGTTCGCACTGGATAAGTCATCCTTTCGTATCGATTACATTAATGCTCTCTGTGCAGAAAGACGTGGTTCAAAGATCAATTTTAGCCCAAATTCCGATCAGATGCCGATATTCGGCAGGGTTTTCGTGCGACACTCGGGCTAAGCTTTTGCGGAGTAACGGGGACACAATACTTATCTTGGATTTTGATCGTAACACCAGAGATAGATATTGTGTCCCCATAATTATTCATCAGTCTGTCCGATTTGCCATTAAGTGGACAGGACCGTGTAAACGATTCCTCAATAGAGGCTGACTTCTGGGTACAGGGCATTTATTCGTCCATACTCCATACCGTAAATCGGGGTTTTTTGACTATACTTCTAGTAGAGGTGCAGGACATGAGGGTGCCGGTTCAGACATCGGATAATTTGGATTATCTGCATGTTCTCAAGGACCTAGTGATAACAATGCATGGTCTTGAGACCATGGATGAGGTTCTATGGACCATCGCTAAGCGCGCCATCGCCAGCCTTGGTTTGGATGATTGCGTTATTTACCTTACTGATGCCTCGGGTAAAAATCTGATCCAAAGAGCCGCTCACGGACCCAAAAATCCTCACGGCCAGAGCATTAAAGACCCGATAGTGATTCGCGTCGGCGAGGGCATTGTCGGAAGCGTCGCGGCGACGGGGAAGTACGATGTCGTAGTCGATACCAGACGGGACTCCCGCTACATCGTGGATGACAAACAACGTTTATCCGAGATTGCGGTACCTATCATCCATGGCGACGATGTGATTGGCGTCATCGACTCGGAGCACGAAAAAGCTAACTTCTACACGGAGAGCCATCGGGACATTTTGCTGGCGATCGCCTCGGTCGCCGCCACGAAAATCGCATCCCTGCTGCTCATCGAGCAGTTGAAAGCCAAGAAAAAGGAACTAACCTTTCTGGCCCACCACGACCCGTTGACCCACCTCTATAATCGGCGCGCGCTCCTGGACCGGATCGATGAAATACTAACCTCCGCAAAAGCAGGGGGCCGAATCGCGGCGATTTGGTTCATAGACCTCGACAGATTCAAGCTCTATAACGACAGATACGGTCATATCGCCGGCGACCAGTTGCTGCGACGGGTTGCGGGGTTCATTAGCCTTTTCGCTGCGCGGGGAAAACATATCGCGGCCCGTTTAGGCGGGGATGAATTTGTGATCGTGTTCAACGACATAGCTGCCAAAACCACACTTCAAATGTGCCACCAGTTCATTCGGGACATCAAAGAGTCTTTACCGGTTGATGCGAGCGTTGGTATTACAGAAATAGATTCCGGTTCAATAAGCGACCTCGCAATTCTCGAGGTCGCCAGTCTTGCTTGTCACCAGGCCAAGGCATCGGGAGGATGCGGGTTTCACTTAGTTTCGTCGGATGACGATCAATACCAGCTTTACTCTCGTCAGCTTTCTTGGGCATCGAAAATCGAAAAGGCCCTAGCAGAAGATAGGATGACGCTGCTGGCCCAACTGATAATACCGCTGAACGGAGACGGTAATAACCAAAGGGGAAATCGCTGTGAAATTCTTGTTCGGCTAAGGGGAGAGGATGGCAACCTTGTCGAAGCGAGGGAGTTTCTGGTAGTCGCTGAACAGTTTGGACTCATGTCGAAAGTTGATATGTGGGTTCTTAAAAATGTCCTGCAGTGGATCAAAGAAATACCACCGGCGGTTCGTATGGAAAAAGTCCACATTAACGTTTCCGGATGTTCAGTGAGCGACGAAACTTTTACTGACATGTTCGTATCAGAAATCTCTAATTCCACCGTTGCTGGTCGTTTATGTGTAGAAATTACTGAGACCGCAGCGATATCAAACTTGGTTCAGGCGACGCAATTCGTTCGCCGGCTCAAGTCGCTAGGGGTGGAAGTAGCGATTGATGATTTCGGTACCGGTTTCTCGTCATTTTTACTCCTGCGCGACCTTGATTGTGATGTGGTCAAGATAGACCGTGCATTCGTTGATACGATGCATACCGAAGAGAATAGAAAGATCACACAGTCCATCAATGAAGTGGCAAATTCCCTAGGCGCTGTTACCGTTGCCGAGGGTATCGAGGATCAAAAGTCGCTGGATATGGTCCGTGAAAGTGGCGCGGCATACGGCCAGGGTTACTATATAGGCAGGCCAACATCTTTAGACAATGTGTGTGGCGAAGTAATCGCATTGGAGCCGGGGGCGCCGACTAAGGATACCGAAAATCGATCCAATGTACTTCGTTTTTCCGCACGAGATTTCCAGCGTTAAACGCGCGCCACGGGAGGCCCGATCGAACACCACCGTGGCCAACCGTCCAAAACGCTCAAGTCCAATCCGGCGTAGGCACATATTACGGGGGCGGGCTCGCTTAACATTGCCATGAAGAGGATGTAAGCGTGTCAAGAGCGGCATCGACCTATCCCGCACTTCGGGGGCTGCGACATCAACTCTGCTATGGAGTTGGTAATCACCCTCTTGCAAGTGCCGAGCTTCTTGGAGAAGCCAGCTATTCGACGCGCCCATGAAAATAAAGGAATTTGGGATAATCGGTGTGGTGAGGCCGGTGCGATTGGGCGTACCTCTCTCCAGGAAGACTTATTTCCAGGCTTGACTGGGATCTGAAATCTAGCCCGCATTTCTCACCAGGATCCCGAGCGATGGCGCAGGATCGGTGCCGATGAACACCGCGCTGAAAAATGCTCCTGGAGAGCATTTTCGCTTAAGCCCCGAAGGGGTGAGGCGCAGGGATGCGTCGAACCAGTGAGATGCATCGCCTTAGCCATGGATCGAATGAAGACCAAGTTCAGCGGGGCCTGGGCCAGCCAGCGCCGGGATCTCGGTGAGAAATGCGGGCTGGTGCTCCATCATTTTCGAGATTGCTTCCATCGATTTCTCCGTGTCAGGCCAGAACGAGGTGGGCGCCAATTCCGATTAAAACAGCGGCGGCAAGGAAATCGAGGGTACGGTGCGCGACCGTGCTGCGTCTTAGCGTGTTTACCATCACGCCCCCACCGAAGCTGACAATCAAATCGGCAGGTATTGCCGTTAACGGTACCAGAATCCCAAGAATGAGCATTTGAGTGGTTACATTGCCGAGGTTGGGATCGACAAACTGCGGTATAAAAGATGCGAAGAACAGAATCGTCTTGGGATTGAGCAGCTCCACCCATATTCCTTGCACAAGAACTTTGCCATACGAAACACTTCGCAAGTGTTCGCTGGAAACGTCGCTTCCGTCGCCATTCTTTCTGGTGAAAGAGGATATGACGATTTGAATACCGAGATAACAAAGGTATGCCGCACCCACCCATTTGATCGCCTCGTACAAATTCTCTGAGGCGTGAAAAAGTGTGGTCAGACCAAGTGCCGCTACAACCGCCAGCAACACCCCACCGATAGCCAGGCCGACTGATGACGCAAGTCCCGCTTTCCAATTCAGATTCAATGTGCGTGACAACACGTACAACATAGAGGGACCCGGGGATGCACTGAGGGCGAACCCCGCGATACAGACGATTATAATCGTTTCAAGAGATGGCAACTGTGATTCTTTGTTGTTGTCCGGACCACCAGCGATTGTAACGCGCGGTTATTTCAACGCAAGTGACGTGTCAGACCACGTCATGCAATCGCTCCTCAAACATACCAAGTGTCGACGCGCAATCCGCACTATCATCCAACCCCGGCGGTTCGTCATGTCACCAACATTTATCAAAAACGTCCCTTCACCAGGGGTCGGCATTGATCCGATGATGCTCTGAAGATCGATCACGATTTCATCATCGACGTCGATAGCAACCGGGGGGATAAAAGAATTGTTGCGGCAATTGTCGCTATGGCACCCGCTTTTCGCCTGCGAGTCTTCGTTGGGGGGGATGAAACGCGGGTCCAACTTCATAATGGCGGGAAAGTACTCGAAGGTAGATGAGGCACGATCTCAGGTCGACTTTCCAGTGCCGGCGGAGCGACGATTTCTTATTGAATTGTGCAATAGTTCACAGTTCCGCAAATATTATTCGGGGTAAGATCCAGCAAGTTGAGGTTAGGATCTCGCTTGCCATCACAAGGGACGTAATGACTTGGATCAATAAGAAATTCCCCAGCGCCGTATACCCCGCTCATATAACCGGGGATAAGTCTCAGACGCGCCGAGTCGCTGCCCTGGATTTGGTCAAGACGGTCAACGAACGATCAAAATCGCTGCTTTATCGTGAGGCAGAACTCAGCACGAAGGCCAGCGCGGTGGGGGGCGTCAGCATGCAGCCTCATTTGTTGGATGGAGAACCCACCCAACGAAGAATATTTTATATCCGCGGCAAAGGATGTACCTGGGCACGCGCCCACGGTGGCGGTTGCCTCATGTGCGGACACGTAAGCGGAATGGATACGCAAGACCGTCTTACTGTGGCCGAATATATCGACCAATTTCGCGAAGCATTCCTAAGCTACGATTACCGCGATACAAAGGTTGTAGCCATCTACAATGGCGGCTCTCTGCTGTCGTCCTCCGAAATAGCCCCCGAAGTCCGGGACGAAATATTGAGGACGGTAGCTTCAAACGAAAATGTCGAATTGATCATCTTTGAGTCGTTAGCCGAGCTTATTACACCTAAGTCGCTGGCCTCGGTACGGGAGGCAATCGGTACCAAAAGATTGCAGATAGGAGTCGGTTTTGAAAGCGTCAACGACGATATCCGTTGTTATTGTGTCAACAAGAGAAACACACTAGCCGATTACGTTAACGCCTTCGCAGTGATGCGCGAATTCGAGGTCGAGGCGCTGGCATACTGTCTTATGAAACCCCCGTTTGTAGACGAACAAGCCGCGATAGACGATTGCGTGAAGTCGGTGAAATTTGCGTTTGACCACGGAGTGAAAGCGGTTAGCATTGAACCTGTTTCCGTCCAAGACAACACAACCATTGCCCTTCTCAACGAAGCAGGCTTGTACCGATCGCCATGGATCTGGTCGTTATTCGAAGTTGTTCGTCAAACTCACTTTCTCGGAGATGTTCGGGCAGGAGGGTTCGAATTATTCCCACGTCCTCGCGAATATGTTCACAACTGTCCAAACTGCGATGAAAAATGCTATCAGGCGCTGCGTGAATACAACGCGACCGGCAACACGAGCCAGTTTGGTGAAATCGATTGTAGATGCAAGTCGAAATGGCGACGTGAATTGGAAGATTGCCATCAGGACGAACTTGTAGTCCGCGTTGTAAACCAACTTCACTACGCCGCCGAAAGGCAGAGGCAATATCACGACACCGGTGTTGACCGTCGTTCCAGCCTCGATAGGAGAGTTGTCAACGATGTCGAGTATTTTGAGTTTGGCGGAGTTGAGCGTCGCACCGGTGTTGACCGTCGTTCTGGCCTCGATAGGCGAGTTGTCAGCGCTGCCGAGTATTTTGAGTCTGGTGCTGTTGAGCGTCGCACCGCTCCCGAGAGACGTGCATTACGCTGAAGTCTAGCGATGGCGCGTCGGGCTATACCAATAACAAGACGACTCGCGACTCTCTCTAGTTAGGATCCGCCGAAGCCGCACAACACAGCTGCTGTAACGTGCCGAGTCGCATAGCCACGAGACAACGACAAATTCAATACGATCCGACGTAATAGTATCTCCTGTCCTCCGCAGAAAATCGATCTGCGTATTGCCGATGGTCTCATCGGGCTTGATCTGTAATATCCACACTGGAGCCCGCAGTCGGCGTCGAACCAACGACCTGCTGATTAAAAATCAGGTTCATAAACAACACCACAGCAAACAACAACAATAAAAACAACGAGTTGAGTCTATCCGGTTGTTACTATTTGTTGTCAATTTTTGTCATTACTTGCCACCAAGTGTGCCATGACTATCTCTAAAAAAGGGCGCAACGACGTTAACGATATGTATCTGATCGACTAGTATCTCCATTCTCTGGAGGCGACTGATCTTCTATATCCTCTCGCTCGTCTTCCCAATCGTACTGCTTCTTCATTCGCGCTGGGTCCAGTTTGCGAAGCACGATGGCGAGGCTGGTCCCCAGGACAGCACCAAATAGGTGCGATTCAAACGAAACCCCAGGCTCAACAGGGAATATGCCCCAAACCATGCTGCCATATAGGAAAAATACAATCAGGGAAATCGCGATTGAGAGTCGATCACGTCTCAAAATGCCGCTAACGAACAGAAAAAACATCATGCCATAGTTAAGGCCGCTGGCTCCGATGTGATAACTGCTGCGAGCGAACAACCAAACACCCAGTCCAGACCCCATGCAAATAGCAGGCATACCGAGTGTCGCAGATTTCGGGTAGCCGTATAAGAACGCAGTACAAAGGATGAACGCAGGTAGGGTGTTGCTAAACACATGCTTGAATGATCCATGTATGAGCGGGGCAGTTAATATTCCAATAAGACCATCCGGCTCTCGGGGATACACCCCGAATTGCCGCAGGTCCAAGTCAAATACAAATTGGATCAGCCAAATCAGCCAGATTAGTCCGACGAAGCAGCCCGCAGCAATCGCCGAACGGCATAGCCTGCGCGTGTCCTCTCTAACTTGAAAAACGTTATTGTCCAACTGAGATATTCGAGATTGATCTATTCGGTACCAAGCTAATCTTTCCAGCCAGACCAGCCCTTCCCCGAATAGACTTGAGAAGGCGACCTGGATAAGGCCGAGGCTGTATGGAAAAAAGCCCTCACACTATTCCAAGAAACTGAGGCCGTACCGCAAGCCGAGCAAATCCAACAGCAATTGGATGGGCTACGTAAACTAGGAACATCAAATTGGAATTAGGTTCCTGACTACAGAAAGGCTGCGTCTCCTTAAATGCCCGGCTGTATAACGTTTTTCAAGGAGAGACGACCGCGTGGTTTGCGTTCATTATTCGCAAAAGCACTATCGTACACGCTCCCAGAGCCTGTAGTGTGTCTCTTCAGGCAGTAACAAGCTATTGCCGCTCAATTTGTAAGCCATGCTGGATATCTCATCGCCCTCGAACTGAATGAAAATACGTTCATTTCCCGCTCGCCAATATCCGTATTCGGGGCCTGAATTTGACTCGCCCGCACTACCCACAGTTCTCGCACGCCACTCGAAAGTACCGTCGCCCTTCAGCGTGTAGAGGGTATCAGTAGTCATAGAGAAGCCGCCGTCAGAATGTCCCGAGGTATGGCGCCACTGGCCAACGAGCTGGGGATCAATACTCTGAGGTATCTGTTGCGCTTCAGCCACCGTTATGGCCAAAGAGCATATCGACAGGCCGACGGCGATACTCAAGCTTCTAACCATCAATCTCGCAGCCATCATAATCTCTTCTTCCCTAGCACGGTTGTATGGAAATATCGGTGCTTTCTGTACATAGGACTGGTGGATAACAAGCATAACCGCTCCGCCATTCGCCAGCAATGTGCTGACGGCCGGCGCGGGGCCGGCGCTGTGTGGTGCTGGTTTGATGGAGCCTACCGCGATCATTCAGGCCACTAGGTTGTTAAGGCACGAAGAATCTCCGGTGCTCGCCGGCTGCGAATGATATCGGATTGTTGTTGAGTATTTCGGTGGAGTTGACTACATGGTTTCCAAACATCGCCCTCAAAACGTGGATTTTACCGCCGCCCGCGCCGCGATGGATCGCGTCTGGATCGAATACCTCAAGCGCCACGCGGCTCGAGTTCGAGGGCGGCCAGATGATTTCGCGCGGAAGCGGCACTTTATGGTGCAGGTTGCGGCTGTCGTCGTCCGGGTCTTCCCAGGCTGGCCAGAGTTTCGTCTTGGGCCTGGGGCTATCGGTCATGCTCACCCATAGATTGAGGTTAGAACGTGAGTGGGCACGCTCGATCCAGATCTCCGCTACGGGTACCGGCTTGGGCGGGACGATCTTGATCGTGTACGCGTTTCCGGTGTTGCCCATCCACGTTTTTTTTGCGTCGATTTCGGCGTAAGAAAAAGTCCCGAATCCGCCTTTGTGAGCGCGATCTCCGCTGCTGTCCACGAAGGTGAATTTACTCGTTGCGTCATCGTAACCAAGTATCGCCACGACGTGACTCCCCATGTCGAGACGAATGGGCCGCCATTTGTCGAGCTGTTTCTTAATGGACTTGGGAGTAACGGGGCCACTATATTTATCTTGGATGCACTCGTAAAGCCAGAGATAGATATTGTTTCCCCGTAATTATTCCTGATGTCTAGCTACGGCGCGTCGGGCTATACCAATAATAGGACTTGTCCTCCACAGAAAATCGATCTGCACATTGCAGATGGTTTCATCGGGCTTGATCTGTAATATCCGCACGGGAGCCCGCAGTCGGGATCGAACCAACGACCAGCTGATTACAAATCGAGTTCGTATAAAACACCACGGCAAAAAACAACAATAAAAACAACGAGTCAAGTCTATCCGGTTGTTACTATTTGTTGCCTAATTTTGTGATTATTTGCCAGTGAGTGTGCCATGACTATCTCTGACAAACGGCGCAAACACATTAACGAAATGTATCTGAATGGTGAGCGCAGTGGCAAATATCATCTTCAATAAACGATGCTGCATGGTTTTCTCCTCTCGCTATCATGCTCAACATGGCGTCGTGACCACCCAAGTTCGGTGCTTATATCGCCAACACATTATCTCGATTTTTTCAAAAATCACCCCACCATAATAGTCAGCTATTCCTCTCACTGTGACCTTAATCACGTTTAGAGTTCAGAGAGAAAATATATTTAACACATATGGTTCAGCTGGAAATCGCCGTTCCTGCGACCTCTAGTAAAGTTCCGCGCTTAATCCGGGGGATTCACCTCATCCGCTTCGTTACTCGATATCGTTCTTGCGTCCTTATCTCGGTATTTAATGGGCCCGAGTCAAAGCTTTGCTGTGTACGTCGTCAGTTCACCAATTGTCTGGGCTCTGAATCCACGATTGTAATTAATTTGTGTGTGCGGTTTTTAGTTGAGCTATACTGCACACTGTATGCTGCTCTTAGCGTGTCGAACCTAAACTACGCGTTCAAGGGAGCCAAAAAGACGGTGTTGTGTGCATGTCCGTATTTCGGAAAGCCTAATACACTGGCGGAGGCGCCCACCTGGAACCAATGTGATTCTGGTCCATGACACGGAGGGCAGCATTTTTTTCAGCTTATCTATAGGTCGAAACCGGCCTTTCTTGATGCTCTCGAATTCTATCCCCGCTACGGTAATCCGAGTGTTCGCACCAAAATTGCGCTGATAGAAGAAGCGAAACCTACGCACGCGCCTTTGATCAAAGACTAATAATTGCGCTTTTTTAACCAAAGCGTAACTGTGTGCAACCTCAGCTTGCGGGTCTTATCCCGGACACAACGGAGTTACGGGGACACAATACTTATCTTGGATTTATTCGCAAAGCCAGATATCGATATTGTGTCCCCGTAATTACAGTGAAGGGATTGAGAAATCGGTGAAAGTCCGCGTAATTATTGGAGCCCGCAGTCGGAGTCGAACCAACGACCTGCTGATTACAAATCAGCTGCTCTACCAGCTGAGCTATGCGGGCTTATGGTGTGGGTTGGCAATTGTAAAAAATGGGGCGTCCAG
>JAHEIO010000058.1 GCA_024639325.1 Gammaproteobacteria bacterium
GCGGGACAACATGCCTCCGCGGCCGCCCGCTGCGCCGGCACGAGATTCCCGAGAAACGCCAGCGTAATGTGAATATTTTTTCTCGCTATCTTGCGCCCGCCGGCGCTATTCTGGATCGAGCTGGACAGCGCCTCCAGGCGCCGGGCGATTTCCGGTCCCGGCCAGCAGGCGATAAAACAGCGTGTCGTGGGATCCCCCGGCATGTTCTCTCGAAATATGCGGGCTAGAGCCGCTCGTTGAGACCGGCGACGGCATGCAACACGGTCGCCCAGCGGATATCCCGCCGGTTGCCCGGAAACAGAGCCCTTTCCACATCGGGACTCGTCATGCCGGGCACGAGCCAGCCGAATACCACGGTCCCCACCGGTTTTTCAGCGGTCCCGCCGTCCGGTCCGGCAATACCCGTCACCGCAACCGCGACATCCGCACCGCTTTTTGCCACCGCACCAGCCGCCATTGCCATTGCCACCTCCTCGCTGACGGCGCCGAACCGCTCGATCACGTTGGCGTCGATCCCGAGAAGCCGGTGCTTCGATTCGTTGCTATACGTCACGAAGCCGCAGTCGAACCAGGCCGAGCTGCCGGCAACGGACGTCAACGTTTGAGCAATCCAGCCGCCGGTGCAGGACTCGGCCGTCGTGCACATCACACCCGCCTGCTGTAACTTATCAGCCAGCGCAAGAACCTGGAGTTCGATGTCGCCGTCGAGTCCATTAGACACCTGGCAAATTCCCCATGTTTCCGGCATTTCGCTGGCGCACGGCCTCGAACAGTCCGATACCCACCGCCACGGACACATTGAGGCTGTCGATTTTCCCGCCCAGCGGTATATGCCCGACTCTGTCGCAGCTTTCCCGTGTAAGACGTTTCAATCCCTTGCCTTCGGATCCGAACACCATGGCCAGGGGTCCTGACAGATCGATCTCGTATATCGAGTGGTCAGCGTCTCCCGCGGCTCCGATCACCCAGATCCCATAGTCGTTCTGGAGGCGCTTCAATACGCGTACCAAATTGGAAACCCGGGCGATTGGAATCAGTTCCGCGGCGCCGGCCGACACCTGGCGCACGACCGGCGTGATCCCACAGCTGTCATGTCGCGAAAGGATGACGATGTTCACATTTGCCGCTTCCGCGGTTCGCAGACATGCCCCGAGATTTCGTGGATCCTGCACGCTATCCAGAACACATAGGAAGGGGCTGGCGCATCCCGCAAGCCGGTTGAACACACCGCCGTCGTCCAGGACGGGCAGCTTCCGCACCTCGGCGACCAGGCCCTGATGGTGGGCGCCGTCGCTGAGGACTCCGAGTTTGTCGGCGGCGACGAACTCCGATGCCACTCGATGCGCTGCCAACCGGTGCAGGAGATTTTGCACGCGGCCGTCCCGCCGCTTACGGTCCACGAACAGGCGCACAACGCGGTCGGGCGCCTGTTCTGCCAAGGTCTCGACCACGTTGAAGCCGTACACGAATTCCCGGCTCATGGCATCAGCCGAGCTGTTTGCGCTTTTGACGGCGGCGTTTTCCCTTGCTGGTTGCGGCAGAAGGCTCCAGATCGATTTTGGTCTGGTCCAGATCGACCCGCACCACGCGGACTTTCATCTGGTCTCCTATCTGAAAACGCGTGCCCGAACGCTCTCCCGTGAGCCGGTGTCCGATGGGGTCGAAGTGAAAATAGTCTCGTCCCAGCGCCGTGATGTGGACCAATCCCTCGATCATGAACTCGTCGATCTCGACGAACAGGCCGAAATCGGTTACCGAGGTGACCGTACCCGGGAATTCATCTCCGACGTGGTCCAGCATGAACTCTGCCTTCAGCCATTGAATCACCTCTCTGGTGGCATCGTCAGCCCGCCGTTCCGTCATGGAACAGTGATCCGCAACGTCGGAGATCAGATGTTTGTCGATCTCATCGTACTTCGCGGTTTTATTGTCCAGGACTTTCTTGATTTCACGGTGGACGACCAGATCGGGATAACGGCGAATCGGCGAGGTGAAATGGGTATAGTGATCGAATCCGAGAGCAAAGTGCCCATTGTTATCCGCAGAATAAACCGCCTGCTTCATTGAGCGCAGCAATGCGGTCTGTACGATCCTGGCATAGGGTTTGCCGCTACACTGCCTGACAACATCCGCATAGTGTCCGGCATCGGGTTTGGCCCCACCGCCCATGGACAATCCGAATTCACCCAAAAAGCGCCGAAGATCCTCCAGCTTTGCCGGGTCGGGGCGGTCGTGCACCCGGAACATCCCCAGGGAACCTTCCTGCTGAAGCATTTTTGCCGCGCACACGTTGGCCGCCAGCATGCACTCCTCGATCAGGCTGTGTGCCGCATTCCTTCGCACCGATTCGATACGCAGGATCTTGCGTTCTTCATTGAACACGATGCGACTCTCGGGCAGATCGAAATCGACCGTACCTTCCCGCTCACGGCGACTCCGCAGGAGTCGCGTCAAGACGAGCAGGGCTTCGAGCCTCGGCAACAGCTCCGGAAGACGAAACCCCTCGTTTTCGCCGTCGGAAGAGAGGGCAGCGGCGACCTCGGTATAGGTCAGTCTGGCGCTGGAACGCATCACCCCGGGCCGGAAACTGAAATCCCCGAGCTCGCCGCGCTCATCGATCTGCATTTCACACGCGAAGCAAAGCCGGTCCAGATCAGGCCTCAGCGAACACAGATCATTGGACAGCGGCTCGGGCAGCATGGGAATGACGTAATCCGGGAAATATACGGAATTGCCCCGTTCGGATGCCGTATGATCCAGCGGGCTTTCAGGAACCACGTAGTGGGAAACATCGGCGATTGCGACTATCAGTCGCCAGGCGTTCCCGTCCCGCTCGCAATACACCGCGTCATCGAAATCCCGTGCATCCTCACCGTCTATGGTCACCAGGGGCAGTTCACGAATATCCCAGCGCCCAGCCAAAGCTTGCTCGTCGAGGCTCGTTGACAGGCGTTCCAGGCCTTTTTGGACCGCGCTGTTCCAGTCGTTGGGCAGATTGTGTTTTCTGATCGCGACCTCGATTTCCATACCCGGCGCCAGGTGCTCACCCAGTACCTCGATCACACGACCCAGCGGCTGTGCCCGCATGCTGGGCTGGCGCATGATTTCGGCGACGACGATCTGCCCCGGTCTGGCACCCAGGTAGTGCTCCGGAGGAATGAAGACATCCTGAGTTATGCGCACATCGTTGGGCTGGACGAAAGCAAGCCCGCGTTCGACGACGAACCGGCCGACAACGTTGAGCTGGGCGCTTTCCAGCACATCGAGGATGGATACTTCTTTCCTACCCTTCCGGTCGATCCGGGCAACACGGGCAAGCACGCGATCGCCGTGCAATACCTTGCGCATCTCGGATGCCGGAATGAAGAGGTCGTTGCCACCGGCTTCCGGTGACATGAAACCGAACCCCCGGGCATGTCCAATGACCCGGCCGCGAATCGCATCTATTTTTTCAGGTAAACCATAGCGGCCCCTGCGATCGATCACCAGTTGGCCATCCTGCTGCATGCGCCGAAGGCGGGCCAGGAACCGCTCCCGGTTCGGCCCTTTTTTCAGGCTGAACGACTGGAATAGCGCTCTATCGGTGACGGGCTTGTCGTGCTTGCGAAGAACTTTGAGAATCTCGGCACGGCGGGGAATTTTCGTTCTTTTGCTGGATACTGTCGTTGACATCAAATGAGCCGCTAGGTAGAGTTGCGCGCCTTCCAGAAATAATCCTCACCGTTGCCGAGGTGGCGGAATTGGTAGACGCGCTAGCTTCAGGTGCTAGTGGGGGCAACCCCGTGGAGGTTCAAGTCCTCTCCTCGGTACCAATGTGCCAGACCACCACAAACCACTAAATACTGGAAAACGCGTTGATTATACGGGATTTTTCCTGTTTTAGACATTCCCTTTCGTTGTCCCTCATTGTCCAAGATAGTCACAAAAATGGAGCGCGTGTGGAGCGTGGGTGGAGCGCGGATTGATACTCTTTCGTTGTAGCTCGACCCTCCCACCCCAAAACTGCAAACCACGTTGAATAACTTCCGTTGGCAGACCCACTGCCGAGGGCTTTATCCGCTTCCCGTAGCAGCTTGACTCTAAATTCGCTATGCACTCGGTGGGTCAACTGTTCTACTAAATTCTCCTCCAAGTTGGTCAAGCCAGCGTGCAGATCAACACATGGACCTCGCGCAGACTAATGGGTGGGAGGGTGCCGAGGGTGGACTGTCACCAACCGAGCAGGAATACGACAAGGCACGTGAGCTGTATATTCCGATCTACGCATTCATAGACCGGATGGAGCAAGGAAAACGGGAAGCCAAGCAGGAACGATTTCTCGACAAGTTGCAAAATTGGGATCAGGGTCTGGCCCGCAATGAGTTCCACTCCCTCGAGGAATTGAAGGATAAGATCGTAGGCGCATTACAAGGACACGATCTGTCGCCGCGCTATAGACGATTTCTGCAAAACTTGACTCGCCTCATCCGCGAAGAGTTGAATTTTCGCCCGACCAAGGAAGTGCATCCGCCTGTATTTGACTCAATGTTGCACACCCAGTCATCGGGCATGAACGCAGGGAATCAGCGCTTACTCGGGGTTATAGATGGCGACCTATATGATGATGATCAGGTCAATCGGGCCATCACTGCGTGGACCGGAGCATTAAGATCTCGGTTCCAGCTTGCTGGTTTGAAAAGCAGCAACGCCTCAGTAACGTTGGTGATCGCAGTCGAACACAACCCTTTGCGCTGGAAACCCAAGATGATGACTAAAGTCACGGAGTTCCCAGAATCCATCCTTCGACCCTGGCCACTGTAAGCTCCGTAGGGTTCAGATCTGGCTCAAACCACTTTTTAAGGTGCCCTTCCCGATCGGCCTTCCGCATCCACTCTGATATGGTGTACGCGTCGTGCTGATCGGGTGTGCGATCTTCCCGATAAAATCCTCGGCTCCAGAGCGAGGGATAGACCTCTGCTATCGCAGATCGTCCATTTGGAATAGCCCAACCGTCAAAAGGCCAGAAATGCACTCGCTCGCCCAGTTGCCGGCGGAGAAAGCGTAGCCAGGGAATCCCGCCATGGGTGGATTTCGCCACCTGGCCCTGCACATCGAAATGGAACACCGACTTCGCGGGTCCTGCCCGCTCTTCAGTTAAGCGCCGCCAGCGCCGATCACCACCACGGGCCGCCCCATTGCCCAAGACGCCATCGCGCACGAAATCAACATACACATGGTCTCCATCGGTTGGCCAGTGATGCTGGAAGTCATCAAGGAAAGCCTGCCAATCTGGCTCCAGACGATGAACCTCGAAATAGCGCAGAGGGAATGAAAATCCATGGTCTATCCCGACCAGAGATAATTTGGGCTCCGATAGGATCTGCACCAACCACTCTGCAATGCCGCGCCGGGTCCAATACTTTCGTGGGCTTGGCGGAGGTTGGACCTCAATGGGAGGTTGTTCCCGACCGGCCATGTACACACGAAGCCCCTTGAGGCTCGACGTTGGAGTTTGCGCTCCAGAATAATCAATACCTATGTAACGATCAAAGATAGGGAACTTAGGCTGGTGGATCACGATATTCCTTTTTGAGAAATGCGAAATCGATGTGATGTTACACGGGAGTTTATAGAGTTAACAGTATGTTTTTATTCACTAATTTAGTCGTTTAGTACTTATGGCCGACCAATATGCAATAAACGTACGTCTTCTACACCAGAACCATCTGTAAGAAACGCCCTCCTCGCTTCGTCTAAGTAATCGAGGAGGCTATGCGTTAGCCTCCCGGACGATTTATCCGCTCGTGATGCGCGGATTGACTGAGGTTGCTGGTAATCGAGGTTAGTCATGAAAAATTCCCCAGATGCGGAAATTTATTTAGTCAGACGCGCCCAAACAGGTATGGTTTAGAGACAGTCAACATACTGCGAGCCATATCCAAGACGACTGCCTCACTCTGCTTATCATTGGCCGTTTTCCTTCCAAAGCGCCTAATCTAGACCGACCGTTACCAGGGATTTAGCAGGGAATTCATTTAAGAATTCATACAAATAGATAATTCGTCAGGTACACGTTCTCTCGGCAGTCGGAGCATGTAGACTATTCGTTGCTGCAGATCCGAGGTTTGTCGGACGGTGATTGCAGGTGTGTATCTGCTGCATGGAACTTCCGCTTGCTCCTTTGCCAAAGGTAACAGTTTGCCAACTAGACTGCGGATGGTCTGCCAGGCGCCTCGACTTTGGGCCGCTATAGCGTCGAAACACTATCTGATGATTCTGGGCTGCCAACGTAATTCAAGTCAATTTGGCTATCAAGGAACCACAAGATCGTGCACCGATCTCGTTCTTTGTCGTTAATAATGAATCGCCATGCATGAAACGCAATTAACAGTTCTGACGAAACCCATGAATACCCCGGCAAGATTTATACCACCCCTGATTAGTTGGGATATTATTCGCAACGGTAAACTCTATCTTCAGAAACCAGATTCTATTATTGAGATCGCGGAGGTGTGGCCCAAGCCCACAGCGCGGGCGAGTACCCGGCGTCGGCCCGAGTGGCATACTTGCAAACCCAAAATCCAGTTGGACTCGATCACGTCACCCTACGGCGAGTTTTTTCGTGTTGTACCTGCCACCATTCGATCGACGCTGGGACGCTTTCCGGGTTGGCATTGGGAGTTGTTGAGCGGCGTGGCAAAGTCCGCGGGGGTGCTGGAGCTCTTGCATGCCAATCCAGCATTAGGGTTGATGTCACAGGTCTACTGGGAGTTTCAGGCGATAGACGAACAATCCGTTGAGTATGCCGCATCACTAGCCACTCGACGCCAGCGTGATATCGCAGGCGCGCTCGGTTTTCCTGCAATGAAATGGGTGGTACGCGTGCTTGCAAAGATCCCTGTAGAATCCCTTCACATCCGTGATCTTCTGACCATCCGACGCCTGACTAACGACACGCAGAGTGCCAAGTGGTTACGCCACGTCGCGCGCCTTAACGGTCCACTACTGTGTCTCATGAGCGACCCACACCTACGGCGTGCGATCAGCTGGCAACTGATCAACGACCTTGCACGCAACCACAACGAACGAACCTCGGGCGAGACAGTGATGCGACTGATAGAGCTAGAGGAGTATCGCCGTTGCCTGCAACGACCAACAGGTCAGCCGTATCAAACCGTAAACGAGGTTGCCGATGCCTGGCGCGCGTTTCAGGAAACGCGCCGGGCACCTCGGCAAGTTTCAGGTTTTGGAACAAATAAACTTCAATTTCCCATCGCACCTCTACCAAATGACAGCAGTATCATACCGTTATTGAGTCGTAAGGCGATCGCCCTCGAGGGCAATGAACAAGACAATTGTGTCGCCTCCTACATCAGTGCGGCAAGACGTGGGCAAGTCTATCTGTTCAAAGTGTTCTTTCCAGAGCGTGCTACCGTTGCGGTCAAGCGCAGACGTGGACAATGGTATTGCGCTGAGCTCAAAGGTCCGCGAAACCGCCCCGTCAGGTCAGCGACTCGCACATACATCAGGCGCTGGCTCACACGCGCCAATGCAGGGAACTTGCGAACTTCCCCAATAATACAGAGGTCGTAACCTGTCGATCCCGAATATTCATGCGGCCTTCGGAAGATAGACACGGTGAAGGCCGCGGACGACCGGGAATTCAACGACGTTGCAAGGTTCCGCTGCTCGTACGGGACGACCGTCCGGTGCGTCGCTATCCAAAGACTAGTGTGCTCACCACGGATGGTAGTAATCCAGATATGACGACATAAGTCTCTTGAGATGACGCTCGTTAAGCACGATGAAGACCAACAACACCCGAAACGTAGCCGTCGGGACAATGAAAAAGTCGATCGCGTGTGGTGCATTAAATGGAACGTGTACTTTCAAGCCGCTTCACGCCAGTAGAAATTGAGCATACCCCCAAGGCGCTACGGGCAACGAATTGTCTCATCGGTTGAACTGACAGTGACCAGTGGCTCCAGCAATCGATTTCCCACACCCTGATGATTACGCTCGCTATGATAATGTGCAACATACTCTCTGAGTGCCCGGCGAAGAGAAGCTTCGCCGAAAAGAATCATACGATCTAAACATTCATCCTTTATGGAACGCACAAATCGCTCAGCGAATGCGTTACAGTTGGGAGCTCGCGCTGGACATCGAACTGGCTTCACACCCTCTCGATCCAGATGCCCTCTGAGATCATCCGTGTATTTTATATCGCGGTCCATGATCAGGTACCGACTGTTTACAAGAAAACCATCGCTCACGTCTGTCAGGTTCCGGGCTACTTGCTTCATGTATGCGCCGTTGGGCGCCGTAGTTACCCCGGCGATGTGCACGGAACGCGTTTAAAGATGGATGATAAACAGCACGTAGTAGGTCACCAGCCCGCGGGGCGTCCAGACCTCAACCGTGAAGAAGTCCGTAGCAGCTATCACATCCCAATGCACCTTTACGAACGACTTCCAAGAGATGCGCTTCTCTCTCTCCGGCGCAGGTTCTATGCCATGCCTTTTCAGTATGTTCTTGACCGTGTTCGGTGCAATAATGTAGCCGATATTAGTAAGTGCACCTTGAATTCGGTCGTAGCCCCAGGAGACATTCTCCCGCGCCATCGGTAGTACCAACTCGGTGATCTCTTGCGCGACTCGGGGTCGGCCCGGTCCCTTTCTGGGACATGTCCACTTCTTTGCGGTGAGCTTACGATGCCAGGCAAGCAGAGTATCTGGTGTCACCAGCGTCTCGATATCATCAAGTAACCGGCGGCTAAGGACCTTAGGCTTTCACGGCAAGTCGTACCCGCTGATTGCTCACGCAACCGCCATGTTCGAGGCCACGGTGTCTGTGGATATTACCGTTGAACAGATCCGAGTCGCCGACATTCCGACGGACAATCCGCTGGATCTTGAAGGCACCTTGGAGTACACCACCGAAATCATTTCCGAAAGTGACGGGGACGGTATCGTGACTCCTCCCGACTTCGATTTCTTCGGCCCGACTCTCTTTGGGACTACGTCCGGTGAAACGTTCTCATTAAGTCTCAACGTGGCTGGGTCGGCTACGGATGGGTTCGCCGCAGCTTTTGGATTCGGAGACATATTTCTCTTTTACATTAACAATTCATTAACAGACTTCATCGAAGTGGATGTGCTCTTCGACTACGAGATCACAGCCGACGCCGGCATCACGGGGCCGAATGACGATGCGCTCGCATTCTCCGGAGTCTTTGCTGATTCCATCTCCGGTGAACTACTGGTATTAATCGTGGACGAGCTGGTGGAATCCGACGCTTTATTTGGTCCGTTCGGTCCCCAAAGTATGAGCGACTCTATTGGGCATACCATTGTCATTCCACCGGAAAGTGAAGGCGATCTGGTGGCCTTTCTCGATGTTGATGGTTTTGCCGAAGCTGAAGCCATTATTCCCGAACCCGCCATCATTATGCTCGTGGGGTTAGGGCTTGCCGGCCTCAGCTTTTCAAGGTACAGCCGGCAAAAGAATGCCTAACGACTGATTCGTTGCCTACCGCAAGCCCACCGTGGCGGGTTTTTTGTTTGCGGCCTCGACACCCGACCGTCATGCTCGAGCATGAACTCTGGCATTTGTGCGCGTAGTGCCAGAGTCACTGATCCCCGTTAAACGCCGCTAAGGCGTTTGAAATCTCCACAAATTATCAACCGCTCCGGGTCAGGCAGAAACCTTCGTAGATAGATGTTCTTGCATACCTTGGATTCCATTGATACATCCTGCGGACCCCGCGTTATATGTGCCATTGCGAAGTCAGGTTAGATTGTCTTGGCCAAACCTTGGTCTTTGGTATCTTGTTGCTGGCGAATTGCTGATTATCGCTTGAATACGGGCACTTGGACAGTCTTGTTCCTGAAGGCAACCTTCTCTACCCTGCCCTGTCATGAAGGACATGCTGCTGATTCTCGCACACCTTTTGACAACACTGGCCAAACTCCTGGGACCCGGTGGAGCCAAGGCCATCGTCGCCGACAGCCTGCTCATGAAACAGCAGTTTATTGTCATTAATCGGCCTCGCCGACGTGCACCCAATCTGACTATTATTGACCGGTTGTTACTCGGCTTCTGGTCGCTATTTCTAAGCTCACACCGCATTCGGCGGGCGGCAGTCATTCTCCGACCCTCGACGCTCTTGAACTTTCATAACATACTCAAGATACGTAAATATCGATTGTTGTATACCGCGCGCAGAAAAGGAAAACCGGGGCCCAAAGGCCCTTTACAGGTACTCATAGAAGCCATCGTCGAATTGAAAAGACGTAACACCCGGTTTGTCTGCCCCCGAATAGCACATGAGACCAACAAACCGTTCGGATTAAACATCGATAAAGATGTGGTCCGACGTGTGCTCGCCAAGCACTACCAGCTAGGACCCGATTCCGGTGGTGGCCCCTCATGGCTCACGTTTATCGGCCATATAAAAGATAGTCCGTGGAGTGTGGATTTGTTTCGTTGCGATTCCATTCTGCTCAAGACCCACTGGATACTCGTGGTCATGGATCAATTCACGCGGCGCATCATTGGCTTTAGCGTGCATGCCGGTGACGTAGACGGTGTAGCCTTATGTCGAATGTTCAATACAGCCATCTCAACCAGTGGTGTCCCGAAATACCTCAGCTCTGATAACGATCCACTATTCCTGTATCACCAATGGCAAGCGAACTTGAGGATTCTGTGTGTAGATGAGATTAAGACCGTCCCGTATACACCTCTATCACATCCCTTCATTGAGCGCGTCATTGGAACCGTCCGCCGTGAGTTTCTTGACCACACCTTATTCTGGAACGCGGTTGACTTGGAGAGAAAGCTTGCAGGTTTCCAACCGTATTACAGCCATCATCGCACACATAGCTCACTCGGCGGCGATACGCCGGCTAGATTTCCCCGGGACACTCCCAAATTGCAAACCACGTTGAACAGTTTCCGTTGGCGGACTCACTGCCGAGGGCTCTATCAGCTTCCCGCAGCAGCTTGACTATCAATTCGTCATGCACACCCTTTTACTTGGTATCGAGCCGGATCACCGGATCTTGCACCGCAGGTTTGCGTTGCGCTGCGTACGCCTTGCATCGTTGCAGATAGAACCGGGCGGGCCCGTCTTTAGGATAGGTTTGAAGTAGGGTTTGAAAAACCCTACCGGCCTCCGTCCAGCATCGCTGTTCGAATAGCATCAAAGCGGCCGCAAAGCGATCGCAGAGTTCGAACATGTCCGCTGGGGCGGATTCCCGCCTGTCCATGATCTCGAAAATGGATAATTCTTCGGCTTTGCCCTTCAGCACAAACGTGCCGACGCATCTCAGCAGCAACTCGTGCAGATCGTCAACCACCGCCTGAGTCGCTAGTAGCCGGGTGTTGAGCTGTTTGTTTAGGCCCTCGATTCGAGAGGCGGAATTTACAATATCGCCGGTGACACTATAGCTGAAGTGTCCACCACCCCCAATGTGCCCCAGTGCAACGCGCCCGGCGTTGAGTCCGATGCGCGTAGGGAAACACTGATTGGGGTGCCGATCGTTGAATTCTTTCACACCTTCTAATATTGCGATGGCGGCTGCGCAAGCTTGTAACCGAATCTCCCGCTGTGGTTCCTCTGCAGTCCAAACGCTGGTCATGCCGTCACCAACGAACCCCAGTATTTCGCCGCCACGCTCCGTGATGCGATTACCCAATAGACCGAAGTATTCGTTGCCGAGACGGGTTAAATCATCCGGTGCTAACTTCTCTGCTAGGGTGGTGTAGTCCGCCACATCCGAACACAAACAGGTGGCATAGACAACCTCGGGGGTAGTACTCGGTTCGTTCCCCTGCTTTGCAATTTGATCGGCAACATGTTTGGGTATGTAGTACCCTATAGCCTGAATCATCGCCGCACTGACTTTCCTCTCGCCGAGATAGTGCCACGAAAGCCCGGACAGCAGGGCGGTCGGTAACTGAACAACGAGTGGAACGAATACCGGCCACCACAAATGCTGCGTGGTGAACAGGGTCTGAGCAAGAGCGAAATAACCGGCACTCAGTACGATTGCGCAGGTGGCGCCCTTGACGCCCGGAATTAACGAGACCAATACCCCGGCCAGCATGCCAAAAATCAACAGGACAACCATTATCCACGCCATGCTGAGAGGGCGAATTGTACTTCCGTCCAGCAGATTATCCAGCGCAGTCGCAGCGATCTCGACCCCCCCCAGATCGAGGCCGGTTTCCGTAGAGAAGACGGTAAAGAAGCCGTCAAGTTGATCCGATGGAGTCTCCGCCGTTCCGCCCACGAAGACAATCGAGTTTTTCAAGTTCGGGGGCTCCGAGAACGACTGGTCTAGCATCCAGAACGTTTGGTAAGGCAGTGTTGCAATTGTCCCAGGAGGCCCGTAGAAATTCAGAAATTCGCTCTCTTTCGCACTGTAGGCGTAGCCCAGCGCGGTCAATGCGCGGTTAGCGGCTGGGACGTGCATGCCGCTGTTCTCCTCAAGCGTGGTGAGAAACCGCTGGAACGACCCGTCGTCCTGCTGAAAAGCCTTCCGCAATCGTGACATTAAAACATCCGTATCTTTGGCGGTCGCAATTGACGGGGGTAACTCTTCGCGTGCAACGATGTCAGCTTGCACGACCAGTTCGGCAAACCGGTCGTACCCCAGAATATTGAGAACATGCACCTGCAGTGCCACCACGGGCAGAGTTGCTACGCCACCAGTACCCGGATAAAAGGTCCAGAATTGACTTACCCGGTTGGGGATCTTGGGTAGCGGAAAAGGACCTAGTCCAATAGGCGCCGAATCGAGTGCGATAGTTGAACTCACCAATCTGTCAATCACGATATCGTTGATTTTTTCCCGCACCACCTTCTGGACTAAGACGACTCGTTCCGAACCTGCAATCGCAGTTGCGAGCATCTTGTCGTCGCCAGCGTCGCCTTCAGTCTCAAAGAAGACGTCAAATACGATCGTTGACACGCCGAGTTGCGACAAACGATCGATCAGTTCGGCATGTAGGGATCGCCTCCACTCACGAGGTCTCGCCGGTTGCCCGAGATAATGTCCGGAGCGCTGATCCATGCTTACGATGACCACCGATTTCGGAGGGGCCACTGCACCGCGAACCGCAAATAACCAGCCCAGCCCGACCTCCTCCTGAAGTTTCAAGATCAAAGGCGTCGGCGCCAGTAACATTCCGAGGCCAGAAACTAGTGCACCGAGGATTACAGTTCTCAGCAGTTTGGACTTCTCATAAGAGCCCTTGGATCTGACGCGTGAGGCCATGGTCCTCTACCAACGTGTCTCCGATTAAATACTCTTCACCAGCAAGAAAAATTGATTCTAACACCCGTGGTTGCGGCGCTACTCTGTTAATTGGCTTGTTTGCGTGCAACTGGGGCAGGGTGTATGGTCCGAATTACGCCCGGTTCGTTGTTTCGCATCAATTCACGCGATGGACCCATTGGTCTCGCAGACTGGCGGATAGCAGGGGCGTCGACTGACGACCAAGGCCGGTTCATTACCCGCGGACGCCGCAAATCTTGTTGTATAGGCTCTGCCGACCGAAGCCGGGCGGGCGACGCTCGTGGGCTGGTTAAATTTTAGGTGTAAACCAAGTGCAATATTTGTTATGTTGATAGACTCAATGTTTCTATAGGAAAGTCGTAGCGCAGTACCCGCGAGTCTATACATCTGACTAGAGTTTGCGTACATGCAATACCGGTACAGAATACTGATAAGCGTTTGCCTGCTCGCAACGTTCCTGTTGCCAGGGTTGGCACGCGCGCTCGAACCCTGCAGTGGTGACATCCAGCCGGCGGCACAGATTGTTTCCGCCCAGGGCAAGCTGGAAATCAAACCCGGTAAGCACAGGGCCCGCCAAATCCAGGTGTTAGCAGTCCTCAACGATTATCTGTGTCCCGACGACACCGTGAGCACAGGTTCGCTCGGTCGCGCCGCCATAGTTATTCTCGCCACAAACTCGGTGCTGCGCATCGATCAGAATACCCAGTTGTGGCTGCCTGAGTCGAAGCAGGAGAAACATCCCGTTATCGACCTGCTCCGGGGCATTATTCATTTCTTCAGCCGTGAGCCGTACCTGCTCGATGTTGCCACCCCCTTTGTCAACGGCACCATCGAAGGCACGGAGTTTCTAGTTGATGTGCAGAACGATCACGCCACTATTAATGTCCTCGAAGGAACGGTCAGAGCTTGGAACTCACTGGGTGAAGTAACCTTGGGCAGGGATGAAATCGCATTCGCAGCGAAAGGTACGGCCCCTTTAAAGCGAGTGAGCCTTCGTCCACTCGATGCGGTGCAGTGGTCGCTGTATTACCCGCCTGCATTCGCCTTTCTGGGTGGCGCCTCCGCTGAGGTACCAGGCAATATGCCGCCGCGAGTTCGATCCGCCATGCTCCGGGCCGCCGAAGGCGACCTCGAAAGCGCTGAAAACGAGCTAGAGGATGTCGCCGAGACTGACCGTAATGCCGATTACTATCTATACCGCGCCGCCCTCGGTCTGCACACCGGAAGAGTGGACGAAGCGGTATCCGATATCGAGGCAGCCCTGCGCCTTGACCCCAATGCCGGGTTGGCCTACGCCCTGCGCGCGATCATTGAAATCGTACGCAATGAGCCCGAACGGGGGTTCGACAATGCAACGCGTGGCGTCGAGCTGAGCGCCACAGCGGCGGCGAAGATTGCGCTGTCCTATGCACAGCAGGCGCAATTCCAGATCGAAGCGGCACGAGACACGCTAAAGGAGGCCGTCACAGTTCACCCGGAAGACCCACTGGTCTGGGCCCGTTTGAGTGAACTCTGGCTGATGCTGGGTAACAGCAGGGAATCTCGCGCGACAGCGCAAAAGGCGGCAGAGCTGGCGCCTAATCTGGCCCGCGCTCAGCTAGCCCTTGGCTATGCTGAGCTTGCGGAGTTCAGGAACGCAGACGCCGTCTCCGCTTTCGAACGTGCTATTGCGATGGACTCGGCAGATCCGCTTGCCCATCTCGGCCTAGGTCTGGCCAGGATTAATGCCGGCGACCTTGCGCACGGCCGTCGCAATCTCGAGGTCGCGGTAAGCCTTGATGCCACCAACGCACTGCTTCGAGCTTACCTTGGCAAAGGCTATTTCGAAGAACGACGATATCCACTTGATTCTCAACAGTACGATATCGCCAAACGACTCGACCCAAATGGTCCTACCGCATACCTGTATGACGGCATTCTTAAACAAACCGTCAATCGACCAATCGAAGCCATCGAGGATATAAGAGAATCCGTTCGGCTTAACGACAACAGAGCGGTGTACCGCAGCCGATTACTGCTGGATGAAGATCGGGCAGCCCGAGGCACTAGCCTGGCCCTGGCTTACAGGGATCTTGATTTCACGCAACTCGGAATCAATCAATCGACCAAATCTTTGGCGCTCGATCCGGCCGACGCCTCGGCTCACCGATTTCTCTCTGACACTTATCTAGGCCTGCCTCGGTTTGACATTGCGCGGGTGAGTGAACTGCTGCAAGCCCAATTGATGCAGGATATCAACGTCAATCCCGTGCAACCTAGCCTGGCCGAGACTAATCTGAATATTGTAACCCTGGGCGGCCCTTCCAGGGCGAGCTTCAACGAATTCACGCCATTGTTTCAGCGCAATAAGACCCAGTTCAATGCAAGCGGCATCGCGGGCAACAACGACACCTACGGGGGCGAAGCTGTAGTGTCCGGTGTGCACAATCGAATCTCATACAGCATGGGAGTTTTCGCTTACGATACCGACGGCTGGAGACCGAACAATGACCTCCAAAAAAACCTCGCAAATATTTACTTGCAGGGTGCTATTAGTCCGGAAGTTAACCTGCAGGTCGAAATTCAACACCAAGATTCCGAGGAAGGAGATCTGGCCCTGCAGTTCGATCCCAACGACGTTGCCCTCGACAAGCGGCGTGAATTCGATCGAGACAGTGCACGATTAGGGCTTCGGTACTCACCGCAGCCGCATTCGCCACGTTCCACCTTCCTGCTATCCTATATCTACAGCGACACCAATGAGAAACTTAGGGAGGCCGACCAACTCGATCCTCTGACGTCCTTCTCGCTCGACTCCGATCGAAACACCAAAGGGGGCATGGTGGAGGGCCAGTACATCTATCAGCGTGAACGCCTCGGATTGGTTATAGGCGCGGCTTACAGCAACCCAGACACCGTCATTGATGAAAACTTGCAGTTCGTTGACGTCAATATCGGACCCGTGTTCTCGGAGGAAGCGCGGATCGAAGAGAAGATTGAGCACCCTAGAGCCTACGCTTACGCCAATATCCATACCGGCGCGGAGTCGGTGGACTGGACCATAGGTGCCAGTTATGATGACTTCAAGGATGAGCCAATAGAGAAAACCAGCTTCAACCCGAAATTCGGAGTTAGATGGCAACTAAATCCCAACTGGGTGATTCGGGCTGCCGGATTCAAGGTGATCAAGCCGTCTTTTATCAATAATCGAACCATTGAACCGACGCAGGTGGCCGGTTTTAATCAGTTCTTCGATGATTTGCCGGGGACCGCATCGTGGCGCTACGGTGCAGCAGTTGACTGGCAATCTGATAACTCTCTCTCGGCCGGAGTCGAGTTGAGTTGGCGTGACTTGGATGAGCCGGCCAAGGTCAGATCCCGCGCAGAGGCGCGATTCGATGAACAACACGAGCAACTCCATCGACTGTATCTGTACTGGACGCCGACAGACCGCGTTGCGGTAAATACAGCGCTGATTTATGACCGCTACGAAGGGCAGGGCCCAGCGGTACAATTCGGCCCGCGACCCGAAGATGTTGAAACACTCAGCCTACCGCTCTCCCTGACTTATATTGATCCAAACGGTTTTTTCGCTACCCTGGGGGGCACATACGTTGACCAGAAGGTGAGACGCGCACAGGATTCGCAATTCTCCGATGGCGATGACAGCTTTTTCGTGGTCGACGCGGCGGTGGGCTACCGCCTTCCCAAGCGACGCGGGTTGGTCAGTCTGGCCGTCAAGAATTTGTTCGACGAAGAGTTCATGTTCCAGGATAACAGCTTTCGGGAATTCAGTGAGGAGGCAGTGATCAGCCCCTTCATTCCGTCCCGGATCATTATCGGCCGGGTCACCCTCAGCTTCTAGCCGGGAACGTTAAGGCGCCTGTTTGGCAGGCGCCTTCGCTTATCACGATTTACATCATCAAGGTCCGACTGTTTCCAACCGGTTCTCCCGCGTCAGCAACCTGGCCCGTACAACACTCCCTTTATCCACACGCAAGTTGGATTGCACCAATAGACTATTATCGGTTCAAGAGCTTTGATTGTACATTTCGGCCTAATGGGCAGCCCCGTAGGATTGCCCTCCAAGGCCATTCCTTCTATTTCGCAACCGTTCTCGTCTTTTACCTCGATGGGTTTTTTTTCGTCGTCATATATCTTGATGGTAATGTGTGTCATTTTTTTTCTCTCCAGTGATGGAAGAATGACCTTAACACACATCAGTTGAAGTGGCACGCGACAAAACGTTGAAGCGTTCCCAACGAAGGATGGAAGTTGTGCTTCCTGAAAACTCAAAATTTATAATACCGAAACGCAAGCGGTTCATTATCCTTGACACCCCTGGCACGGTTATACCTGAACTATTCGGGCGATGCTGGCAAAGCGTGATCAAACGAACTTCCATTACCAGCTTGAACACAATACCTGTATCCGGTCGTTAGACATCCCCCAGTAGATGTTTGACCCTGTCATCTGCACCACGAGGTACCGGCAAGACACGCCGATAGTGAGCGGCGAGGCCCTACTCGAATTAAAAGCGCTACATACTAATGCAACGGTAAGTGGGGACAGCGCTGTGGTACAAGGTCAGCCCCATCGCATGAGCACTAGCCTGTCTTTCGCAACTGGAATAGCACAAAGCAAAAATAAGTTGTTGATATCCATAGGGATGACCCGTGAAGGTCGGTACTACATTGTCACTGTATTGAGAGGGACTGCTGACTTTATAGTCTTCGGGTGGCTGCGCGGGCAATCTGAGCTTGCGACGGTCGAGCAACAACTGCAGGTCCTTTTTTTGGTTGGGTATTTCGCGACAGGATCAAGTGTTGCCCATCGGTGGTGGGCAGATGGACATTGACCATCTGCATGGCGGCATATTGCTCTGGTACTGCTCTCGAAGTCAGCCCCGGTTCCAGCGTACGTGCGCACTGTCTCAGATTGACTCGCAAGCAGTACGCCACAAAGGCGATAAAGATATGGTGTATGGTAATAAAAACTCATGCGACTTGTTTATAGCAAGCTTTGAACAAGGCGCCGAGCCGTGTCCGGCAATCAATGAGCGTTTGAACTGGATTCTCTCATTCCTACTTTTGACTACTTCGATCCTAAGAGAATACGCGATATGGTAATTTCCCCAGCATAGTTATCCAAAGGTCACCGTCAGCGTATCGGAATAACGGTTTTTTTAAGGCGGAAGATTCATGCACCAATGCAGATCGCAGTGATTCGGGAGGTTCACTTTTCAACTCCCGATGGACAGCGACATAACACGCTACCTTATGGTTACGCTCCTGGTGAAAATGCACGAGGTATTCTTTGAGCCCACGCATCAAGGATACCTCACCCAATAGGATCAGCCTCGATAAGCATTCCTCTTTGAGCGATTTCACCCAGCGTTCGGCATAGGCGTTCAAATTCGGACTCCGTGCTGGAAGCTTGATTGGCTCTACGGGGCTCTATTTGATAATCGCGTGAGACGAGTCCGTGTATTTTCAATCGCGATAATAGCGACAAGATACTCGTTACGTAAGAGGAGTTCTTGGTCCACTGTCCCGGTGATGTACGCAAGCATCCGTATCTAATTGATAAAATTTTCTCCACAACTTGGTATTTCTTCAATATGTTGGGGATTCTAAGCGTGGTTTTGCGTTGGAAAAAACAATGATATGTCAATCAGTTGGAGTTTTTTGAACACACAGCATAGTCGCGGCGCGTCGGATCCATGTCATGCTCTGAGGCATCGATTGTCCTAATCGAACAGACACAGCTCGACCATCTCGACTCGGCGGTGCGAACCCAGTACCTCGACGCTCATCGGCGGACCGGGTATGGCGTGTGCCGCATCGACGTAGGCGAACGCGATGTTTTTTCCACCCGGTGGCCAAAGCCTCCAGAGGTTACGGAACCGATCAGCCGGTTTTGATGATTAACGGGGTCGCACTCGTGTGCCGGCGCGATATCGCAGTCGATCACCGGGTTGATGAATCGCTTGTGTAGGCCGAATCTGATCTGTTCGAGCAGTGCCGATTTACCGGCGAAGTCTCGTTTGTTGAGATCGAAGAATCGTTCGAGAGCAGCTTCCATGAGGTTGAATTCGTAAGTAAAATCCGCTTTCCAATGACGGTAGCCTTTCTCCAACCGCATGGATTCCGTTGCGTACAAGCCGAACGGCGCAAGCCCAAATGATCCGCCGGGTTGATGTCGCCATCCAGCGGATCACCACCACGCGCGAATGACTTTTCATAGAAATGATTGAGGTGAATTTCCAACACGGTACGATTACCATACCCGATCGTCTATCCGGGTGACAAATATCGACATGCGCAAAACGTTCAACGGCAGTTTCACTCAGCAGGAGCCGATCCCCGAGGGCGCCATCGCGCGCGCGGTGGCGGTGATGCGCAGCGGCCGGCTGCACCGATACAACGTCAGCGACAGCGAAGTGGCGGAAACGGCGCTTCTTGAAAATGAATTTGCCGCTTACATGGGCGCCAGATACTGCCTCGCCTGCGCTTCCGGCGGCTATGCCATGCACCTCGCGCTGCGAAGCTTCGGCCTGCAGCCCGGCGAACCGGTGCTGACCAATGCGTTTACGCTTTCTCCGGTACCAGGGGCAATAGACAATGCCGGCGGCAAACCGGTCCTGGTCGAAACCACACGCGACCTGGTGATCGATTTGAACGACCTTGAGCTCAAAATCGGACGGAGCCACGCCAGAGTGTTGCTGCTGTCTCATATGCGTGGCCACATTGTCGACATGGATGCGTTGATGGTGGTGCTTTCCCGTCATAACGTGGCGTTGATCGAGGACTGCGCGCATACCATGGGGGCATCCTGGGGCGAACGAAAAAGCGGCAGCTTCGGCGTTGCCGCCTGCTTCAGCACGCAGACATACAAGCACATGAACTCCGGCGAAGGCGGATTCGTCACCACCGACGACCCGAAACTGATGGCCAACGCCGTGATCCGGTCCGGGTCCTACATGCTGTACGGCCGCCACCAGGCCGCGCCTGATGACGCAGCTTTCACCGATGCGCGTCTGGACAATCCCAATTGCAGCGGGCGAATGGACAACCTGCGTGCCGCCATTCTTCGGCCGCAACTCGAGCTATTGGACGACAATCGGGCACGATGGAACGAGCGCTATCGAACCGTGGAATCCGCACTTCGCGGCATCGAGGGCCTGGTGCTTCCGCACCGGCCGGAAAAAGAGACCTACGTGGGAAGTTCCATCCAATTCCTGGCTGAAGGCCTGGATACCGCAACCCTTCCAGACTTTATCACGCGCTGCCAGGCTCGCGGGGTCGAGCTGAAATGGTTTGGCGACCCGGAACCGGTGGCCTATACCAGCCGCCACCACAGTTGGCGATACATCGACGCGCAATCATTGCCGCAAACCGACGCCGTTCTGGATAAACTGTGCGACATGCGGATTCCCTTGAGCATCGGCGTAAGTGACTACGAACTTATCGGCGAGATCATCGCGGAGGAATTCGTCGACTGTGAGCGAGCCATGGCGATGCCCGCGTGAGAAACGTATGGGCCGACATGCGAAAGTCGACCATGCACGGCTGAAATAATAGTTACCGAATAGACAGTTTTAATTGAAACTGTAAACATCGGAGCAGAGGGCAACACCATGAGCGATCAATCGAAGCAAGAAAAACTCGACGCGATGCTGAACGGTTTGTACTGGTGGGGCGTTCCGACCCTGTTCCGCTGCCCCCATGACCCCGAGCCGGACAACTGCGATATTGCGCTGGTCGGTGTACCGCACAGCACCGGCAACGGCACGACCGAGCGGGACCAGCATCTGGGCCCAAGGGCGGTTCGCGACGTGTCGGCCCTCGGGAGGCGTGCACATAAAGTATTCAATGTAGATCCGTGGAAGCAGTGTCGAATCCACGACCTGGGAGATGTCGCCCTGCCGGAGGCAAACGACAACGAAGCCTCGGTGCAAAGGATTACGGACTTCTTCAAGAGAATAGACACCGCCGGAACCCGGCCGGTATCCGTGGGCGGCGACCATTCGATTACCGGTGGCATCCTGCAGGCGCTAGCGGGTCAGGATGCCAAACTCACAGGTGGTAAAAAAGTCAGCCTGCTGCATTTCGACGCCCACACCGATGCGTTTCATCACATCGATCATTTTCTCGGTGCGAAAAAGTCCGCCGCACACTGGGCCAGCTACCTGGTTCGCGACGGCCACGTAGACCCTCACACCAGCGTGCAGGTGGGCATTCGGGGTAATCCGAGAACGCTGGACTGGCTGGAGCCCAGTTACGATCTTGGATACGAGGTAATCGATATCGAGCGCTATCGAGCCATGGGCACGGTGCGCGCGAGCGAGATCATTCTCGAACGGCTGGGCGACAACCCTGTTTACATAACGTTCGACCTGGATTGCCTGGATCCGACCGTCGCTCCGGGCGTGGCCAATCTCGAATGCGGGGTCGAAGGCCTGCGGGTCGACGAAACCATGGCGATGTTGCGCAGTGTGAAAGGCGGGAACATCATTGGTGGCGATGTGGTATGCCTGATGCCCACAAAAGATTCGCCCAATAAGCAGACCTCGCTGGTCGCGATGTCGATCATGTTCGAGATGATTGCCTTGATTTCCGACACGCTTGACAACACCTGAGCGGCCTTACCCGTTCTACTTCACTTACAGGAGAGGTTTCGGCCCCGGCGCCGAATTTATCGCAGCGGGTTTGCGGGCGAGCAGATTGCGGATAATGTCCTTTTGCCCCGCCAGATAGCCGCGGCCTTCGATAACAACGTTCTGTCCGACAACGCGGTGCAGCGCCGGCAGCGCGTGAAAAGGCACGTTCGGGTACAGGTGGTGTTCGGCGTGGAAAGGCATCTGCCAGGCGATCGCGTTCACGAATGCGTTCGTGATCGTGGTGCGCGTATTCTTCAGCAGATCCGGGGTTTCGGCGCAGCCGACATGCTCCGCCACGCGGATAATCCTCTGAACGGGTTCTCCCAAAAACCGGGGTAGCAGCCAGCAGATGAATAGTTGCCACGCAAATCCGAAGTAAAAACCGGCGGCCAGCAGGATGGCATAGGCAGGAACGAGGATTCGGGCTTCAACGATCATCAGGCCGATGCGGGATTTCGGCACGTACTCGGCGCTTGCCGGATCCACATGTCCGAAGAAATGCTTCAGCATCCAGGTGATGTTACGCCACCAGAACCAGAGTCCCGCGCAATACCAGAGGTACTGACGAAAACTAGCGGGCTCGGGCAACACCAGCGATGGATCTTTTCCGGGAATCTGAGTAAAGCGGTGGTGGCCCAGGTGAA
>JAHEIO010000149.1 GCA_024639325.1 Gammaproteobacteria bacterium
CCGCCTCAGGCCGCCTCGCGCCATTCGTAACGGTGATGTAATCTGCCTACTCTCGCCATCGCCACAACTTTTGCTGGTGTGTCTCCATTAAGCGAAGCGTGAACACGTTGGTAGTTGTAATGTAAGCGTCCGGGGACTACAGTCTTGAGATGTATGTTGGAGTAGTCATGATGTCCGTTTGACAATAAGTGGACGCTTGTGGAGTGTCCACTGGGAGGTGAGATGGACACCAAAGAACAAGAGACTGAAAGCGCACTGGGACAAGCTGAGCCATGCGCGCCCGGGCAAACCCGGCCGATCCAGAGGCGCAGGCAATATAGCAAGGCGTACAAGCGTCAGGTGGTTGAGGAAGCGCTGACGGGGGAGGATTCGGTATCGGTTGTCGCGAGGCGGCACGACATCAACACCAATCTGCTGTTCACCTGGCGCAAGCAGTACCTGGCGGGGAAGTATGATTCTGCCGAGGTATCGTCGTTGATACCGATCGCTGTGACGCCGATGGCTGCACTACCGACAACCGTGCAAACCGAGGAAGATCCCCGGGAACGGTCAGCCCAGGACCGGTTGGAGATTGTGTTATCCGGAGGACACCGTGTCGTAGTCGAAGGCACGGTGAGTCCTGCGGTGTTGCGGACAACCCTGGAGGTATTGACGGCATGATTGGCCCGCCGCCGGGAACACGGATCTGGCTGGTGGCGGGCGTAACCGACATGCGCCGGGGATTCGATGGATTGAGTGCTCAGGTGCAAACGGCGTTGTCGATGGATCCGTTCAGTGGTCATCTATTCGTATTCCGTGGTCGTCGCGGCGACCGGATCAAGGTGCTGTGGTGGGACGGTGATGGGATGTGTTTGTTTGCCAAGCGTCTGGAACGTGGGAAGTTTGTGTGGCCGCGCGCGGAGAACGGGAAGGTGTGTTTGACACCGGCGCAACTATCGATGTTGCTGGAGGGTATTGACTGGCGGATACCGGTGCGCACATCACCTGTTTTTGCAGTGTAAAAAGGGACATGGAAATGGTCGGTTGATATAATGCAACCATGTCGTTCGATGCAGACCGGTTGCCTGATGATCCTTCGTCTCTGAAGGCGTTGCTGGTCTCCCAGCAGAGCGAACTCGAACACTTCAAACTGGTCGTCGCCAAGCTTCAACGACTGTTGTTTGGCCGCCGATCGGAATCGCTGCACCTTTCTCCTGATCAGCTGGCGCTGCTGCCGGACAGTCAGGAGGAGACGATCCCACCCCCACCGGTTTTGGAATCCACACCGCCACCCGATCGAAAGATCCCGGTGCGCAAGCCGTTGCCTGAACACCTGCCGAGAGAGATCGAGCTGCACGAGGCGGGTCATTCGGATTGTCCGGAATGCGGTGGCGCACTGCGCCGCATCGGCGAAGATGTTTCCGAGATACTGGAGTATGTCCCGGCCCGGTTCAAGGTGATCCGGCATGTGCGCCCCAAGCTGAGCTGCAGGAGCTGCCGGACCCTGGTGCAGGCGGCTGCCCCGGAACGGCCCATAGAGAAGGGCATTGCAGGTCCCGGGTTATTGTCCCACGTGCTGGTATCCAAATACTGTGATCATTTACCTCTGTATCGGCAGAGCCGGATCTATGCCCGGGAAGGTGTGGACTTGCCACGATCGACTCTGACCGATTGGGTGGGGGATTCCTGTGATTTAATGTCTCCATTGGTTGAGGCCCTGCGGCGTCATATTCTGGGTGGCCGGACCCTGCATGCGGATGATACGCCGGTACCGGTGCTGGATCCGGGGCGGGGTCGCACGAAGACGGGGCGGTTATGGACCTATGTCCGGGATGAACGCCCTGCGGGCAGTGATGTGTCGCCGGCGGTATGGTTTGCCTACTCACCGGACCGGCAGGGAAAGCATCCGCAACGTCACCTGGCGGATTACCGGGGTGCGATCCATGCGGACGGTTATGCCGGATTCAACAAGCTGTTTGATGGGAAACGGGTTGAGGTGGCCTGCTGGGCGCATGTGCGGCGGAAGTTTCATGAGATTCATGAAGCGCACGGAGGAGAACTGGCCGCTACTGCCCTCCAAACTATCCAGCAACTTTACCGGATCGAGACGCGGATTCGGGGCAAGCCGCCGGATGAACGCAGGCGAGTTCGTCAGGCCCGTGCTAGTCCGTTACTGGAATCATTTCATCACTGGCTCCAATCCACACTCAGCCAGGTGTCACGCAAATCCGCAATAGCGGAGGCGATTCGTTATGCGCTGGCCCGTTGGTCGGCGCTGATTCGGTATTGTGATGTCGGCTGTCTTGAGATTGACAATAACGCAGCGGAGCGCGCGTTACGGTGTGTGGCGTTGGGCCGGAAGAATTACTTGTTTGCTGGATCCGATGCCGGCGGTGAACGCGCGGCGTCGTTGTACAGCCTGTTGGGGACGGCCACGCTCAATGGGTTGGACCCGCAGGCTTACCTGACGTTTGTGCTTCAGAGAATTGCGAGTCACCCCATCAATCGGGTCGATGAACTGCTGCCATGGAATGTCAGCTTGCCACCGAGCGGAGAGGCGGTAACTACGCGGCAGGGAATAGCAGCATGATGAAGCTCGAGAACATTGAGGCGCTCATCGATGGCGCCGGCCAGGTCACCCTGGGCAACATGCGGCCGGTTGGCTGTGTCGCTGTTGCCAACGACGAATCGGAAACCCTCGCCATGCTGAAACGGCGTCCCGGGGAATCGCTTACCGAGTTGCTGGAACGGCTGGATCACGCTATCGAGCGCGCCTTCGAGTATGACGAGTACCTCGACGAGATCAACGAACCCTGAGTTCGCCAACTATTTCAAGACTGTAGTCCCCGGACGCTTACGATGTTTTAGCGTCTGCTTTGGGTGAAGACGCGTGTTCAAGATCGATATTGGAACCTGTGAACGCTGCGGCGGCGGCATGAAGGTTATCGCCTGCATCGAAGACCCAGCAGTCATCGGAAAGATCCTCGATCATCTCGCGCGCCTCGATGAATCAACACAAACGAACACCCACCCCGCCAGAGCGCCACCACAGCATACCACGCCATAACGCGTGTCATCCCAACATCAACGCAAGGACGCGATGTTCAAACCAACATCGTAAGAATCCCCTCGTTCTCCACTTCTATAAAACCCAAGATGCGATTCAAGCTCCGCCGATACCCACCCCAATCGTGGCGCTTAATCAGGGTTTGAGGGAGATTCAGCCCATTTTCGCGTCCACGTTCCGTGTTCGTGACGCTCGATTCACCGCGGCCCGTCCGACCCGTCCTACAACATGGCTTTAATCCGACTTATACTCCATGACGCTACAGTCTACCTCGGAAAAAACAAAGCCTCCGCCAGCTTCTTGCATAGCTGCGCTGACCCGCTTTAACGTGACCGGAACGATAACTCCAATAAGTTGTAGCCCCTATAACTTGTAGCACCGATTAATTTGCAGCACCAATAATTTTTACTACCGATGAACTGAGGTAGACTCCGCCCTTTGCCCATCGCCGGGAGCAGAAATGAACCGTAGTCAAGGCCTTGCCGGTTTCCGGAGGGCCGCTTCAGCGACAGGCGTTTTCCAACCTAGAATAAGCAAACAACGACATTCTCAGACATGACCAGCCTGACCGATCCCCTGACATTTAGCTTTAGCCACGGGCCAACAATGAAGAACCGTTTCATGTTAGCCCCCCTGACAAACCAGCAAAGCCATGAGGACGGCCGAATTTCGGACGAAGAATACCGCTGGCTAACGATGCGCGCCGAAGGCGGCTTCGGGTTGACCATGACCTGTGCCTCGCACGTTCAGGCAATCGGTAAAGGGTTTCCCGGACAATTGGGTATCTGGTCCGACGAACACATTCCGGGATTGACGCGGCTGGTGGAAACGATTCATTCGAATGAAAGCATCGCGATTTCGCAGCTTCATCATGCCGGCATGCGCTCACCCAAGGAGGTGATCGGTGAAACCCCGGTGTGTCCATCCGATAATGAAAAGACGGGCGCGCGCGGACTCTCGCACTCGGAAGTTAAACAACTGATCGACGACTTCATCGCAGCCGCCGTACGGGCAGAGAAAATCGGCTTCGACGGCGTAGAGTTGCACGGCGCGCACAGCTACATCCTGTGCCAGTTCTTCAGTGCGGACGTCAATCACCGTGACGATGAGTACGGCGGCAGCCTCGAAAACCGGTCGCGCATCCTGTACGAAATCATCGATGGCGTCCGCAGTCGATGCCGTAAGGATTTCATGCTGGGCGTGCGGCTATCGGCGGAAAGATACGGTATGAAACTGAGCGATTCGGTAAAGATAGCACAGCGGCTCATGAGCGAGGACAACATCGACTTTCTAGACATGTCGCTGTGGGACGTATTCAAGGAGCCCGAGGAAGAGGAGTACCAGGGCCGCACCCTGATGAGTTACTTTACTGAACTCGACCGCCACAACACGCGGCTTGGCGTAGCCGGCAAAATCCGCACACCGCAGGAGGCCGAAGCAACTCTGGCCGCGGGCGCCGACTGGATCATGCTCGGGCGTGCGGCAATGCTGCAGCATGATTTTCCGAATCGATATACAGCGAACCCGTCGTTCAAACCAGTCGAGATGCCGGTCACGCGTCAGTATCTGAGGGACGAAGGCATCTCCAACAAGTTTCAGGAATACATCGGGGGCAGGTGGTCGGAGTTCTTCGCTGATTAGCGTTGCCGGCAGGGCGCGACAAACGGCACGTTATGTTGGGCAGTGCTTGGTCGTCAGGTGAATGCCTGGACCCAGGTTCACGCCTCACAACGCTTCAAACGCGTGTTCAAGATCGATATTGGAACCTGTGAACAGTGCGGCGGTGCGATATTAAGATATCGAGAAGCAGACGCTCAGCGCAGGCTTGTCAGCACTACCTGAACGCCCGCTCATGGCCGGTTACTGACTCACGGAGTGCAGCGAAATCTACCCGCCCGAGGCCTATTTGCTCTGGCCGCTATGGCGCGGACAATTGTCATTCGGGAACAAGGAACATCTGTCTTTACCAATAGGCCGGACCCGACCCACTGCGGGCCTGCCTGTAAAACATTCCGAGTTTATAGTGGCTTGCCGTGATACCTACTTCGGCGGCTTGTAGTCTGTTCCGAACATCTTGTTGGTCTGATCGTAGTAAAACTTAATCACATCTTCGAAGACGACTCGACCTGCCGTAATGTAATCTGAGAATCCCACCCTGTCTTTCGGGTCAGCCGGTAACGTCTCGGTAACTGACGGCTGTGGCCAGATGGCTTCGTCGATAGCCGCCATACGTACCCGGATATCGTCCTTGGTCACATTGAAAACCATATAGTCTATGGCTTCCCGGGTTTGTTGGCTATCTCTCCATATGACTCCGGTGCCTACCGCTCTTCGGGCCACCGACACCACGATCGTCTCCTTGTGTACATCCAACCCAACATAGGCCCGATATCAATTCGCCGCCTCGGCCTGTCTAAGCGAATATAACGCCGTCGACGATTCGTAATTACTCTCTTGTACGGTAAACTCTTTCATGACCTGTCCTCTCAATTATGGCTCTGTGTCTGAGATCCCTATCTCAACATAATCCACGCCGTTGAGATGGGCAGGTCAAATCATTATGTCTAGGCGCTTACTGAAGCGAGGCCTACTTGGCGTGATCGGTACGCGGCCAGGCGGGCCGTTGCTTGTGCAGACCTAGTTCATGTTCGATCTTGTCGATGGCCCTGCTTTCCGGAATACCGAAGGTGTATGCAAATGCGGTTCCGTTGTTGTCCCAACCTTCACCAAAACCCGAATTGCATGATGAAGCCAACCACGTTGCCTCCAACAATCTTCCATCGTCACACCGGGCGGTCACCTTTCCCTTCTGACCCGTGCAGGTTTTTCCCGCGGGAACGTTCGCAATTGCAGTCCTTCCACTGCACTCAAGCCCCGTTTCCGAGCCCCGCAGGTAAAATCGGCCCGCGTTGACAAACAACCTGGCTTCGGAATCATACACTGGCGCCGCATTGCCATAGAAAACTTCGTTTCCATTCTCGAACAGTCCAATGGAGGGCGGAACAGAGGCGCATCCGCCCAGAATACTGCAGATGAGTGCAAGCGATGCAATTGCAGAAGCCGAGCGTCGCCGGAATTGCGCTGCACCGTTACCGTAACCCATCACCGTTTCGGTACCACCTCGTAGCCGGAGTCTTTAGGTTCGTCGTCTACAATTTCTGAAGGGAATCCAGACGCACGAATGTCAACACCACAGGCTTCCTCCAGGCGCTTGACG
>JAHEIO010000150.1 GCA_024639325.1 Gammaproteobacteria bacterium
TCGACTCCGTCAAAGGCACGAAGCCCGGCCGATAGCACGATAACGGGCGCCAGGCTCCTGCTTTTTAACAGCACGGGTGCGGAGGTCACGACCCGTTCGCGTTCCACGATACCGGTATAGCCAACGAAAAGATCGACTGCGCAACCCGCTACGAGGTCGCTGGCTCCGTCGCCCACGAGCACGCTCCTGCCACGTTTGCCATCGAGCAGTTTTTCGATGACTCCCGCTTTTCCATGCGTTTTTTCCAGGGCCGTCTGATTTGATTTGAGAAAGGGCTGATCCCGGTCATTGAGGCCATTCTGGGCGAGCCACCATTCGCCCGAAAATTCGTCGTACTGTATCTCTACGGCCTTGATATTTTCAGCGGGAATTCCGAGGCCGGTACCAATTTCCACTATCGGTTCCAGCAGTCCGCCGCTGACGATATAGGTTTCAATTCCGAGGAGGTGCAGCGCGCTTATCACCTCCCGCGCGTCCTCGGTCAGGTGTTTCCTGTACTGTTCCTTCAACGCTCGTATTTGACCTCGGGTGGGCCTGATCGTGGACAATCTTTGCTCATAAACGCCCTCCAATTCGGTCTTGCCATCCATGGCCTGTTGCGTGAGTTCGGAGACTTTCTCACCCACGCCGGCTTTGTCGGCGAGTACATCGATGCCCTCGATTCCGCTCAGGGTGGAATCAAAATCGAAGATCACGTGATCGAATGTGTACCAGCGCATCACTTAGGCATGAATGTGTGACGAAATAGGACCGAATTGAGACACACTCTAATTGTATTCCCATGAGCCACTCACAAGCCATCACCGAAAATGATGCGTCGTTGCCGTGCGTAATCGGTAAGGATTGCTTGTCGTTCAGTTCGATTCCAACCGGGCTGAGGAAATGTATAATTCCAGCTCCGCAGGGGACATTGGCTTTCCGATCAAATACCCCTGCGCCTCTTCACAGCCAAGTTCCCTCAAATACTCCAGGTGTTCCGGGCGTTCGACGCCCTCCGCAATTACCCGCAAATCCAATCCGTGCGTCATGGCCACGATAGAACGGGTAATTTCCGCGCTTTCGTTGCTTTCGTGTACGTCGGTAATAAAGGACTGGTCGATTTTGATGCGATCAATCGGGAAGTTCTTCAGGTAGGTCAGCGAAGAGTACCCCGTACCAAAGTCGTCTATCGCCAGCTCTACTCCGAGCTCTTTCAGGCTCGTCAGCGTCCCAAGGATAGCTTCATGGTCAGAAAGCAAGGCGGTTTCCGTCAATTCCAGTTCCAGGTTGGAAGCCGGCAGACCGGACTCGTCGAGGGCCCTGCTGACCGACTCCAGCAGGCCGGGTGTATCCAACTGCACGGCCGAGACATTTACCGCCATACGCAGGTTCGCGCCCATGGACGTGCGCCATTTTTGGCCCTGCAGGCAGGCCTGATGCAGTATCCAGGTTCCCAGCGTCACAATGAGCCCCTCGCGCTCCGCCACCGGAATGAACTCGGATGGTGGCACGTCCCCCAGCTTGGGGTGACGCCATCGAACCAGCGTCTCGACCCCGACGATTCGGCCGCTGTCCAACGATATCTGAGGTTGATAGACACATTTTAACTCGTTCGTCCACGCGGAATTCCTGAGCCCCTGATAAATTGTGGATTGCTTGTTGATGTCCGCCTTTATCTCCCTGGAGTAAAAACAAAAGCTGCGCCTCCTGTCCCGCCGTGCCCGGTGCATAGCCGTATACGCGTTGTCGATCAGCTCTTGCGCCTGTTTGCCATCCTGCGGATAACGGCTCGCACCAATACTGGGGTTAATGATGAATTTATCATCTCCCAGCTGAAATGGTCGCAGCAGCGATTGCACCAGCCTTGCGGCAATGTTCTCCAGCTGCGGCAACGCACTGGCCCGATCGATCAAAATCGCAAATTCAGCACCGTCGAGCCGGAAGAGCAATTTTTCATCGGTCAGCGTTTTCCTCAGCCGAAGGGCAATTTGCTTGTGCAGTTCATCATTGCCTCTGATACCAGCCAGGTCAATGACCGAGCGGTGCCGGCCCATACTCAGAATAAACAATCCAAATTCTTTGAGTGATTCCTGGCCGGCCGTCAGGATCTGGCCCAGGCGCTCCTCGAGCTGAGGCCTGTTGGACAAGCCGGTCACCTGGTCGCGGCGCGCCTGCATGTGCATCTGATGGGCCAGCCGCTGCGACAGTTGTCTTATCTGGCCCAAGTCAAGCCAGCTCCAGGCAATGTACAAAACCGACTGCAGCAACAGCGGAATCGTCGGTGCAGACCAGGTTTGATTAAGGTATATGAGGCATACCGATATCGCCAGGGTGACGGCGATCGAAAGAATGTAGCCGGGTAGAGCAAAGCGTCCCGGCAACAGCAGCAGCCAGAGCAGAAGAAACAGCGTCAACAGGAGAGCGACCAGTAAGCGCATGACGAGGCTCGCTTCCTCCAGATGCCGCCCGTCTAGCAGAGTGGCCACCACGTTGGCGTTGACTTCGACGCCCGACATTAAAGTGTGCGCACTCGACAGCGGTGTCGACAGCGTGTCTCCGAGACCCACGGCGGTCGCCCCGATCATGACAATGCGATCGCGCAGCGATTCGGGTGACACCCTCCCCTGCAATACGTCCACATAAGAAAACCGTTCGATGTGGCCGGGCGGTCCGGCATAGGAAATCAGCATCGGCCGCTCCCTGATCCAACCGGTAGCGACGGGATAATTCCTGCCGGCGCTGGACTCGGCGGTCGACTGCCGCTCCGGATGGGCTATCTCCAGCATGGCGAGTCCCATCGCGGGCCAACGCGGGTCGCCCAATCCGGCTTTGAGAAACACCCTGCGGCAGACGCCGTCCCTGTCAACCTCGAAATCTATATGAGCGAGCCGCGCAGCGCTCGCCGCGAGGTCGGGCAGCGGCAATACTTCAGAGATCAGGTTTGGTCCGTCATCCGACTCGGGCCCGACCACCAGCACCACGTTTCCATTGTTCTCAATCGCGTCTGACAGAATCGAATCGCCCTCCGGGTCGCTGTTGTCTTTTTCCGAGAACAGAATATCGAAACCAACGGCACCGGCCCCGCTGGCGGTCAGTTTGTCGAGCAAGCGCGCATGGAGCCGCCTGGGCCAGGGCCACTGACCCAGCAGTCGAAGGCTTTTTTCGTCGATAGCGACAATGACCAGTTCGTCATTGGCTGGTCGTTCGTGGAGACGTAGGATGGCGTCGTAAAACACATAATCCAGGCGCTCTACGGTGCCCGCCGAGAGCAGAATAAGCGCGGCCAGCACGAGGCACACCCCCAGGCGCAAACTTCGTCCAAGTTTTGGCAGCTTCGGATGTACCGCTTCAGAGAGCAATCAGCACCATGATGAGGACGGATCCAAGGAATACTTTCCAGCTCTTGTCGGGCAGGGGGGGAATTTCCTGTACAGCACTCCAGGCACTGCGGTCGCCATCCGAATCGATCGCCTGAACCCTGAAAAAACGGTTGTCGTCAGCAATGAATTCGATGGTCAACTTTGCCTCGGTCAAGCGGTCATCGAGCAGCAGGTGCTCGAATTTCCTGTCTTCGGCAATCTGTACGCGATAGGTTTCTCCAATGCCGCCCGCACGCCAGGTAATCGTCATCGCCTTGTCGTCGGTTGACGTCTCGGCGACGGGCTCGGCGGGGATGGGCTTGACATTGAATTGGCGCACCGCCCCAAAGGGCCCTTGCTCACCGTCCTCGGCTAAGCTCGCAACCCGCCAATACCAAACGCCCAGTTGTGCGGTTGTTGCCTCGGTAAAATCGAGGTCGCGCATCGGCCGCTCGTCCAGTATCAACTGTTCAAAATCCGGGTCTTTCGCGATCTGCAGCCGGTAAGTCGAGGCTTCCAGTGATCGAGACCAGGATAGTTTGGGAGCTCGCTCCAGGAACACGGCCGCATCTGCGGGTTGCAGCGGGACCGGCGGCTGGGGCCGCGCGTCCTGTGTCAAATCCGCCAGGCTGTCCAGTCCTTCCAGGCCCAGTTCGTCTATGGCCCGAACCCGCAGGTAGTATCTTCCGTCAGGCAGATCCGGCAGCCGGAATCGCGGCCGTTCGGAGATTCGCTGCCAGCGAATGGTTTCGAATTCCGGGGCATCGGCAAGTTGAACCTTGTAACTTTGCGCGCCATCGACGGGCGTCCAGCTAACCGGCCAGCCGAGTCTGTCGATTTTGTCCGGCAGAGCATCGAAAATCGGCCCGGGCAGCAGCGCTTTGGGAGGTAGGGGTGGCCGACCGGCCTGGACGACGGTGCCAAAGCCTTTGCCGACCAACTTATTTTCCGTGACCGCCGTATCGCTGACGTCGACGGCTCCGCCGGTGACTTCCACGTTGGAAGTTTGACTGCCCTCAATAAAGGCAATTCGATACTCGGTTCCCCGCACCGCGCTTATGGCGGAGGAAGTATGGATTTCGAATCGCGAACCGGGACCGTTAGCCGGAGTCACCCGGGTTTCCGCACGGCCCTTCAGTAAGCGCAGCCTCGAGTCGACCATGCCGGTCTCTCCGTAGGCGCTGAGGTGATCCAGGCTCAACTCGCTGCCACCATTGAGAGTGAGCGTACTGCCATCGGCAAATTCGATCGTAGCGCTTGCCGCGGAAGTTGTCTGCAGTCTGTCACCGAGGTAAAGCAGGCTGCCGGCCAGCAGTTCCTCCGTGGCGCCGTCGCGCCGCGTCAGATAGGACTTCCCCGCCAACGAGCGCACCTTGGCTGGAATACTGTTGCTTTCGATCCATTCCAGAGGGATCCGCAACCGCGTCCCGGGTCTGATCCAGTGCGGATCGGGCAACTGATTGACTTTTTGTACCTTGTGCCAGTCGACCGCGGAACCAAGGTATTTTTTACTAAGATTCCACAGGTTGTCGCCATCGGAGACGACGTAGATCCAGTCCGCCGGGTACGCCTTGAACGATACGAGGACGGCAGCAATGCATACCAAGGCTATTTTGGTTGGATATTTGGCCATGTTTTGTTTGGTTCTTACTCATACCATCTCCGGGCGCCGCTGCGCGTACACCGGATGACCGACCTGCCGGAACTTGGGACAAGACCACCTGCATTGAGTATAGACCTTTATTTCAATGTCGCTGGGACCTGCTACTATCACACTTCGAACTCGATGCCTTGCGCCAGCGGCAGTTCTTCTGAGTAATTGACCGTGCTCGTGCTCCGCCGCATGTACGCCTTCCAGGCGTCCGACCCGGACTCGCGCCCGCCGCCGGTCTCTTTTTCGCCCCCGAAAGCGCCGCCGATCTCCGCCCCACTCGGTCCGATATTGACGTTGGCGAGACCACAGTCGCTGCCGGATGCCGATAGAAACCGCTCCGCCTCCCGGAGGTTCATGGTGAATATGCAGGAAGACAATCCCTGGGGCACGTCATTGTGCAAATCGATCGCCTCGTCGAAATCTTCGTACTCGATCACATACAGAATGGGCGCAAAGGTCTCCTTCCTGACCAGTTCGTTCTGGTCCGGCACGCTGACGATCGCCGGAGAAACATAGAAGCCGCCTCGAGCGTCGGACACCTCCACGATTTCGCCGCCGAATACCTCGCAACCGTCACGACGACGCAAATCATCGAGAACACTGAGCATTTTGCGAAAAGCGTTTTCATCGATGAGCGGCCCCACCAGCACTGCCTGATCGAACGGATTGCCAATCTTGACCTGGGCGTAGGCCAGTTTCAGCCGTTCGACCAAATGGTTTCGAACGTCCTTGTGGACAATCAATCGCCTCAGCGTGGTACAGCGCTGTCCGGCGGTACCGACCGCGCCGAACACGATCGCCCTGACCGCCATGTCGAGGTCCGCGGAGGGAGTCACGATCATGCCGTTGTTGCCGCCCAGTTCCAAAATGGTGCGGCCGAACCGCTCCGCGACGACGGGTGCCAAGGCGCGTCCCATGCGCGTGCTGCCGGTGGCGCTGATCACGGCCAAGCGTGCATCCGCCGCGATCTGCCGTCCGGTTTCCGCATCGCCCAGGATTACCTGCAGCAAATCCTCCGGACAATCGCCGTGCCGTTCGATGGCCCGTCTAAACAACTGCGCACATGCCAGCGCGGTCAGCGGCGTGGTTTCAGAGGGTTTCCACACCAGTGCATTGCCGCAAACGGCGGCCAGTGCCGCGTTCCATGACCACACCGCAACCGGAAAGTTGAAAGCGGTGATAATCCCCACAACCCCCATGGGGTGCCAGGTCTCGGCCATCCGATGCCCCGTGCGCTCAGAGGGCATGGTAAGTCCGTA
>JAHEIO010000059.1 GCA_024639325.1 Gammaproteobacteria bacterium
TTCGGTATAAATCCTGTCTACATCTCGTTGTGTCGACATCCCATTAAGTTTTGCGCGAGCATTGAAGGCGGTGTCGATGCCATAGGCTACGGGGTTTGTGGATGTGAAAAGGTTAGGGCCGACCATGGGTAAGGGGTATTCATACCAGCTGATCACGGGAAAGTCCGGAAGCGACAACACGGCAAGCCAGTTAGTCACGGAAATCCTGGGGTAAACTTCACGGATCGTTGCCGCGATGTATGTAGATACGAGTGATACCCACAGTTGTCGCGTATAACGGATAAAGGAATCTGGACTCGTCATCGATCCACGAGGGAGGAATTCCGGACCGTTCAATGACCTGGTCGCATCACTGTATTTCGACTGAAAAGGCAGTCCTTCGTAGTCCAGCCAAGCGGCATTTACAACCACACCAGCCTCCCGGAATGACTGAAGTATTTTTTTAATCTCCGTTGCGGCAATCGACCAACCCGAAAACAGTGTAGGAACCGGAAGCGAATCCTGCCTCAGGTACTGGTCGGGAAATTGATACGCCCATTTGGTGCTATCCTGCTCCAGGTTGTAAGGCCATATCGATCCGGCGCCGCTGCCCGAAGTGAGAATAATCGGTGCACCTGTCGACCGAAGTGTTTGTGCAGCATTGATTGAAGATTGATCCAGGGGTAGTGCGGGCACCAATCCCCTGGTCAACAGCATTTCGGCGACTTCTTTCGAGATTTGATTGAGCGGAATGGTCCGCCAGAGTACCAGCGGCCATCTTCCGTCCATGACATTCGTCAGTGGCGATACACGATTTCTTATTTCGTTTAGCCAATCAAGTTTATTTTCAGAGGATTCGGCAATTGGATAAATCAGTATTTTATCGTTAGAACTTGCGCAGATTGGAGTAAACAAGATGATTGATGATAATACGAGGAGTGAGGTTACTTTTGCCATTGCGTTACGGTGAAACAGGATCTGATATGCTGGCGGTAATTCACTGCAAGTAAAAGGGCAACTACATTTAGCCTTGAATCAATGGATGGATTATTGAATGGTGACTCGTCTGAAACGATGTTCAAATAAGTCGAAGAACAGGGCAGATGGGAGAACTGTCTTGGCGTGGAATGTGAAAAGTAATCGTTTAATAGAATCGGTCTAATTCAAGAATCTGCGAACTCAACATATTTTCAGGTAATCGATTTGAGTATGGTTTCCACTGAATCTTTTGCATCTCCAAACAGCATCCGGGTGTTCTCCTTATAGAACAGTGGATTGTCGACACCCGCGTACCCTGCAGCCATGCTGCGCTTCGACATCACGACGGTCCCCGCTTTCCACACTTCAAGCACAGGCATGCCGGCAATGGGGCTGTCGGGGTCTTCCTGAGCGGCCGGGTTGACGATATCGTTGGCGCCGATGACCAGCGCCACATCGGTGTTTGGAAGATCGTGGTTGATCTCGTCCATCTCGAGGACGATGTCGTACGGTACGCGGGCCTCGGCGAGCAGTACGTTCATGTGTCCCGGCATGCGTCCGGCGACCGGGTGGATGCCGAAACGGACATTGACGCCGGCTTCCCTCAGTTTGGTGGTGACACTCGACACCGCGTGCTGTGCCTGGGCGACGGCCATGCCGTATCCCGGAACGATGACCACTTCCTTCGCGTTCTTGAGCATTTCGGCAACCTCTTCAGCGGATGCCGCCTGAACTTCCCCTGCTTCGGCAGCGCTCGATGTCGTTCCGCCAGCCGTTCCGAACCCGCCCATTATGACGGCGACGAACCTGCGGTTCATGGCGCGGCACATGATGTAGCTCAATATCGCGCCGCTGGATCCGACCAGGGCGCCGGTGACGATCAGCAGATCGTTGGACAGCATGAACCCCGTTGCCGCGGCTGCCCATCCCGAGTAGCTGTTCAACATGGAAATTACCACCGGCATGTCGGCGCCGCCGATGGCCATAACCATGTGTACGCCGAAGGCAAAGGCGATGATCGACATGATGATGAGCGGGAAAAGACCGGCACCGACTGATCCGGCATCCAGGAACCATGCGCCGAGCCAGATGCAGGCGAGACCGCCCGCCAGGTTGATGAAGTGGCGCGCGGGAATCAGGAGGGGTTTGCTCATGATGAGCCCCCGCAGCTTTCCGAAGGCGATGACCGACCCGGTAAAGGTTACCGCCCCGATGAGTATCCCCAGGTAGATCTCGACATCGTGTATGGTTTTCTCGACGCCTTCGAAATGGACGGAGGGATCGACGTAGTTCGCGAACCCGACCATTACCGCCGCCAGACCGACGAAGCTGTGCAGGATCGCCACGAGTTCCGGCATCTCGGTCATCTGCACCTTGAGAGCGACATAGATCCCGGCGGAAGCGCCAATCAGCATCAATACCATGACGAGTCCCAGATTGGAGACCTGATCGCTGGAGACCGTTGCGACGATGGCGATCGCCATGCCGGCGATGCCGTAGATGTTTCCGCGGCGCGCCCGTTCCTGGTGGCTGAGGCCGCCCAGGCTCAGGATGAACAGGATGCTGGCGGCGATGTAAGCGGCGGCGAGGAATCCACTCGGCATTATTCTTCTCCCTTTGCGTCCTATCTACGAAACATGTGGAGCATGCGCTGGGTGACTAGAAATCCGCCGAATATATTGACGGTCGCGATAAGAATGGACACCGCGGCAAGGATGACTACGATCCACGAGTCCGCACCGATCTGAACCAGAGCGCCGATGACAATGATGCCGCTGATGGCGTTGGTCACACTCATCAGAGGCGTATGCAGCGCGGGAGTGACGTTCCAGATGACCTGCCAGCCGATGAAGCAGGCCAGGACGAAGACGGTGAAGTGGGCCATGAAAGCCGGCGGCGCCACCGTACCCAACGCCAGGATGAGAATGATGCCGATGGCCAGCAGGCCCATGGTAACGACTCCACCCGGTTTTTTTACCTCCGCTTTTGAAACCGGTGGCGGTGGGGCCTTTTTCTGAGGTTTTGGCGCGGCGGAGAGTTTTATGGGCGGGTCGGGCGGCCAGGTTTTCTCGCCATCTTTGAGAACGGTCACACCGCGGATGATGTCGTCTTCCATGTTGACCACGGGCGCACCGTCTTTTTCAGGCGTCAATTCCGCCAGAAGGTGTCGGATGTTGGTGCCGTAGAGCTGGCTGGACTGGGCAGGAAGGCGGCTCGGGAAATCGCTGTAACCAATCACCGTGATCCCGTTGTGAACCGTGACCTCACCCGGGACTGTAAGTTCGCAGTTTCCGCCTTGCTCCGACGCAAGATCGACAATGACGCTGCCCGACCGCATGGCGTTCACCATGTCCGCTGTGATCAGCTTGGGCGCGGGTTTTCCGGGGATCAGTGCCGTGGTAATAATAATGTCGACCTCTCGAGCCTGCGCCATGAACAGTGCCATTTCGGCCTCGATAAAGGCGGGACTCATTTCCTTGGCATATCCACCTTCGCCGCTTCCTTCCTCTTCATAGTCGAGCTCGAGGAATTCGGCACCCATGCTCTCCACCTGTTCCTTGACTTCGGGGCGCGTATCAAAAGCACGCACAATGGCGCCCAGTGAGTTGGCGGTGCCAATTGCCGCCAGCCCCGCAACACCAGCGCCGATGATCATGACCTTGGCGGGAGGCACCTTGCCTGCCGCGGTGACCTGGCCGGTAAAAAAGCGGCCGAAGTGCTGGGCCGCCTCGACAACCGCGCGGTAGCCTGCGATGTTGGACATCGAACTCAGCGCATCGAGTTTCTGGGCGCGCGATATCCTCGGCACCGCATCCATGGCCATTACCGTTGCCCCGGTGGCTTGCAATCTCGCCATGAGATCGGTGGATTGCCCGGGCCAGATGAAGCTGATCAGGGTTTTTCCCCCGGTCAGCAGCTCAGCCTCGTGCAGACCGAGTTCAGGATGATCTTCAGGTGCCCGGACTTTGAGAATGATATCGGCGCTTTCCCATAAGGCCGTTGTGTCATCGATAATCTCCACCCCGGCGGCACGATAGGCGTCATCATTGAAACTTGCCGAGGTTCCTGCGCCGGACTCGACCGCGACGTCGTAGCCGAGATCGATGAGCTGTTTGGCCACGTCCGGGGTGGTTGCGACGCGTTTTTCATCGGGATGGATTTCTTTGGGGACGCCAATCTTCATAACGACGGTTCCAGTTGTGCTCTTGTATCCGGGTACCATTCATCAGGACCATGAGGTCCCGGGCCACTTGCCTGACGAGTATAGAGACGCTCATGTTGCAATGCAATAAAGGCGGCAGCCTCGAATACCGGCTTTCGATACCAAATGTAAATCAATTGAGGTATTCTCCGCATCCTTTTAATTTAGTTGGGAAAACATGGAACTTACCGCGCTTAACGAACTGGCGAAAGAGCTCAAGACACGCTCCGACACCCTCAGGGGGTATCTTTGACTTCGAGGGCAGTAAAGAACGGCTCGAGGAAGTCACGCGGCAACTCGAGCAGTCGGAAATCTGGAGCGACCCCGAGTTCGCTCAGAACCTCGGCAGAGAGCGATCACACCTGGAGCGGACAGTCGAGTCTCTGACCGAGATCGGACGTGGTGTAGACGACACCACGGAATTGCTGGATCTAGCCAGGGAGGAGAACGATGAGGAAATTCTGAAATCGGTGGAGCAGGATCTACTGGTGATCCAGGAAAAGCTCGAAGACCTGGAGTTCCGCCGAATGTTCAGCGGTGAGATGGATTCGAGCAACGGTTTTATCGACATCCAGGCGGGTTCGGGTGGAACCGAGGCCCAGGACTGGGCCGAGATGCTCCTTCGGATGTATCTGCGTTATTGCGAGCGGAAAGAATTCACAACAGAAATCATCGAAGTGTCCAGCGGTGAAGTTGCTGGCATCAAAAGCGCGACCGTCAAGGTCAGCGGCGAACATGCCTTTGGTTATCTCAGAACGGAGACCGGCATCCATCGCCTGGTCCGTAAATCACCGTTCGATTCGGGAAACCGACGACACACTTCTTTCGCTTCGGTGTACGTTTATCCCGAGGTCAGCGACGACATCGAGATCGATATCAATCCAGCCGATCTGAGGATCGATACCTATCGATCCAGCGGTGCCGGCGGGCAACATGTCAACCGGACTGATTCCGCGGTAAGGATAACCCACCTGCCGTCCGGGATCGTTGTTCAATGCCAGAATGACCGATCTCAGCACCGCAACAAAGACTCGGCCATGAAAATGTTGCGTGCGAGGCTTTACGAGGCCGAAACGCAGAAGCGTCGTGACGAACAGCAGGTGGTGGAGGAGGGCAAATCCGACATCGGCTGGGGGCATCAGATCCGGTCTTATGTGCTGGATCAATCCCGAGTCAAGGATTTGAGGACCTCGGTGGAAACGGGAAATACTCAAGCGGTCCTCGACGGCGATCTGGACATGTTCATTGAAGCCAGCCTGAAGGCCGGCATAGAATCGAGTCAATTAGAGCATTAAGAATCGATTATAACTAGTTGTTAATATTAAATAATGCCAGAAATCTCAGAAAACGATCAGATTGCCCAGCGCCGATCCAAGCTGGATGGTTTGCGGATGAACGGCAATGCCTATCCCAACGATTTCAGACCGTTGGATCTCGCTGCACAGCTTCACGAGCGCTTTTCGGACGTCGCGGACGAAGTGCTCGAACAGGAAGCCGTCGAGGTCGTGGTTGCCGGGCGGATGATGTCGCGACGCATTATGGGCAAGGCCAGTTTCTGTCACATTCAGGATCGAAGCGGACAGATACAGCTGTTTCTGCAGCGCGATGCGTTGCCGGAAGGGGTCTACAACAGTGCATTCAAGAAGTGGGATATCGGCGACATCCTAGGTGCGGAGGGTGTTCTGTTCAGGACCCGAACCGGAGAACTGAGCGTGCGGGTGAACGCGGTTCGCTTGCTGACCAAAGCCTTGCGGCCACTGCCCGAAAAGTATCACGGCTTAAGCGATCTGGAGCTGCGATATCGGCAGCGCTACGTCGATCTGATGATGAATCCCGAGAGCCGGCGGGTTTTCGAAATCCGGGCCTCGGTGGTCAGCGTCCTGCGGCAGTTTCTCAAGGACCGGGACTTCCTCGAGGTGGAGACTCCAATGATGCAGATCACCCCGGGTGGGGCGGTGGCTCGGCCGTTCGTGACGCATCACAATGCCCTCGACATGGAGCTTTACCTGCGCATTGCGCCGGAGCTGTTCCTCAAAAGGCTCGTTGTCGGGGGCATCGAGCGGGTTTTCGAAATCAACCGCAACTTCCGCAACGAGGGCGTCAGCACCCAGCACAATCCCGAGTTCACTATGCTCGAGTTCTATCAGGCCTATGCCGATTACAAGGATTTCATGGATCTCACCCAGGACATGATGCAGGAACTCTGCGCGAACGTGTTGAACCGCTCGATAGTGGAATACCAGAGCGAGACCTTCGACTTTGGAAAGCCGTTTGCCCGGCTCACCCTGAAGGAAGCCGTGCTGAAGTACAACCCGTTGCTCAGTGAGAATCACGTCGACGACCTGGAAAGACTGTCGGACTATGCGCGGCAGCTCGATATTCAGCTCATGCCTGGTTACGGTCTGGGTAAGATCCAGACGGAGATTTTCGAACGAACGGCGGAACACAAACTGCGCCAGCCGACGTTCATTACGCAGTATCCCGTAGAGGTGTCCCCGCTGTCCCGCAAGAACGACCAGGATCAGAGCGTGACGGACCGGTTCGAACTCATCATCGCCGGTCGGGAGATCGCCAACGGATTCTCCGAGCTGAACGATCCCGAGGATCAGGCGGACCGGTTCAGGCACCAGGTGAGCCAGCGGGAAGAGGGCGACGACGAGGCCATGTACTACGACGCGGACTACATCCGGGCATTGGAGTACGGCATGCCGCCTGCCGCCGGTGAAGGCGTCGGCGTCGATCGCCTGGTCATGTTGTTGACCGACAGTGCATCGATACGTGATGTTCTGCTGTTTCCTCACATGCGCCCGGAATCAACGTAGCAAACCGAAAACCGGGCAACCTCAGCGTATTCCGAATCACCCTTGATGCTGCAATCGCTTCCATTCTTTATCGGGCTGCGCTACACGCGCGCCCGGCGGCGCAATCACTTCATATCGTTCATCACGCTGACGTCGATGTTGGGTATCACGCTCGGGGTATGGGCGTTGATTACGGTGCTGTCAGTGATGAACGGCTTCGAAAGGGAGCTCAGGGACAGGATACTCGGTGTGGCTTCGCATGTGACGATCAGCGGTGAGAGCGGTTGGCTGTCCGACTGGAAGGGACTGGAAGGGCGCATCGCGGATTTCAAGGCGATCGATGCGTCGGCGCCCTTCGTTCTGGGCCAGGGGATGTTGACCAAGGGCCGCGAGGTACACGGTGCCCTGATTCGCGGCATTTTGCCGGACAACGAAGCTCGGGTTGCCCCGATGATTGCAGACAGCATCGTCCAAGGCGGCATGGAGAACCTCCACGCCGGCGGTTACGGTATCGTGCTGGGCCGGACCCTGGCTTACCAGCTGGGCGTCTATGTCGGATCGAAAGTCACGGTGATTACACCCCGCGGCCAGGTCACACCGGCCGGTCTGCTGCCGCGTTTGAAAAGGTTCAGCGTGGTGGGAATTTTCAGGGTAAACATGCACGAGTATGACAGTGCGCTCGCATTCATCCACCTCGAGGACGCGATGAAACTTTATAAATCCGAATCCCGGGTCAGCGGCCTCCGACTCAAGCTGGAGGATGTGTTTCAGGCGCCGTTGGTACGCAGGGCCATTTCGGACACGCTGGGGCCCGCGTTTGGTGTTCGCGACTGGACCCTCGAACACGCAAATTTTTTTCGGGCGCTCAAGATCGAGAAGCGGGTCATGTTCATCATCCTGTTTCTCATCGTGGCGGTGGCTGCCTTCAACATCGTATCCACGCTGGTCATGGTGGTCACCGACAAGCAGGCGGATATCGCCATACTGCGGACGTTGGGCATGAGCCCGGGTTCGGTAATGGGTATATTCATGGTGCAGGGCACTGTCATCGGCATCATTGGCACGATTCTCGGCGCGGTCACGGGCGTGGTCACGTCGCTCAACATCGAAACCCTTGTTCCGTTCGTGGAAAACCTGTTCAGCATCGAGTTTTTCCCTGCCGACGTCTACGTGATCAGCGACTTTCCGGCGGAGCTGCACTGGGATGACGTGGTCAAGATTACCCTGGCTTCCCTGCTCATGAGCGTTGTCGCGACACTGTATCCCGCCCGGCGCGCATCCAGGACTCAACCGGCCGAGGCGTTGCGGTACGAATGAGCGAACTCGTGCTCAAGTGTGAGGGCCTGGTTAAAAGATTCGAGCAAGGGCCCATTTCCGTGGGTGTGCTGGACGACGTGGACCTGACCGTTTCCGCGGGTGAACAGATTGCTATCACCGGCGCGTCCGGGTCCGGTAAAAGTACGCTGTTGCATCTGCTAGGCGGGCTGGATGCACCGACCGCGGGCAAGGTCTATGTGGACGGTCAGGATTTCAGCAAGCTTTCGGACAAGGAACGTGGTGTCCTGCGAAATCGCGCACTGGGTTTCGTCTACCAGTTTCATCATTTGCTGCCGGAGTTTACCGCCCTGGAGAACGTCAGCATGCCGCTGTTGATTCGTGGCGAGACACAGGAGGAAGCGCAAAAACGCAGCGCGGAGTGCCTGTCCAGCGTCGGGCTGGAAAACCGCCTGGCTCACAAGCCGGGTGAGCTTTCCGGCGGGGAGAGACAGCGTGCCGCTATTGCAAGGGCGCTCGTATCCCGGCCCCTATGCGTACTCGCCGATGAACCCACGGGCAATCTGGATCAGGGGACCGCGGATGCAGTCTATGGATTGATGTGTGATCTCAACAAGAGTTTCGGCACCGCTCTGGTCCTGGTGACTCATGACCAGGGCCTGGCCAGAAGGACCGGACGGATTTACCACCTTGAGCAGGGGACGCTAAAAACGGCGTCAGAGTAAATATTCAGTCAATTTCAGCTGGCCCCCATGAATTTTGGGAAATTTAAAATATTATCCCGACCCCATGTTTATTTTATCTTTGTTGATCCTCGCTCAACTTTCCCTCCCCGGCTGAGCGCGATGCCCTTATTTTTCTGCCCTTGCGAATTTCTCTTCGCCTTCGCCATGTCCGGACAACTTTTGAGCGCCAGATCAGGCTGACCACATAGTAGCCGGCCGCACCGACCACCGTCCCAAAAATCAGGCAGCCCGCCCACAGCGCGACGTAGTACTGTGCAAAAATTTCAAGAGACAGCTCATTGAGGGGAACGGCAGGGCGGTTCAGCAACCAGGCGCCGAGCAGGTACGGCGGGCCCCATAGCGGGATCCAAGTCAGTGGATTCGAGATCCAAACCCATACCAGGGAAATCGGGAGGTTTGCCCGCCAGAGAATCGCGGCAATAGCCGCCGGAATCATCTCGAATGGGACCGGGAGGTAGGCGCAGAAAAGACCGATGGCCGTGGCACGGGCAACCGACCTTCTGTTGATGTGCCAGAGGTTGGGGCTGTGCAAATGACTGCCAAGAAACTGCAGATACTTGTTCTTTTGAACATCGTGCCGCGTAGGCAGTCGGCTTTTTAAGCTCTTCGGCAGCATGAATAAAGGGTATACTGCAGGACGCACCAAGTTACAACATGGAAGTGATATTTATGCGTATTTTGGCAGGACGCCGAATTTATGTGTGTGCCGTCTCGTTTCTGCTCGGGGCGGTTGCCGTTCAGGAATTGGCGGAACTCCCGCCGAATTGGGTGTCGCTCGTCGCGTTTTCCCTCGCCCTGCCGTGTTTCGCCTTCCGATCTCTACAAGCGCTGTTCTGGTTGCTATTGGGATTCGTCTGGACGATCTTGCGTGCCGATCTCGTACTGACACAGGAATTGCCGGAGGAGCTCGAAGGTAAAGACATCGTCATGGAAGGCGTCGTGGATTCGCTTGTCCGGCGTACGGGGCCGGATCTCAAATTCACGGTTTCGACGGTGACTGCCGCGAGCTTCGGGGAACATTCTGTTCCTCCGATGAAGATATTGCTCCGCTGGTATCGCACCGATGAAGACGTCCGACTGGGGCAGGGCTGGCGGCTGAAGGTGAGATTGAAAAGGCCCCACGGTTTTCAGAATCCGGGAGGCTTCGATCATGAGAAGTGGTTGTTTCGACACCGAATTCGGGCCACTGGATATGTTAGAAACGCTAGCCGGTTACCGGGACTTGATCGGGCGGCCTGGTGGGGTGAGTTTCGGGAGCGGTTGCAGCATCATCTGCGTCGCTCCGATCTGGCCAACCAGGGCCTGATCCGCGCGCTCGTCATTGGCGATCGAAGCGGCGTCAGCGAGGAGCAGTGGCGGGTGCTCATTCGCACCGGAACGCTTCATCTGCTGGCAATATCCGGTTTGCACATTGGCTTGGTCGCCGGGTTCTGCTTTGTGCTGGGTTCGATAGTATGCCGTATCCTGGGACAGGGTTTGCTCTGGTTTCCGGCGCCTATGGCCGGGGCAGTAGGTGCCGTTTTAGGCGGTGGGCTCTATGCACTGCTCGCGGGTTTGACCATTCCGACGCAACGGGCGTTCGTCATGGTCGCCACCGTGATGACGGCAGTGCTGCTCGGTCGGTCCGTAGACATCATTCGCTGCCTGGCCATTGCACTTATTCTGATTCTTGTCGTCGACCCGTTGTCCGTGCTGGACGCCGGCCTGTGGATGTCATTTGGTGCCGTGGCCGCGATTCTTGCCGCTTCGAAGGCCACGACGGATACCGGAAACCGTGTTCTGCGGGTAATAAAGATCCAGCTGATCCTCACGCTGCTGATGGCGCCCCTCGTTTTGGTCTTCTTTGGCCAGGTATCCCTAGTCGCTCCTGTTGCCAACCTGATAGCGATACCCGTAGTCGCATTCACCGTGGTGCCTCTGGTGCTGTGCGCCTCCGCGTCGCTCGGATTCGGTTGGCTAGTACTGGCCGAGGGTCTGTACGGGCTTGCGAATGGCATACTGAGTGGCTTGTTTTGCTTGCTTTCCGTGCTCTCAGAACCTGACTGGGCGGTCTGGGTCACGGGTCGGTTTGGGACGATATTGGCCGTGGGCGCGATCTGCTTGGCTATAGTCGTGGTCCGCCAACGCAGGCGCTACTTACTGGCCACAACGATGTGCTTGCTGCCTTTACTTGTCGTATATAGCTTGAGCGCCGGGAACAAAATCAGGCCGGGCGACTTTACGCTGACGGTCCTGGACGTTGGGCAAGGCTTGTCGGTGGTTTTGCGTACACGAAACCACAGCTTGCTGTACGACACCGGTGCACGTTTCAGCCCCCGCTTCGATGCGGGCAACGCCGTAGTCGTTCCTTACCTGCGTCATCAAGGTATCGATTCTCTGGACATGCTCATTGTGAGCCATGGAGACAATGATCATATTGGAGGTATGCGGGCCGTACTCAGTGGGTTGCCCGTCGGGATCAGGTTGACCAGCGTACCCGACAAGGTGCCTGAAGCCAGCTCCTGTGTGGCCGGCGATCAATGGGAGTGGGACGGTGTGCGATTTTTCCTTCTCAGCCCGCGAAAAGCACATCCACCGGAACACAACAATGCATCATGTGTGGTGAAGGTTCTCGGGCGTTCAGGCAGTGTGTTGCTCACCGGTGACATCGAACGGGAGATCGAGGACGAATTGGTGGCACATTTCGGTGAAGGGCTCCAAAGCGACGTCCTTCTGGTGCCTCACCAGGGCAGCAAAACGTCTTCGACGGTGCAGTTTGTCGATCGTGTCGCCCCGGATATCGCGATCGTTGCCGCCGGCTACAGGAATAGCTACGGCCACCCTGCAGAAGCGGTAGTCGATCGATATAGGGACCGGGACATTCGTTTTTTCAATACCGCCCTGGACGGCGCGGTAACCGTGCGTTTGGCCAAGGGCATCATCGCCGCCGAGTCGTACCGCGTAAGTCAGCGGAGATATTGGTTTGACGATGTCAAAGGTCACGGATACGACTAATTTTTGGCTAAACGCCCGCCTGTCGGTCGTAGACAATTTGCGGGTTCGGCCTTCCAAGTCTGCTAAAATCCAGAAGATATAAGGTATCTGGAGAGGAAACACAGATTGTTCGAGTTATTCAAATCCGGCGGGCTGCTCATGTGGCCGATCCTCGCGTGCTCGGTCGTAGCCATTTCTATAATCTGCGAACGGATGTGGACTCTCAACAAACGTGCCGTGACGCCGCGCAATCTGACGGAGCAGATAAGCACCATGATCGAGAGAAGGGAGTTCGACCCAAACAAGATCCGTATCATCCGCGAAAGTTCTCCGCTCGGTCGAATTCTGGCGGCCGGCATGGTCAACAGTTTCCATGGTCGCGAGGTCATGAAAGACGCCATCGAGGAGTCTGGTCGTCACGTCGTACATGAAATGGAGAAGTACCTGAATTCCCTTGGGACGATTGCGGCAATTACCCCGCTTTTGGGCTTGCTGGGTACGGTAATAGGCATGATCAAAGTGTTTTCAGCGATCACGGCCTTTGGCGTCGGCGACCCGACCATCCTGGCGGGAGGGATATCGGAAGCGCTGATTACGACGGCGGCGGGACTTTCCGTCGGCATCCCGTCATTGATGTTCTATCGCTATTTCCGGGGGCGGGTCAATGCGCTGACCGTGGACATGGAACAGGAAGCGATCCGGCTGGTCGAGGTGATGCAGGGAGAACGGGAGCAGGTTGGTCCGGCCCGCGGTAACTTGCATCGCGTTTCGTGAAATTTTCGGACAGAAAAGAGGACGAGACCCTCATCAACCTGACCCCGCTTATAGACGTGGTTTTCCTGCTGCTGATTTTCTTCATGGTATCGACCACGTTTTCCAAGGAGTCCCAGCTTAGAATAAAACTGCCCGAGTCATCGGAAGTAGAGGTGGAACAGCAGGAGGCAAAGATACTCGAGATCGAGATAGATTCTGAGGGAGTCTATGCCGTCAAGGGTCCAGATGAAGAAGCTGCAAGGGAACTTTTGAACGCGAGCAGGGAAACGCTGCGGCGTGCCCTGATCAAGGTCGTGCAGGACGGCGACGATGTCGTCACGATTATTCGTGCGGATCGACGCACGCCCCACGAGTCGGTGATACGTGCCATGGATGTGTCCGGGAAGCTCGGGCTCACCAACATTACTTTCGCCACCCAGACAATTACCAAAGACAGCGGGTCGCCGTGACGGTCACCGCTACCGGTCCAGGTAGTTTCAAACTTTACCGCCGGCTGCTGGGCCACGTCCTTCCGTACAAGGGGATATTCTCCGCTTCAGTTATCGCCATGGCTGTGGCCGCCGCCATGGATGCCTCTTTCGCCGCCCTCATCAAGGAAATTACGGATCGTGGTCTGGTCGAACCCGATGTGGATTTCATCGGCCTGATTCCGTGGTTGATTGGGGGCGTCATCGTGGTCAGGGCAGTTTCCGGATTCGCCGGCAATTACAGCATGGCCTGGGTCGGACGCCAGGTCGTTTTCGATCTGAGGCAGAAGGTGTTCGACCAACTTATCAAGCTGCCCGCCAGCTACTACGACGATCACTCTTCGGCATCGATCGTGGCCAAGCTGATTTACGATGTCGAGCGTACGGCAACCGCGACGACGGATGCGCTGACCTTGCTGACCAAGGACGCTTTTACCGCCATCGCGCTGCTGGCCTGGATGACCTATCTGGACTGGCGGCTCACCCTGGTGTTTCTGGTATTTGCGCCGATGATTACCTACGTCGTTCAGATCGCGGCGAAGCGATTTCGTAAGACCAGTGAGCGCATTCAGAGCTCCATCGGGGACATCAGCCATGTGGCAAAAGAGGCAATAATCGGCGAACGTGTGGTCAAGACCTATGGCGGGCATGACGTCGAGCGCAATAGTTTTCTAAAGAGTAACCAGCGCAACCGGCGCCAGGAACTCAAAAAGGCCATCGTATCGGCCGCCATGGCTCCCACCATTACCCTCATGGTCGGCTTACCGATCGCCATCATCATTTCCATGGCGGTCGGTCGAACCGGTGCTGAAGCGGTAAGTGCGGGAACGTTTACCAGCTACCTTGCGACCGTCCTTCTGCTGCTTTCGCCCCTAAAACGTCTTGCCAAGGTGAACGAAAAGATCCAGATGGGTGTCGCCGCCGCCAACAGCGTATTCGCCGTCGCCGACGAGCAACCGGAAATAGATACGGGTACGCGGACGCTCGATCGACCCCAGGGTCGGATCGAGTATGACAACGTCAGCTTCAAATACGGGCGCTCGGATATTGCGGTGCTGAAGGATCTTTCCTTCGCCATCGAACCGGGGCAGACGGTCGCCCTTGTGGGTGCATCAGGCAGTGGAAAATCCACCGTAACCGCGCTGCTTTTGGGTTTCTACAGGCCTTCCGAGGGGCGGATCACCGTGGACGGGATCGATATCACGGAGATTACACTGCGGTCGCTGCGGGAGAACATGGCAATCGTTGCGCAGGACACGATATTGTTCGATGAAACCATTCGCAATAACATCATCTACGGTCACGAGGGCGAGAGCTCGGAAGACAGCCTGAGGGCCGCTGTGGAAGCCGCTCACGTGGCGGAATTCACCGACCGGCTGCCCAAGGGCCTTGATACCTATGTTGGAGAACAGGGATTGCGTTTGTCCGGCGGGCAGCGGCAGCGGATTGCCATCGCCAGGGCGCTTTTCAAGGACGCTCCCATATTGATCTTCGATGAGGCGACATCATCGCTGGACGCGGTCTCGGAACGACTGGTCAAAGACGCAACGGAGCAGCTCCTGCATAACCGCACCACCCTTGTCATCGCCCACCGGTTGTCCACTATCGAGTCCGCCGACCGTATCCTTGTGCTCGACCACGGGCAGATAGTCGAACACGGCACGCACAAGTCTTTGTTCGAGCAAAACGGAATGTACACACGTTTGTATCGATCCCAAATGCAGGAACAGCGTCTGGCAGGCTAACAGGCTGCCAAGTCAGTTCATGGGCTCGTTCAATGATGCGCTCAACCGTCTGTGGTGTACGCGCAATGTTATTTCTTACGCGTTGTGGCCTTTGAGTCTGCTATACAGGGTGGTTATCCGCGCAAGACGGCTGGCTTACAGCGTCGGCTGGCTGGCGTCCCATCGCTTCGATGTCCCGGTCATCGTTGTCGGCAACCTGTCGGTGGGCGGAACGGGCAAGACGCCTATGGTTATTGCTATAGCCAATATACTCAAGAACGAGGGGTGGTCGCCGGGCATCATCAGCCGGGGATACGGGGGGAGCGCAGAACACTGGCCGCAGACCGTAACCCCGGAGAGTTCCGCCGATCTGGTTGGTGATGAACCGGTAGTGATAGCCCGGCGAGCCGGTTGCCCAGTGGTCGTTGCGCCCGACCGACCGGCGGCCGTCAGGCAGTTGCTCGACGAAAATGAATGCAATGTCCTGATTTCGGATGACGGGTTGCAGCATTTGGCTTTGAATCGAGACATCGAGATCGCCGTGGTGGACGGCGCAGCAGGATTCGGCAATGGTTTTTGCCTGCCTGCCGGCCCGTTGCGAGAACCGGTGTCGCGGCTCGATAGCGTCGATTTCGTTGTCTACAACGGTGGCCAGGGCGACGGACACCGCTGCGTGACCGAGGGCGAATGCGCCGTCAAAGTGATAAACAATTTTGTATCCAGGCGATTGGGTGAATTTAGCGGCAGAATGGTTCATGGAGTTGCCGCTATCGGTAATCCAGCCCGATTCTTCGAGCACCTCAGATCCGCGGGCCTGGAGATCATCGAGCATCCGTTTCCGGATCACCATAAATTTGACGTGGCCGATTTGCAATTCGAAGACGATGGTCCCATCCTGATGACAGAGAAAGATGCGGTAAAATGTGAAGCCTTTGCAGATGAAAATATGTGGTATGTTCCGGTGGATGCCAAATTAGGCCCGTCGTTCCAAGATGAATTATCAAAAAGGTTGAATAGCCTATGATTGACAAAAAGCTGCTCGAAATCCTGGTTTGCCCGGTTACCAAGGGGCCCTTGGTCTACGACAAGGAGAAGCAGGAACTGGTGAGCAAGTCGGCTCGCCTCGCTTACCCCATCCGCGACGACATCCCGATCATGCTTGAAGACGAAGCGCGCCCACTGGAAGAAGACGAGTGGCGAAGCTGATCGACTCGTTATCTATTATTGGTGCTGATTACGGGAAATGGATTGTCTGGGTTCTGCAGGAACGTATACTGGTATAGCCAACGTCGTTGTGAGCGCAGCGAAGTTATCCATTAGTTCAGCTTGGAAACTCTGTATTACTATCCGGATGTCAAGGGTGTCAATTTAATTGGAGTTTGACGTCATCATCCCCGCAAGGTATGCATCAACACGCCTGCCGGGGAAACCGTTGCTCGATATTGCCGGCAAACCATTGATCCGTTGGGTTTACGACTGCGCCAGGAAAAGCTCGGCTCAGCGGATTATCGTCGCGACCGATGATGAACGCATCAAAAAAACCGTAGAACGGTTCGGTGGCGAGGCATATTTGACCCGTTCGGAGCACCAGTCCGGTTCAGATAGGATCGCGGAGCTGATCGATGGGCTCGAGTGGCCGGACAACGGGATCGTCGTCAATGTGCAGGGAGACGAACCGCGCATGCCCGGTGTACTGATTGATCAGGTTGCCCGAATCTTGCTCGAGGATGACTCGGCTCTTGTCAGCACCGCCTGTCACAGAATTCATTCAATGGAAGAGCTCATCGATCCCAATGTCGTTAAGGTGGTTGGTGACAAAAAGGGCAGGGCCATGTATTTTTCACGCGCCCCGATACCCTGGAGCCGGGGTGGAAATGCAGAAGACGCGCGTGCCTATCGGCATGTCGGGATCTATGGATTTCGTGCGAGCTTTTTGGGAAAGTTTACCACCTGGCCAATGTCGAAATTGGAAAAAACGGAGCAACTCGAACAGTTACGAATTTTAGAAAATGGTGTGACAATACACGTATGTGAGGCGTCGGTGTTGCCTGGGTCGGGTATCGACACGCCGGAACATCTGGAGCGTTTTAGAAATTTGGTGAGCGAAAATGGTTAAAGTCTTGTTCGTATGTCTGGGAAACATCTGCCGGTCCCCAACCGCAGAGGGGACATTCCGCAAACTCCTCGCGGAGAGCGACCTGTCACACGGCATCGAGGTCGATTCGGCCGGGACGCATGCCTACCACATCGATAAACCGCCCGATCTGAGGGCGCAGCAGGCTGCCGCTCGACGTGGCATCGATATTTCTTATTTGCGGGGCAGGCGGGCTACGGAACAAGACATCGATGAGTTCGATTACGTCCTGGCGATGGACCGGGAAAATTACCACAACCTGGTTCATATTAAGGGCGCGCGTGACAACATTCGGATGTTTCTGGAATTTTCCAGCACATTTGACGAGGACGAGGTACCGGATCCCTACTATGGTGGATCCGGAGGATTCGAGCGCGTTCTGGATATGATCGAGGACGCGTGTCGGGGGCTCCTTAAAGATATCAAAGCGCGCCACCTGCAGTACAAAAATCATCCATGAACGAGCAGCCCCTGGGTCCACTTTTTGTTGACATCGAGACCCTTGAGCTGCTGCCCGAAGAGCGAGAGAAACTAATGCACCCGCTTATTGGGGGTGTAATTTTATTCAGCCGCAACTACGAGTGCCCGGAGCAACTTAAAGCGCTAGTCCTGAGTATCAAGGATGTACGCACGCCCGCGCTGCTCGTCGCCGTCGACCAGGAAGGCGGCCGGGTGCAGCGTTTCAAGGAGGGGTTTACTATGTTACCCCCGGCGAGGACTTACGGTGAACTGTATGATCGCGACAAAGCCGCCGGGCTGGAGGCGTCGCGCTGTGCTGGTTATCTGATAGCTACGGAACTGCGTGAGTTGGGCGTTGACTTAAGTTTTGCTCCGGTTTTGGATATTGGCACGGTGGACTCGGCCGTGATAGGGGATCGCGCTTTCCACGGCAATCCGGCGGTCGTCGCCGAACTCGCCCGTGCCCATATCGCGGGCATGAACCAGGGCGGCATGAAGGCTACCGGAAAACATTTTCCGGGCCACGGAGCCGTTGCGGAAGATTCTCATACCTGTCTGCCGTGGGATAAGCGGAGCTGGCCAGAGATAGATTGTTGTGATCTTGTCCCATACCGATTGCTCAGTGATGTGTTGCACGGCGTGATGACCGCCCACGTCAATTTCACTGACGTCGATGATTGCCTGCCCACATACTCCAGTTACTGGCTCAATACCGTATTGCGGCATGACATCGGATTTTCCGGCGTCATTTTCAGCGACGATCTGAGCATGGACGGGGCAAAAATCATGGGCGGACCAGATGAACGGGTAGCCAGTGCCCTGGCTGCGGGTTGCGACATGGCGCTCATCTGTAACGATCCTGATGCGGTCGACCTTGTTCTGGATCGGTTGAAGCGGGACCCGCCCGCGGACACCCCGAAAAGCGTGCTGGCGCTGGCCGGTGGCGCCACGGATGTGTCAAACAAGCAGTATGCCCGGAATGTCCTCGAATCGCTGACTTTGCAGGTTGTCTCAACAGCATAGCCGAGGCAGTTCGCTACTCGGCCCGCTCTATGTACTCCCCAGTTTCCGTGTTTATCCTGATTTTGTCGCCGGTATTGACGAAAGTGGGTACGGTCACACGCAGTCCCGTCTCGAGCCGGGCCGGTTTTCCGGAGCCTGATGCGGTCTGTCCTTTTACGACGCCCTCGGTATCGGTGACCTCGAGCACGACAGCGCCGGGCAATTCTATACCGATTGGATTGCCATTGTGGAAGTTTATCTGGACCTCGGTATTGGGCAACAGGTAACCGATCTGTTCAGTGAGGTCCTCGCTGCTCACAGTGAGCTGTTCGAATGTCTCATTGTCCATGAACACGTGCCCACCGCCTTCGGCGTACAGATATTGCATCTTTCTGGGCTCGACATGGGCTTTTTCCACGGTATCCGCGGATCTGAACCGCTCATTGAGCTTGGTCCCCTGGGTTGTCTCCTTGAGTTCGACCTGAATGAAGGCGCCGCCCTTGCCGGGTTTGACGTGGTTCTTCTTGAGCACACGCCAAAGCTTTCCCTGGTGTTCTATCAGGCTGCCCACCCTGATATCGAAGGCAGAAATCTTCACCTTGAATTCCTTGTAAAGTAGTTGGAATGGGCGCGATTCTAGTAGTATCCATACCTATTGAGCAATGGCGAATCGCAACCAAAAGACATCTTTCGACGCATCCTGTCGCAAGTGCGCCCGGCTGGCGCGATATCTGGATGAAGTTCGAGAAGGTCATCCGGACTACTACTGTAAACCCGTTCCTCCATTTGGCGACAGTCGTGTACGCCTTATCGTGGTTGGTTTGGCTCCCGGTAAACATGGCGCCAATGCCACGGGTCGCCCCTTTACCGGGGACTATGCAGGGATTTTACTCTATAAAACACTCTATAAATTCGGCTACGCGGATCGAGCGGTATCTCTCCATGCCAAAGACGGTCTGACTTTGGTTGGATGCCGCATCACGAATGCGGTCAAGTGCCTGCCGCCGGAAAACAAACCTACGAATCGGGAAATAATTGAGTGTAATTCCTACCTGAAGGCTGAACTGGCCAGGTGCCGTAATGGCTCCGTGGTCCTCGCGTTGGGTCAGTTGGCTCACCGGGCGGTTTTGAGGGCATATGGTTTGGTGCAGGCACACTATCCCTTTGGTCATAACCAGGCCTACCAAATCGGAAATAGCGTCACTTTGCTCGACAGTTACCACTGTAGTCGTTACAACACCCAGACCCGCAGGCTGACTGAAACCATGTTCGACGAAGTTTTCAAAAAAGCGGGTAAACTGCTATCGTGAGTCAGGATTCGCGACAGATATATGATCACCGCGAACTGTTGAAGAGCGCGCCACACGCGCCAGGGGTTTACCAGTTCATCGGTCCCGGCAGCGAAGTGATTTATGTAGGCAAGGCCAGAAATCTAAAAAAACGGTTATCGAGCTACTTTAGAAAGTCCGATATGGACCCGAAGACGCGGGCCATGGTGCAGCACGTAATCAACGTCGATGTGATTATCACTCACACCGAGAGCGAAGCGCTGCTGCTCGAAAGCAACCTCATCAAAAAGCACCGACCCCGCTATAACATCGTACTTCGCGACGACAAGAGCTATCCATATATCAGACTGGACGACACCCACCCGTTTCCCAGGCTCAGTTTCTACCGGGGTGGGCGCAGTGAACGCGGCCAATATTTTGGCCCCTACGCCAGTGCGTACGCCGTTCGACAGACGTTGTCACAGATACAGAAGCTTTTCAGGGTGAGGCTGTGCGAGGATACTTTCTACCGACTGCGCTCCAGACCCTGCCTGCAGTATCAGATAGAGCGTTGCACGGCTCCCTGCGTCGGCCTCGTCGATGAAGACGTTTACGCCGAGGATGTCAAACAGGCGATGCTTTTTCTGGCAGGTCGTGACAGCACCCTGAGCGACTATCTGGTCCAAAAAATGGAGCGTAGCGCGAATCAGCAGCACTACGAGTCAGCCGCCCGCTACCGTGACCGCATCAAAGCACTGAGGCGGGTGCTCGAACACCAGTACATCAGTGTCGGGGACGGAGATTTAGATGTCGTCGCCCTGTGTGCTGAGCATGATCAATACTGCATTGATGTGACATTTGTCCGCGGGGGACGTCACAGTGGCAACACGTCATTCTTTCCAAAACCCTCGTTGAATGAGGGCCCGAGGCAGATCATTTCCGGGTTTCTTGGTCAGTTCTATGCGGATAAGACGATTCCAAAAGAGATCCTCGTTTCGCCTCATCCGGAGAATAAGACCCTTCTAGAGTCCGCATTGTCACGCCTGGCTAACCGAAAAGTGCGGATTGTCGCCAACCCGCGGGGAGTAAGAGCACGCGTCGCCGAGCAGGCTATGAATAATGCTAAGGCTGGTCTTGCGGCGCGCGTCAGCGGACGTCAGGCACAATTAGAGCGGTTGGAGGCCGTACGTGAGTGTCTGGATCTTCCCGAAGCCCCTCAGCGAATTGAATGCTTCGATGCCAGCCACACCTCCGGAGGCAACACGGTGGTGTCATGCGTGGTGTTCGATGCCGAGGGGGCGCGTAAATCAGACTACCGTCGCTTCAACGTTAAAATCAGTGCCGGTGACGACTATGCCGCATTGAGCGATGCCCTGACCCGTCGATTCAAGCGGATCAAGGCGGGGGAGGGGCACTTGCCGGATATAGTCCTCATTGACGGGGGAAAGGGCCAGGTCAATGCCGCGAATGCGGTCCTCGAAGGGCTGCATGTCGATGGTGTCATGATCCTGGGCGTGGCCAAGGGCCGCGAAAGGAAACCGGGTCGCGAACGGTTATACATGCCTGGACGGCAGCACGCGTTACCGGTCTCATCGCATTCACCGGCGATGTTCTATATTCAGCAGATACGTGATGAGGCGCATCGATTTGCGATTACGGGACATCGGCAACAGCGCGCCAAAACCAGTCAAAAGTCGCAACTTCAGGAGATTCCGGGTATTGGGGACGCAAAAAGGCAGTCATTATTAAAACATCTCGGCGGTATGCAGGAGGTGACACGAGCGGGAATCGAGGACCTTGCAAGCGTGCCGGGGATTAGCAAACGACTCGCCGAGCGGGTGTATTCCTATTTTCATGAATAGAATCCCGGATATTGTTATATAGTTGAGAGAGTTACAAGAAACCCCCGATATTGACGATATGGTTTACACGCTGCCCAACATTCTGACCGTTGTCCGGATGATATTCATCCCGGTTCTCGTGGTCGTCTATTACCTTCCGGTGCCGTGGAGCCACTATGTCGCCGCCGGGTTGTTCGTTCTGGCGGGGCTCACCGACTGGCTGGATGGATACCTGGCTCGCAAATTGGGACAGCATTCCCCATTCGGGGCCTTTCTGGATCCGGTGGCGGACAAACTCATGGTGACTACGGTCATCGTTTTACTTGTGGCGGCCTCGGACCTGCAGAGTCAGGTGATAAGTTCCATTTTGTTTACAATCGTGGCGGCCGTAATTGTTGGCCGCGAAATCGCTGTCTCCGCCTTGCGGGAATGGATGGCGGAACTAGGCAAGCGGAAAAGCGTCGCGGTATCAATAGTCGGCAAGTTGAAGACGTTTGCCCAGATGGTTTCCATTGCATTGTTACTGTACAAGGCCCCGATTGCGGGCGTTTCCGCTGCCAAAGCAGGAGAAATCCTTTTCTATGTTGCGGGAGCACTGACTATCTGGTCGATGTTCGCCTATCTAAAGGCTGCATGGCCAACATTGGTTGGTAGTCCAGGCAATCCAGGGGAATAAACAACTCCTCCACCCTTGACAGTCGAGTCCTGGAATCTGAAAATTACGGGCCTTTTCAGGGCAAAGCATTCAATGCGGGAATAGCTCAGTTGGTAGAGCACAACCTTGCCAAGGTTGGGGTCGCGAGTTCGAGTCTCGTTTCCCGCTCCAT
>JAHEIO010000151.1 GCA_024639325.1 Gammaproteobacteria bacterium
GGCATGATTACCGGACCAACGGCTTTTTTTCGTTGATCCAAGTCAATACATGAACGGGCGGTAGGTGATATCGTCGATCAAAACAACCTGGTTTGAAAAATGCTGACACTACAAGACTGTATCGGTATATGCGAACTGACCGAAGAGGAGATCAAGGCGATCGCCCAGCATGAGCATGTACCGGAAATCATAGCCGCCGAACTCGGGGAATACCTGGTTCACGCCGAGAATGGTGTACCGCACATACGCAAAATCATCCTGGAAGATATCGAAGAAGCCAGATCCCGGGGACATGAGGCGGATGTCGAACGCCTTGAACTGGTGTTGAAGCATTTCATCGCCACGCACCCGGATCGTCCGGCAGCGCTCGAAGCCGCCAACGCATAGCCGCATATTGCGCCGGTATCCCGGACGGTCTTCGTTGCACCGTCGCGGGTTGCGATAGTTCGCCGCATGCGCGCAAAACACCCCCGGCGCCATAGGTGCCGGGGGTGTTTTGACTAGCGGTTGCCTGCAGCGTATTACGCTAATACATATGGTGCCCGCCGTTAATGGTCAGCGTCGAGCCGGTAATGAAACCGGCATCGTCGTCAGCCAGAAACACCACGGCACGAGCAATATCTTTGGCCTCGCCCAGTCGTCCCACCGGAATCTGGGCAATGATCTTGTCCAGAATCTTCTCGGGTACCGCCATCACCATCTCGGTGGCGACATATCCCGGGGCAACGGCGTTCACAGTGATCCCCTTGGAGGCCGCCTCCAGGGCCAGGGCCTTGGTGAATCCGTGGATGCCGGATTTGGCGGCCGCGTAGTTGACCTGGCCGTACTGGCCGCACTGGCCGTTCATCGACCCGATATTGATGATGCGTCCGAAGCCTTTGTCGTGCATGTCGTGGATGACCGCATGGGCCATGTTGAAACACGATGACAGATTGGTCTGAAGGACCTTGTTCCACTTCTCGAAGTCCATCTTGTGCATGGTGCCGTCGCGGGTGATCCCGGCGTTGTTGACCAGGATCTCGATCGGGCCCAGGTCATCCTCGATCTTCTTGACACCTTCCTGGCAGGCATCGAAGTCACCGACGTCGAACTTGTACACCGGGATGCCCGTCCTGTCGCTGAATTCCTTAGCACGCTCGTCGTTTCCTCCATAGTTGGCGGCAACCCTGTGGTTAGAGTCTTTCAAGGCGATGGAGATGGCCTCCCCTATGCCCCGGGTCCCCCCGGTTACCACTGCAAGTCGACTCATTACGTTATTCCTCCTGAGGTTTGTGTTTGCTCTATTATATACGTTCGAAAACGGCCGCGATGCCCTGGCCGCCGCCGATGCACATGCTCACCAGGCCATAGCGTCCGCCGGTCCGCTGCAGTTCATACAGCATCTTGACGGCCAGGATCGCACCGGTCGCGCCGATGGGGTGCCCAAGCGAAATACCGCTGCCGTTTGGATTGACTTTGTCTGCCGGCAGGTCCAGGTCACGGCACACGCCCAGGGCCTGCGCGGCAAACGCCTCGTTGAGTTCGATGACGTCCATGTCCGCAATCGACAGGCCGGTGCGTTTCATGACGTTGTTGATCGCCGGCACCGGGCCGATGCCCATGTAGGCCGGGTCCACGCCGGCCAGCGCGTAGCCGACGAGGCGCATGGCGGGCTGCAGGCCCTTCTGCTCGGCGAGGCTGCTCTCCATCAACACCACCGCCGCCGCCGCGTCATTGATGCCGGAGGCATTCCCGGCGGTGACGGATCCGTCCTTCTTGAACACCGGTCGCAGTTTGGCCATGCCTTCAACGGTGGCATCGCCGCGAACGTGTTCGTCGGTATCGAAAATCTTGGTTTCCCTGCGGGATTTGATCTCGTACGGAAAGATCTGGTCCTTGAAGTAACCCTGCGCGATGGCATTTGCGGCGCGCTTGTGGCTTTCCACCGCCAGCGCATCCTGATCCTCGCGGCTGATACCCCATTTTTCAGCGATGTTTTCGGCGGTAATGCCCATATGCACGGTGTCGAACGGGTCGGTCAAAGCCCCGACCATCATGTCCACGGCGCCGCCGTCGCCCATACGCTGTCCCCAGCGGAACGTCGGTAGGTTGTATGCAGCCCGACTCATCGATTCGGCGCCACCGGCCACCGCGGCATCGACGTCGCCCAGCAGGATCTGCTGAGAGGCGGATACGATCGCCTGCATCCCACTGCCGCAAAGCCGGTTGAGGGTGAATGCCTGGCTTTCCTGGGGCAGGCCGCCATCGAGCGACGCGACGCGGGACAGGTACATATCGCGCGGTTCCGTGTGAATCACGTTGCCCATGACGCAGGCGCCCACATCCGCGGCATCGACCTTGGCCCTGGCGACCGCCTCGCGGATGACCGCTGCGCCCAACTGGCACGGGCTCTGGTCCTTCAGCGCACCGCCGTAGTCGGCGATGCCGGTTCGTACTCCACTCAGTACTACGACTTCTCGTTCTTTGCTCATTGAGTCCACCTCTGATGTTGGTTTGTTAGGGGATCAGGCGTCTAATGCCCTGACCTTGACGTACGATCCGGGCGCGTCTTCCAGAACCTTCAGCTTGCCGCCGCCCGGCGCACGCGCCTTTACCTGAGTGCCGGCGCGGCGTTTGGCCCATCTCTGCCATTCCGGCCACCATGATCCAGGATGCACTTTTGCGTCTTGCGCCCATTTTTCCGGGTCGGCCGGGGGCTTGTTGGTGACCCGGTAGCCGTATTTCTCGACCGCCGGGGGATTGATGATCCCGGCAATGTGTCCGGATCCGCCCAGGATGAACTTGGCCGGCCCCGTAAACAGCCTGGCCCCGGAATACGTAGACAGCCAGGGCGCGATGTGATCATCCACGGTGGAGACGAAGCATACCGGGGTCTTGACGCCGGAAAGGTCGATCGGGGTATCGGCAACGGTGACGCCGCCCGGCTCCTTGAGCAGGTTCTTGATATACAGGTTGCTCAGATACCAGTTGTGCATGTACTGCGGCATGCGCGTCGAGTCCGAATTCCAGTACAACAGGTCAAACGGCTTGGGGTCGTTTCCCAGCAGGTAATTGTTGACGAAAAAGGACCAGATCAGATCGTTTGCACGCAGCAGATTGAAGGTCGTAGCCATCGAACTGCCTTCGAGATATCCCTTCTCCAGCATTTTGTCGTTCAGCGCAGACACCTGCTGCTCGTCCACGAACACCCCGAGATCCCCGGGGTCGGTGAAATCCAGCATGGTGGTGAGAAAAGTGGCGCTTTTTATCCGATCATCGTTGTGGGCTGTGGCATAGCCGAGCGTCATGGCCAGCAGCGTGCCGCCGATACAGTAGCCAATGGCGTTGACGTCGCTTTCCCCGGTCGCGGCCTTTATCGCGTCCAGGGCCGCCATCGGCCCCTCGAGGAGATAAGTATCGAAGGAAGTGTCGCGATAGGTGTCGTCCGGATTGACCCAGGAGATGACGAAAACGGAGTGCCCCTGATCGACCAACCATTTTATTAGGGAGTTTCTGGGCTGTAGATCCATGATATAGAATTTGTTGATCCACGGCGGAACGATCAGCAGGGGCCGCTTGAATACGGTGTCCGTCGTCGGCGTGTACTGAACGAGCTGCATCATCCGGTTCTGGAATACCACCTTGCCGGGCGTGGCGCCGACATTCACTCCGAGTTCGAAGGCATTCTCGTCGGTCATGCGCGTACGAAGCTGGCCGTTGCCGCGCTCCAGATCCTGCAGCATGTTCTTAAGGCCCATCACCAGATTGGTGCCCTTGGTTTCCAGGGTCTTTTCCAGCACCGCCGGATTGGTCGCGACGAAGTTTGTCGGTGACAAGGCCTCGACGTAGCGTTCGGTAAAGAACTCTACCTTCTTGGCAATTTTTTCATCCAGGTCACTGTGGTTGTTTACCGATTCGCGCATCCACCTCGCGGCCAGCAGGTACGATTGCTTGACGAAGTCGTAGAGCGGATTGTCCATCCACGCGTCGTCGCGGAATCGCCGGTCATCCGGCTCGGGTTCGATTACCGGATCGGATCGGGCTCCGATCAGGTTGGGGATGGACTGCTGATACAACTTGAGGCTGTCCTGCCAGTAGTTGATCCCCGCCCCAAGCAGGTGGAATGGGTTTTTGGCTGCCTCACTCAGCCATTGCGAGTAGGCATCAGTGAGGTTGAGCGGGTCCAGCTCCATGTTTTTGTACTGCTCCGTGAATCCCGCCATGATGCTTTGACAGCGAGAGAAGTTGGTGGACAGGTCCTCGATCAGGTCGGAATAATCGAGAGGATGAAGGTCTGATTTGCTGGTATCGGTCATGGGTATTTTTCAGTTGTGTCCGTGCTGTACACCCGCTGATCTCTGGGACACCGGTCCATGCCATACGGACCGGATCCGCCGCCGGTTGGCAACCCGCCCGGCAGCCGAAATCCCGGGGATTGACAATATTCCCACCGATATTACTTTTTTTCGGTGATGGCTGTCTTGATCTCGTTCAAGGCTTCGCTGAATCGTTGATTGATCGCGTCCGCTGCTTCCTGATAGTTGGTGGCTATCATCTCACTCATTTCCTTGGAGTTTGCCAGTGCTTTGTCGAATGCAGCCTGCACCAGCTCGGATTGCTTCATCGCCGCCTCCTTGGGGTCGCTGACTTTGCCCATGCTCTGCATGGCCTGAGTGGCTTCTTCGAGGGCTTCCTGCATGAGCTCACCCTGCCGCTGCATCAGATTGCGTGCGCCGGCCATCACCGCCTGGTTGGCTGAGATCAGAGCATAGAGATTTTTGCTCTGGGTCTCGAACAGGGCCTTGGTATCGACCTGAGGCAAGGATGCATTACCGAATGCTTTCTGCCATTGATCGAGCACTGACTTGGGGTCGATGTGGGTAAAATACTCTGAAAAATCAAAGGGATTTTTAGATTTTGCAGACACTGTAATGCCTCCTTTCGTAGTTTGATATGTTGCAGTGCAGCATTTTCCGATTTCAGCACGCAGATGTCAAATTTTCTTTCGGATTTTCAGAGAATTTGCCGGTTTGTCGGACTAGCAACGGGGGCCGACCTCCCCTGGCGCTGACCTGCCGGCCGTTTGCTAATGAGTTCAAACAGTCAGGTAATGTGCGAGAATCGGGCACGATGACACCTTTCCTGAGCGACAAACAGCGCAAAGCCGCGGCGGCCGCTATCGCCGTCTTGTCGGTCACGGTCATACTGAGTGCGGCGATCGGGATTTTTTGGATCGTGGTCCGTTTTTTCGCCGCGTACGACCACGTATTTTTGCCTCTGGCGGTGGCCGGCGTACTGGCGTTGGTCATCCGGCCCTACTTCGACTGGCTGCGGCACAAAGCGCGGTTGCCCACTGCCCTTGCGCTCCTGGTCCTGTTCGCGTCATTGATCCTTCCAATCGCGGGAACGATCTATCTATTCGGGGCGTTGATCGCAAACCAGACAGCGGAGCTGATCGGAGAGATACCACGGTTGTGGGACAGGTTGGTTGTGTATTTAGAGGAGCACCGGCCTGAATTGCAGGCGTGGGTCCGGGAAAGTCCGATCCTGCGAAACGCGCGCGAATCCCTGCAATCATCGGCCGGCCCGCTGGCCAAGCTTGCCGGCAGTCTTGCGCGCGGCATCATATCCGCCGGTGCGAGCCTGGTGTCGAACGTTGTATCGCTGTTCGGATGGGCGGTGATGCCCGTCTACATGGCGTTTTTTCTGCTCATGCCGAATGTGGAACAAAATACCTCTGGGGAAACTCTGCCGTTTCTGAAACCGAAAACACGAAAGGACGCCGTGTTCCTAATGAGGGAATTCGTCAACCTGGTGGTGGTATTCTTCCGCGGTCAGCTGCTGATAGCCCTGATCCAGGGCATGCTGTTCGCCGTTGGCTTCAGCATTGCCGGACTTCATTACGGCGCTGTCATCGGACTGATTCTGGGATTCCTCAACATCATTCCCTACCTCGGCAGCATGATAGGGCTGGCGGTGGTCCTGCCGCTGGCCTACTTCCAAGAAGGCGGTGGCGCGATGCTTCTGGTTCTAGTGATGACCGTATTCGCGGTCGTCCAGCTGATCGAAGGCTATGTGCTCACCCCAAGGATCATGGGTGAACGCACCGGTCTGCATCCGATGGTCATCATCGTGGCGATCTTTTTCTGGGGCTCCGCGCTGGACGGCATTCTCGGCATGATACTCGCCATCCCGCTCACCGC
>JAHEIO010000060.1 GCA_024639325.1 Gammaproteobacteria bacterium
CACACAGGTTGCATTAGTTTGCATCGGGCGACCTTCGGTCCGTGCAGGATGCATCAGTCTTCATCACAGTCGACGGCGCAACGTTCAATCTCGACATTCTTGTTATCGTCATCGAGTGTTCTCGCTCGTAGGCCTGCAACATCGACGGCAAACACCAACGTGAGATCGCCTTCCTGATACCGCCTGACCAGGGCTTGCAGATAACCTAGCGGCGAGGTCTCGATTAACTCGGCTGCCATGCAGCCTGCCCATTCGTCGAGCACGATCTGTGCCTCGAGTAGGCTGAGCCCGGCCACTATTTTCAGGGCCGCTTTCCGCAGCTCCTCCGGCACCCAAAAGGCGAAGTCGGCAACGCCGTTTTCATTTTCACTACTACTACCACTACGCTCTTTGGTATTGATCGGTGTTGTAGTAGTTGTTCTTTTTAAGTCTACATCAGTAGTAGGTAATGCTTCCGGGTTTGCCGGACCCGGTTCCGCCGTATCCGGCTCAGCCATATCCGGCAATTCCGGATGTGGTGAATCCGCGATCTCCCGAATGATGTAGATGCCTCCCCTGATGCGGCCATACGGGTCAAGCAGACGCACGTATCGCGCATAGCCCACTGTGCGCAGTTCCTTAAGCAATCGGTAGATGCCGTCGCGTCCAAGATCACCCCGCTTGCGCAGGTCGTTGACCAGCACCTTCCAGTCGTCCGGCTTGGACAGCAGGTAGCCGAGCAGTCCCCTGGCCGCCCAGGACAGGCGGTCATCCCCGATGGCGCGCTGGTCGATGATGAGAAACCGGTGGCGGCGCGGGGCGCGGATGATGGTCTGACTCATGATTCACCGGAACCGATGATGATCCGGGCAACCTCCATGGCCGAGTAATACACACGTCGGCCGATCTTCCGGCCGCAGGCCTTGAGTAATCGGGTCTGCTGATCGCAGGGGTAACTCAGACTGCAGCGCAGGCCGCCCGTGGAACGACCCAGCAGCTCTGCCAGTTGCGTTTGTGATAGCAACAATCCAAAGCGTTCGGTCAGTTGATTCTCCAGCGTTACCACACTCGTGTTTTCTTGCTCTTGCATTATCGGTCTTCTCCTTGTGCATGATTTTGAAAACATCAGATTGCACAACACATCACACGTTTTCCAGAACAAAATGTTTAGCAGCGCGGTAAACATTTATTTTTGATTTAGAAACTTACACGGTGTTAGTGTCAATGCAGATGACGAAACAATCTGTGCTCTCCAATGGTTGTTTGTCGAAACATCACTCCGTCATGGGTCGAAACAGTAACAATGTTCGAAAGCGCCGCTCACGGAGCGAGCTTTCAAACACATTTGTGAATCGCCCTGGCGTTACTATCAACTGCCTGATTAAACGCGATACAAACGATGTGGAGGGAAATGAGAAAAAGTCGCCGCTGGGTGCAGGCTTTCGGTCTGATGCTCATGCAACCTTGGCAATACGATGATCCTATAGAACACCATGACGCCACGCCACGAACATGAATCAGATCGAAATGCTCCTGGACGCAATCAACAACCTATCCCCGCGCATTCCGATTGCGGTGGACTTGTGGTCCGTAAGGGAGATCGCAGCCTCCCTGAAGCGTTCCGAGGCGGTGGTCCGTGAACGCATCACCGCCCTGCCCGGATTCCCCCAGGCCATCCGGCTACCGGTAGCCGGAAGTAAAGGCCGGGGGCAACCCTTGTGGAAGGCCAAGGGGGTGATCGCCTGGGCTGAGAAGCACCAGGAAAACCGCATCGCCTAATCGAGCTTGTCCGCCAGATCGCTAACCGATGGCGCGTAATACACGTTCTGCAGCACTCGAAGATCGCGGTGCCCGCTGATCCGGGCGAGTTCCATCACATCGAACACGTTCGACAGCCTTGTGAGCGCCTCGCGACGCGTGTCATGGAAATGCAGGTCTTCGACGAGCGCGCGTGCTTTTGCCTTACGAGACAGGGCATCCAGGCTGGCCGTCGACACGCCGAACACAGCGCCCTCCTCGCCGTTCACGGACCGCAGCTGCTCAATCATACGACGCGCCTCGGCCGACAACGGCACGTCCCGCGCATAGCCATTCTTTGTCCGCGGCAAGTGAACATGCCGCTCATTGACATGCTGCCATTCGAGGCCGCAGATCTCACCCGCGCGCATCGCCGTTTCGATGGCCAAGAGGTAGGCCGCGCCGACACGCGCCGATGCCGTTTCCGGTGGCGCTTCCGAGGAATACCCGAGTGCATGCAGAAGACGTTCCGATTCATCATCCGTCGGCCGCCGGGTGCGTGCCGCCGTCGGCGGCGGCCGCCTCACATCACTGACGGGATTGACGCGCAGCCATCCCCACTCGCGCCGTGCCACCGAACAAGCGTGCGAAAGAATCGTCATCTCCCGCTCCACCGTCGAGCCGGAAACCTGCTTCAAGCGCCGATCGCGCCAGGCGGCGATATCGATCGGCGCGAGCATGCGCAGCGACACATCGGCGACTGGATCGCGGAGAATGACGTCGATCATTTTCTGCTCCCGCGCGGCACCCCGCTTCTTGGAGCTGACCTCGCGGCTATAGCGTTCGAGCAGGTCGCGGAACGGTTTGTTTGGTACCTTGCCGGTCGAGTCCTCCCGCAACCTGGTCTCCTCCTGCGCCGCTCAGGCCTGGGCTTCCCGCTTGGTGGTGAACGTCGCGGATGTGCGCGTGCCCTTGATGCACATCTCGGCGCGCCAACCGCCACTCCTTTTTCTGAATGCAGCCATTTCCGATCCCCTTGGATTTACGCCAATGGCGTAAATTTGGCGTAAAGAAATCATACATAAAGTGGGGAAAAACGGGGTAGCGCGCAGGAAGAAAATATGGATTACAGCTAACTTTTTGTTTTATTGTGAAAAGTGTTGAGAAGCGGCAAGAAGCGTAAGTTGTTGATTTTCGATGTTGGTGCCCGGGGCCGGACTCGAACCGGCATGGTCTTTCGACCGAGGGATTTTAAGTCCCTTGCGTCTACCAATTTCGCCACCCGGGCTCGACTCAATGACGCTTTATAATACCTAAATCCGAAGAGAGTCTTGTTGTCTAAACGAGCGCAACTGTGAAATGCGTCACAGCTGCCGATTTTGAAATATCTGCGCAAGGTTTTGTTCAAGCGCCTGTGCGCCGTTGCACCCTGAATTGAACACCGACCAAATAGGCTTCATCAGCACACACCCCGTTTTGTGGATGAGCAGGAAGAAGCCCAGTATGATGACACACTCACAACTATCTGCGGAAACAGCACTGTAAATCATACTTGGAGGCTGGAAGCGGAATCGAACCGCTGTAGCCGGCTTTGCAGGCCGGTGCATAACCACTCTGCCATCCAGCCAGAGTATGAATTTGTATTAATGGAGCGGAAAACGAGAACCGAAATCGCGGCCCCGGCCTCGGCGGAATTTTTCCCTCTCCCAACTAACCTCTTGTTATTATTGTAAATTTTCTGCGGTGTCGAGACGGTGTAATCGCGTGAGATCATACGGAACAAGGCCCTGAGGATCAAGAGCGACAAAAAGCTGCTGTGTGCTCCCGTTCGGTAAACAATCTCGCCCCTGTCCAAAACGAGGCGCGTTGCGAAGTCAGGCCCACCGGCCGGTAACAACCGACCCGCGACGTATTGCACTGGCTGGCTGACGGGTCCGGCATCTTCAGAACACAGCGGGCTCACGATGTATTACGGTGACCGTCACAAAAAGCCATGGGCACAAGGTAAACTGGTAGACACTGATGTCGGCCGTCCGCTCTTGAACCCTGACGGGAGGCAGCTGGAACTCATGGTTTACCGGTGTATACGGTGTCCACCATTTCTACACCTGTCCGGGCAGCACAACCAAGTGCGAATATGCCGACTTTGCTCTATACAACGACATCGTGCTGAATGGGAGTTCACCTGTGAAACAAGGCGGATTTCGCGGCCATAATCGGCCAAAAGGGCATTTATGAGGTACGGATAGTTGCCCCGATCTCTCCGGCGTCGCTCCTGCAAAGAATCAACAATAGGAAAGACGAAATGGTGAAAACCGGGTGTTCACGCTATGGCGTCATTGTGGACTCGGGCAGTGGCATGGGTTGCACATCCACATTCGCACCGGGCGAGCGACGATCAGACGAGCTGAAGGAATCTCCGCCGACGTATTTTACGCTGCTCAACTCCCCGCCAAGCTGACCCGGCTGATCGTCTATCGGAGCGCCTGCGTTGATCCAATTTTCGTCTCAGGCCGGCGCGGCTGTTATGCCCGTCGTTGATGCCACGCATTGTAAATATTGGATTTTCAGGGGCCAGATCCCGGCCCATGTGACAGACCTGCGACCAAAGCGCACTGTCTTTGGGCATGAAATCCTTGAGCTTAACTGCATCTTCTTCGAATTCCGCTTTGGCCCCCATTGCATGCAGCAACATAAACGAAGCCAACATCTCAAACCTGTCCTCGGAAACCATATCAACCACTTTTTTTGATCCTTTTATCGGAGAGTAACTGAATTACTTCCGATTAGACATCAGGGGGTTATTTAGTTTCTGTGAATTTTATCACATTTTTATTCGCAGCCGAGCGGATGTTGCACGATATACGCCGTTCGAACTCTATCCGAGATGACAAGGCGCTTCGGGATCGCGCGCATTAGCGCGTATTCCCGGGGCGGTCCGTCAAGCAGGGGCGTTGCGATTCCACGACGCTGACCCATGAATCGGCGTCGTTGATGTTGTCCACGCGCCGGTGCTAGTTGTTTCCATAACAATAGATTCTAGGGTGCGAGTACAGCGTGAGTGCGTAAGCCCAGGTAACGGTGCCAGAGCCGATGAGGCAATAGTCCAGAGATTGTCATGAATCGTCGAATTTTGGGCTTGTCAGCATTCGGACTACTCTTGACCTGGTGAAAATTCGACGAAACGAACGACGGATATCCTCCACGTCTTGACCTGATCGGCCTCATTAATCTTTGTCGTTACCTTGCTCTCCCTGCTACCGAGTCACGCAGGTGAGCGCCACTGGCACCCTGGTCCGTGAGTTTACCGTTGTATCAACGGGATATATTAAGTATGGTTTCGAGGTTATAAAACCGACCCGGGCTCATGCGTTAAGTGCGACGATGTCTAATTAACTCCAGTGCCCCCAAAATGAGAAATGAGGTTATGCAGCTCACTCAGAAACAGATCAATGAATTTGATTCATCCGGCTACCTGTTTTTTCCCAATGCCTTCGGGACGGCCGAGGTACAGGTGTTGAAGCAGGCGGCGCAGGATGTCTTTCGGGAACAGCGCGAAGAGGTATGGCGTGAGAAGTCCGGAGTCGCTCGCACCGCTTTTGCCGCGCATACTTATAACGACGCATTTCGACGGCTTGGCGCCCATCCAAGGTTGATCGAACCGGTAATGCAGCTGATGGACGGGCCGGTATATATGCATCAGTATAAAGTAAATGCCAAGGCGGCCTTCGATGGCGACGTCTGGCAGTGGCATCAGGACTACGGAACCTGGGCCCGGGATGACAAGATGCCTGAGCCCCGGGCGATGAACATCGCGGTGTTCCTGGATGATGTAACCGCAGCCAATGGCCCTCTGCTATTTCTGCCGGGCAGCCATAAACACGGGGTGGTGGAGGCCGGTCACGATCTCGAAACCACAAGCTACCCGCTCTGGACGCTGGATCGCGGGACAGTCACTAAATTATATCAACAGGGTGGGTGTGTGGCACCGACCGGAGACGCCGGTTCGGTGCTGATGTTTTCGAGTCTGCTGGTACACGCCAGTCCACCCAACATCAGCCCCATGGATCGCACTATCGTATACCTGTCGCTATGTCACGTGGAAAATCACATCCGGCAGTTCAAGCGCCCGGAGTGGGTCGCACATCGAGACTTCGACCCAATCGAACCGCTGCCGGACAATACCCTCCTGGAACTGGCGGCCTGACTTAAACGATGTATCTATATTCTTCTCTGCTGCAGCGGCAGGCTGAAAAGCGTCCCATACGAGTCGGCCTGATCGGCGCCGGCAAATTCGGCTCGATGTTTCTGTCCCAGGTGCCGACCACGCCTGCCCTAGAAGTAACCCGCATTGCCGATCTGGATCCGGCGCGTGCCGCAACCCAATGCCGAGGTGTGGGGTGGGCACAAGAAAGGATCGAAGCGACTCGGTTCGTTGACGATTCGGCGGATTTGATCGCGTCGGACGATGTCGATGTGGTGGTAGAAGCCACCGGCGATCCCGCTGCCGGTATCAAACATGCGCTGCTCTGTTCCGAGCACGGCAAGCATGTGGTGATGGTAAATGTCGAAGCGGATGTGCTTGCGGGGCCTTACCTTGCGCAAAAAGCCAGGCAGGCAGGTGTGGTGTACTCGATGGCTTATGGCGACCAGCCGGCGCTGACCATGGAGATGATCGATTGGGCCCGATCCTGCGGATTTCGGGTTGTTGCCGCCGGCAAGGGTACCAAGTATTTGCCGATCTATCATGCTTCGACGCCGGATACGGTATGGTCGCACTACGGACTGACGGCGGAACAAGCGGCTGCCGCCGGTATGCGCAGCCAGATGTTTAATTCGTTCCTGGACGGCACCAAATCCGGCATCGAAATGGCGGCGATAGCCAATGCCGCGGATCTGCAGGCAGCGTCGGCAGGCCTTATGTTCCCTCCCTGCGGTGCCGAGGATCTGGCTCATGTGTTGCGGCCAAGAAGAAAAGGTGGGCAGCTCGAGTTTTCTGGCCAGGTCGAAGTGGTGTCTAGCCTCGAACGAGACGGTCGCCCGGTGCCGAGAGATCTACGCTGGGGGGTCTTCTGTGTATTCGAAGCACCGAACGATTATACCGCAGATTGTTTTTCTCAATATGGTATGAACACCGACCAAAGCGGTCGTTACTCTGCGATGTTCAAACCGTTTCACCTGATTGGCCTGGAGCTCAATATTTCGATATTAAGTGCCGCGCTGTGTGGCAAGGCGACCGGTTCTCCAATCACCTTCAACGCCGACGTGGTGTCGGTGGCGAAACGTGATCTAGCGGCGGGGGAAATGCTCGACGGAGAGGGGGGTTATACGGTGTGGGGTAGATTGATGCCGGCAGCGAATAGCATTGCTGCAAATGCACTGCCGATCGGGCTTGCCAATGAGGTGAAACTCACCTGCGCGATCAAACGAGGCGAGGTGGTGAGTCTTGACGACGTGGAAGCGGATCGATCTCAGCAGAGCTGGCAGGTTCGTTTATCAATGCTCGGTACATTTACGGACAATTAAACAAAGCTCTTAAGCTCTCAGCATCAGCGAATCAGAGTGGATAAGTAATGAATGACGCGGTCTCAGCAATTTCCGAAGTTTAGTTCCATAGGCCTCTGAAATGGCAGCCACGGATTAGAAAACGATATTGATGCTCGGCAGGGATCGCCTCGCGAAGTTGATGTATGCTCCATTCGGCTGTTGGATATTCGGCAACGTTGCCATGTGCATTATAGAATGGCTCCTCGTTCATCCAAAGCATACTGACTGAGTTGGCTAATCACATATTCGCAAGCCTCATCCACTGAGTCCGTGCGGTGCAGGAAGCTAATGTCATCCGCGCTGATGCTCCCATGGCGAATCAATGCATCGAAGTTGATTACCTCATCCCAGTACTTCGTGCCGAACAAGATGACGGGAAGGTGCTTGGTTATCTTTCTTGTCTGTAACAAGGTCAGAAGTTCGAACAGTTCATCAAGCGTACCAAAGCCGCCCGGGAAAACGATCAGGGCTTTCGCGAGGTAAGCGAACCAGAACTTGCGCATAAAGAAATAGTGGAAATGAAGCAAGAGTTCACGCGTGATAAAGGAGTTGCCAGATTCCTCCGCCGGCAGCGAGATGCTTAGACCAACATTCACTCCCTTCGCTTCAGACGCTCCGCGGTTTGCCGCCTCCATGATCCCCGGCCCGCCCCCGGTGCAGACAACGAAACGTCGCTCATCATCAGCCAGGTTTTTGGACCAATGGGTTAGCCGCTGAGCCATTTCTCGGGCCGCCTCATAGTACCGTGATGTTTCGACACGGATCTTGGCCTGCTCGAGACTACCGTTTCCGTGCCTGGCTTTTTCCAGTTCCATTTCCGCCTGTTCACGCGAGACACAGCGTGCGGAACCGAAGAAAACAATCGTATCATCTACATGATAGCGGGCAAACCGACTTTCCGGCTCTAGGTACTCGGCCAGAATGCGCAGCTGCCGCGCATGCGTGCTGTTCAGAAATTCGTTGTTTTGGTACGACTTGACCGAAGTACGAGTTTTCTTGCTCATTTGCGCTCTTTCATAGTTACAAATCACCTGTGGGCGTCGAATCAGCGTCCATGCCGCGCGCGGGAGGTGTACCAACCCACGGCGATGCGACTGTCATTGGAAATCGCGGATCTTCGCACACATTGTCCTGGATTCGTTAGCAGCCTTGACTGGCATATTTCCATCAAGCGAGGCGTGGACACGTCCCTGAATGTAATAATGATGACCTGAATGATATACCGCCATGGGTCCTTGGGTCCGGGTTTGCCCGTTTGGTCAAAAATCTTCTACCGCCTCGCCGTGTTTGCCACAACCTCGAGCTCTTTGCGGTCAAACCGCGCGCCACACGCAGAAATTTCTAATTTGCGGTCAACAGCTCTGGGGCATACGTCTGCATCCGGTGCTGCATTAGCGAAGCTGAATGCCGGGTCAGCACGCCGATCTCGGCGTCGTTCAGCTTCTTCAAATTCGTCCTGATGGACGAGGCGAAAGTCGCGTCGCCTGCTTGATCCTCTCCTTCGGTGCTGTCGATTGAAAACCACAGTGCCTTCGGCCCTTCCTGCGCCTTCGCAGAGAGTTCGAGACGCTGAAACTGCAGGCCGCGAACCTGTTCCATGAGGATGCCGATGGATTCCTTTAGAACGATGGAGCCTGACTCCGTAGAGCGCTCGTCGATTTCGAAGGGCTTACCGGCATCGCTGACGATCGCGTAGTCCAGCGCGTTGCGCTCGCGGAAAAGCGGGTTCGCACCAAGGTTGTCGTAGACGCCGCCATCTGTCAGCGTCACGTAGTCAACCTGATCGGCCTGGTACTCGCCAGATCTTAGTTTGAGCGGCGGGAACACCGGGGGGAATGCGGAAGACGCGGCGACGGCTCTCGAAACGCGAAATTTTTCGGCTGGCCCTTGGCCTAATTCGTGTTCGCCCATCTCCGCCCCCCTACCCTCCCCGGTGACGAAGAAGAACATGTTCCCGGTGGAAAGATTAGTAGCGTTTAGGTAGAGTCTAGGACCGTTGTCGAGTTCACCGAGTTTCTTTTTATGGAAGAGATGACGGTCATAGGTCTTGACCAACTTATCCAGCCGGGTTTCAAACGGGTCTAAAATACCACCAAGCGCCGACGAAACAGCAATAGACTGGGTTTTAAGGTAGCTCTCCAACCGGTCAAGTGTATCGGCTTTTCCCCAATTCGCGGCGAGAAAACCGCCGGCGATGCTCCCGCCGCTAACACAGGTCAGGAGGTCTACATTCCACAGGATGCCCATCGAATCGAGCTTTCGAAATATGCCGAGGTGAAATGCTGCCGCCCTGAAACCACCGCCGGATAATGCAAGCCCGATGCGTTTATTCTGTCCATCGATCTGAATAGCCATAGCCGCCTCCTGTTGATGTCAAAATCGTAATTTTCACCTTAAATCAATGGCCCGCGCAATCTTGTTTCGGGAGTCTGTCCGAGTATTCTGCCCGCAGCGAAAAAGCAGCAGCTGATCGTCGCCTGTCGTCCCCGACAGCGTGCGCCGTATCAGTTACTCGTCGATCGATTTTTTTTCGCATCCGATTACCGTATCTCCGGCCCACCCTAATAATCATAACCACCGTGGGGTTCGGCCAGGTTTATTGCGGAGGACAACGGCTAAACGAGTGTGTCGATGATGAAGACCACCGCTACGTGGAAAGGCGACAATGTTCCCGATTTTGGGCCGTGCGTAATGAAAATGGGCATCAGTTGATTTTATTGAAGTTTTTCCTGCGATACGCGATCCTTGCGCGCATGGCTCTACCGATCTGTTTTCTGCTCTCACCGTTGAGCAGCACGCTTCGGACGTGCGCGTCCCTGTTGGGAATTTGCAGATCTTTCGGAGTTCAAGGCAGGGACCTTGGCAGCGCTCACGCGTCGGGATATTGCTCGAGGAAACGCGAACAACCTGTAAGTTAACTTGTGGCCAGATTATTTCTCTCATATGCACGGTCGGACGGTTCACAACTGGCCGAGCGCCTAGAGGCAGATCTTCAAGCGTCTGGCCACGAGCCGTGGCGCGATCGGTCGGGGATTCAGGCAGGCAGAGATTGGGCACGTGAGATCGAAAAGGCGATTGATCGATGCGAAATGCTAATCGCTGTGTTTACTTCCGGCTCATACAATTCTGAGATTTGTCGGGGTGAGCACGAGCGTGCATTGCGCAAGGGCAAACGAGTAATCCCCCTGCTTGCACAAAAGGATGCCGACCGGCCCGTATATCTCGAGGCCAGGCACTACGTGGACTTTACCGATCTGGACCAATACGACACCAGATTCGAAGCGCTGCTAACCAGTATCCAGACGGCGGGAGGCGTGTCTTGGGACGAGCTGTCGCCTCGGTTTCGAGCCCGGTTGGGTGATGAGGCCCCGATAAGGTCGTCTGGTGCATTGTTGCGCGGCAGACAGGCCACGTGGAGCGAGGTCTTCTCGCTGGCGTCCATGCAGGGCGCGCGTTTTCTAGAGGCGCTCTCCCCTCGGCGGGGGACCGTGGGAATATTCGAGCCCCAACTTTTCACGCCCCGCACGGAAGTCGAACGTGATCTCGACGACTTCACCAGCGGCGACGCGCGTGCATTTTTACTGATCGGCGACTCGGGCGTCGGCAAGACGAACCTTCTGTGCGAGTGGTCCGGAAGGCAATCAACCGCCGGTCATGCTGTTCTGATGTACCACTGCGAGCGGCTTGGCGGTGAAACAGCAGAGCGCGAACTGCTGAAGGATTTCGGCATGGAAGATCCTGGCGATCTCACCCAAGTTCTCGGCAACCTTGAGGAACTGGCAAGAAAAGCGAACCGGCTGTTAATAGTGATTTTTGACGGGATCAATGACTTTCGAGGAAGTGGCGAAAAATTTGGCCCGCAGCAGCTTCTTACCAGTATCGATTCCCTTGTGGCGAGGCTGCCGGGCGCCAACCTGCGCATCATATTGAGCTGCAGCACCGCGACCTGGAGCCGGCTCGAGCGGCTCGGACCCATACAGTTGACCTGGAGCCGCTACTATCGGACTCGCAGCGAGGAAGTGACCGTTGTTCTAAAGAGCTTCGACGAGGAAGAAGCGGCAGCAGCCTTCGAGTCATATCGTAAGTTCTTTAAACTGCCGTTCACGCGATCTGAGCTGCCTTTTGCACTTCGGGTCCGCCTGCGAGCACCTTTAGTTTTACGGCTTCTCGCCGAAACGTACCAGGCCGCACCCGATCGAAGCGCGGCACCGACGTTCGATACGCTGGTATTTACTCGTTACTACAACGAACGAGTGCGGCGCCGGGACGACCGGCATCTGATCGATGCACTCGTCGAAGAAATGTCGGAACAGGGGACCGCCGCCCTCCCAATCGAGAGCCTGACCGGACATCCGCAGCTCGGACCGGCGGTTCTCAGTGAAGAGGCCGACAGTAGCTATAATCGGCTGCTCGATCTCGGTGTACTGTTGGAAATGCCGGGCGATCTCTTCCAGGACGAAGTAGTCAAATTCACCTATCCGCTGGTTGGTGCTTATGCGCTGGCCCGCCGACTGTCACGAGAAGAGCAGCCGTTGAGCCTCACGGTACACAACCTCCTTGAACAGGCCGGAAAGTTTCCTCTCGCATGGGATGCCGCCATTGCTCTTTTGGTGATGCGCGGAGATGTGGATGCATATACCGAACTTGCCGGGGCCGCCAATCCGGAGCAGCGCGAGCTGGCGAGCGCCAGCTTGGTGAGGCTGCAAGACTCCGACCGCGACCGGGCTACCGGGATTCTGAAGGGCCTTCTTGACAGCGAACTCGAAGAGCACCAGCGCACCGCTCTGCGCGCCGCGTTTACGATAGGGCCGGACGCGCGCGAGCTGCTGCTTCACGGCGCCACGAGTAAATCGCAGGCCTTACAGCAGGCCGTGAAGGATACCCTTTTTTTGATCTGGTCCGGTGAGCCGGGAACGGGGAACCGACCCAATACCAGCACCGTCTATTTTCTCTGGCGACACGCGCAAAACTTCACTCAACAGCTGATGAGCGATCTCGTGGCGCGCGTGAGCTGGAAGCGTCCCGCGGAGGCGATTCGAATCACGCGCTTCGTCCTCGACTGGTGCATTACACTCTACATAAACCATTGCGATCGCGACAACGTGGCGAAGCAAGTAGCCGACCTATTCTATGAATTAATCGTAGAACGGCTTCATCTCGATCGGATCGACCTGGGATCGCGCTTCGATCGGATCGTGCTCAGGATTATTGCTTCGGTGTTCGCTCGCCCTATATTGGAGTGGACGCTAATGGAGGATCCTCGGCATTTCTTCCGCCGCCCTGCATCAGAGAGGAGCCTGCTCGAGAGTGCGGCACCGCTGGTTGATCCAGCGGCGGACATCATTGCCGCGGACGACCTGGTTCTGCGCATGCTGACTTCAGATATCAACACCTTGCGGGGGACCGCCACGCTCGTACTCGCGGTCCACTCCTGCGCGGAGTTCGCTCGCTGTGAAGCTCTGCATCGGCGGCTGTTCGACGCGCTAGACAGGCAGGGGCAGATCTGGCAACTGATTGGATTCTCCGTACTTCTGCCGGAAACGCCCGTTGCGTGGGTGGGTTTGCTCGAGCACATGACGCGGCGGATTTTGGACACAGACCCGCAACCGGCCTACGGCCGCGCCGGCCTGCTGCGCGCGAGCGACCTCCTATTCGTGCCGCTTGGCCTGGCTTATGGCAAGCGCGGTGAAGGTATGCCCCTTTTCGAGGAGATGCTGGCGGCGGAGGGCTCGAAAGGGATGCACGGTAGCGCGGCGGCGCAGCTAGTGGCAGGCTTGGGTCCAGTCGGCTTCTACTACCCCAGGGGCGTGCTGTCATCGCTCCAACCCCACCTTAACGCGCTAATGGCGCGCAGCAACACCCGAGAAGCTCTCATGTCCGCGCTCGCCACTATTCGCACCCTCCATTTTGATCTAGTTGATACCTTCATGTTCCGCGCCGGACTCGATGAATCGTTCCACCGAAAGGTAGCAGTCATCACCGACGTTCAACTGATCAATCGCTTCATGCTCTCGATTGGTTTATACAATAACGCCGTCCACCAGTGCCTGCACTACCCCCGTATGCGGCGCTGGCTGACTCGGTTCCCGCTCGAGCGTCTGGCGCAAGCCGACAGCGCGAGTGATTTCATCACCGCCTATGCTGCCCGGGCCCTTCTTATGGCTCGCGAGGCGAATTTTCACCTGCTCGAGCTGACTCTCCCAGAGTAGCTGCAGTGCAAGCGATGGCACAAGCGGCGCATGCTATTTCGAGGACCTGGCGATGGCTCATCGGCTATTGCGAGCGCATTTATCTCTTCATCCGGATCTCGACCATTGGATTTACTTTGTTACTGCCGCTACTCGGCGCAGCAAGCGGCCAACACGCGCTTACCAACGGTACAATGCTCCTGATGATTTTTGTCGGTCTTGCCTTTCATATTTTCGCCTATGTACTCAACGACATCGTAGACCTGCGGCTCGACCTAACGGAACCGCTGCGCGCGGACTCGCCCCTGGTTCAAGGAAAGATCACCCGACGACGAGCGCTTTGGCTCGCATTTTCGCAGCCGCCATTGGCATTCGCCATCGCCTATCTAGCCGGCGTGACCCTAGAGGCGTTATACGCGCTCGGCGCCGCTTTCTTATCGCTTGCGGCTTACAATCTTTATGGAAAGCGCTGTCCTTTACCCCCACTAACCGATTTCGTCCAGGCGGTTGGTTGGTGCGCTCTGGTCTTGTTCGGCGCATTTGCGTCTTCACCGATGCTGAATGCAGACTCGACGTGGCTCCTTGCCTACGTGTTCGTTTACGTTTTACTAATCAACGGGATCCACGGCGGCGTGCGCGATCTAGCGAACGACCTCGAGCACCACGCTCGTACCACGGCAATTTGGCTGGGTGCTCGGCCTACGCATGGCTCCGGCGCAAAACTGACCGTATGGCTAACGGCCTACGGGTTCGTCCTGCAAGGCGCGATGGTCACGTTCGCGGTGATGGGTCTGGATTCGCTGAATTACGCTAACCCCGACTATTGGCTGGCGGCAGTTCCGGTCTACGCCGGATTGACCGCATCGACACTGATGCTGCTTGGTCTGCTGGTGCTTTTGCGGGATCGCCGCAAACTCGTGGCGATGGGCGCTTCGCACACATTCGTCTCACTTGCCGTGCTGCCTGCTCTGTATCTTCCCATGCTGGGTCCCACTGCGGCCACGACCGTATTGGCGGTGTTTTGTCTCCCGGCGATCGCGATGTACCTCTACAACGGATCGCACTGGTGCCTCTGATCGCCGCCCTTTCGACGCGCGTCATCGCACTCCTGGAGCTGATGCGGCTGGAGAAAACTTTTGCGGCGGCGGTATATGTGTTCCTGGGGGCATACATTGCGGCCTCGCCGGGCGAACTTTGGTCCGCACGCACGGCAGCGGCGGCCGCCGTCGTAGGCCTGATTACGGCGTTCGGGCTCGTCATCAACGACTACTGCGACGTCGTGGAGGACGGCATCGGAAAACCGCTGCGACCCATCCCGTCGGGGCGCGTGTCGCGTCGTCTGGCTGGAGCATTCGCCTGGACTCTCGCTGCAACAGCGCTCGTTACGAGCGCGTTCCTCGGAGTTCGCCCCCTGCTCTTCGCCATTGCGATGGTCGGAATCGGCGCGGCGTATTCTTTTCGGTTGAAAGGTACGGCATTTCTAGGCAACGCCGCGGTAGCGCTGATGGTATCGTCCATCCTCGTCTACGGCGCGTTGAGCGTAGGGCGGGTCACCGCGGGTGTCTGGATGGCGGTCATCATTACGTTTCCCTATATGCTCGCGCAGGAGGCCTTGTTCAACCTCGAGGATGAGGAGTGTGATCGTTTGGCAGGGCTGCGGACAACCGCAACATTCCTTGGCATTGACGGCGCAGCCACATTCGTCCGCATCGTTCTCGCCGGCACCATGGCGATCGCCCTGGCGCCATGGCTTCTGGGCCTGGTCTCCGCAACATATCTCTGGGTGCTCACGGTGTGCATTCTCGCCCCGATCACGCTGATGATCTTTCTGTTACGCCGGCCGCTGTCGTGGCCGGCGGTGGTCAACGCGGTAAAACTGTCGCGCCTCGTCTGGGTAACGAGCCTCCTGCCGTTGGCGCTGCTGAAGTGAGGCGACTCTTAAGTCCACGCATTTTTGTGCTTGCGGCACTTCTAATTCCCGGTGCAGCGCATCCAATTTCCGAATGGGAAGACGCCAGGTGGGTGAGCAAAGAACAGATAGTCGCTGCAATGCGGCGCCAGCAGGGCCAGGGATATGTCATCGAGGCCATCGCCAACGCGACCAGGCTGCAGGCCGGCATCTTTCTCGAGCTGGCCGGCCGGGCAGCGGAGAACGGACCCATGCGCCGTCCCTTACGTATCGGACACCAACAGTATTTCGACGCACTAATCGAAGTCACCGGTCTGATAGCGGACTCGGTGCCGACGTACATCAAGGTTGCACATGAATTCCGTGAAGACTACCTGATCGATGGTCGGATGGAAAACGTCATAGAGAGCGTCGAACGCGGCGAGAGGCCACAACGCGCGCTCAATGTAAAGGTTGGATGGCCGCAGTCTAGCAATGCGCCGACCAGCTATTCATACGAGGACAAGAGCACCCAGCCTCATGTGGAGGTTACGCATCAGCAGGTCAGCTCTTATCGAGTCCTGGATTTCGGCGGCATCATGGTCTACGACGAGATTCGCGGCGTCACCGGGCGCGCAACTTCGGGTGTGTTCGGGGCGATCTTCAGTCTGTTGGGAAAAGCGAAAGCAGTCGAGGCGCGATTCGCTTTCGCCGATGACGGCGTACAGGTGTCGCTGACGACAGCGAAAAAGCTGTTAACCATCACACAACCCGTGACAATCTATCCTGATGGTACTGTGCGTGCCGGCGTCCCGCCCGGGCGTCCTGACCTGGTCCAACTTGAAAACGTCATGAAGAAACTTGACTTCGAAATCGTGTACGTGCCCTTCGATATGAGTCCGGTACCTTGACCAGCTAAACTACGCTGCGGAGTACTGCCGCTAGACGATTACCGGCTCTACGCTCTGGTCGGCCACGCGACCCTTGGGTTCGTAGGCCTTTCGGGCCCCGAGCCAGATGGGCAAAACCCGACCTTCGGAGTCGCTTACCCTCCATGGGTTCATCACCGCATTACAATGAGCTTCAGAATCAAAATCGTTGCTGCTCAGCGGGACACCCCGCGATTCCGGCGGTTCCCGATCGGTTCCCGCTACATAGGTGCGGCTGGCGTCGGGCCGGTATGATTCTTGATACTGGTCGATCAGGTCTAGCATTGTCGAGAAGTACCAGCCGCGCCGGATAAGGCGAGGCACATCGTGGATGAGCTTGGCTGCTCGATTTTTGCGCGAGTAGATATTTTTAATCAGCCATTTATACTCGCCGATGAATTCCTCTTTAGAGGCCTTTTGCGGGCGCACGACCAACGTATAGGTATTGAAGTCGCGCAGCAACGCGTTGGGCAGCAGCGCCGGGCGCGCTTGCGCCGCCAGCACTTGAAAGTGAGGCGTTCCGGGAAACGGTGTTTCGAAACACACGTACCACGGCACGTAGAGCCCACAATCGCGCAGCTGATTGGGAATTGATCGCAGATAGCCGAGATCGTCTATTTGCGGGCTGAGCATCAAGCCCGACGCGACGAGTATCCCTTCTTCGTGACATTGCTCGATAATTCGTCGCGTCTTGTGTATTGCGTTCTGGTGCTTGCGCATATCACTCAGCGTGTCGGGATTGAAGCTTTCCAAGCCCACGAATAGAAAACGGCACCCCGAACGCGACATCATTCTCACCAACTCGGCGTTGGCGATAGCATTGAAGGTGATCGACGAACCCCATCGGATGCCAAGGGGCTCGAGAGCGCGGCAGAGGCGCCTTAAATATTGCGGGTTGCCACCAATATTATTGTCGTAGAAGACGACAAAGCCGAGCCGAAGGAACCCAACCAGCTCGCGGAGCATTGCCTTGCCCGCGCTGATGTCACGCACAACGCACTCTGGCGACCGAAAATGGAAGCGCGTGCCGATTCCCGTGAGAGCGCAGAAATTACAGCTGAACGGGCAGCCGCGGGTGGCCTCCAGCCCGAGCGGCAAAATCTGTTTGCTCGCGAGTAGGTCGAAGCGTGGCACCGGGACGTGCAAAGGGTTGAAAGGAGTCGCCCTGTATAGAGGCTGCAGCTCACCGGCGCAGAAGTCACGGTAAATACGCGGTACGCTGCCCTCTGGATCGCCAATCACAACCGCGTCGAAAAACGGCAGACATAGATGCGGATACGTGCTGGCCATATTACCACCGTAGACGGTTTTCGCCCCACGGCGACGCCAGTAGTGGGAAATCTGCCGCGCTCGATCGAAATCAGAATGCATTCCAGATATGAACAACAGGTCGTAATCGCGACCCCAGTCGGGGTCCTCCCAAGTGTCGTTGATGACTTCAATTTCTATATCCTCAGGCAGAAGCCCTGCGATCAGCGCGCCGATCTGAGGTTGAAGAAAGCCGCGGTGATGCTCACCCTTCCGATGATAATCGACAAACACAAATATGATTCCGACTCTCATCTCAGCTCTTCAGCCCGCATTTCTCAATAGGATCCCAAGCGACGGCGCAAGGCGGGTGCCGATTAACGTCGGACTGGCGTGAGATGGCTAGCCGCCTGGTGAGAAATGCGGGCTTGGATATCGTCAAGTTGCTGGATCGTAGTCAAGCGGAATCGATATGACGCGCGCCCGGCGCGTTGCTGATTATCGCCTGAGCGCAGAAAGTTGTGCGGCCTTGTTGCCGAAGACCACTCAAAAGGTACCCTTGGTATCTCAAAAAACTTTGGCGTTCCGCTTGATAGAAAACTGCTTAGGCGCGTTCACGATTCGCTTGGCGGAGATACGCCGGTCGAAGTCGCGGTTGAATCGCCGACCTCGCGTGTGAAGACGGAAGCCTTCAATCTAGAATGAATGTGACTTTTAAATCTACTCTGTAGCTGACGACCTTGCCGTCGTCGACGACGACCTGTTGTTCCTTCACCCACGCACCCTTGATGTTATGTACCGTTTTAGAAGCGGCCGCAAGCCCTTGGTGAATGGCGTCTTCGAAGCTCGCCGTGGATTCCGCGCTGATTTCAATGATTTTGGCTACTGACATGGAAAACTCCTTGATTGTTACAGTATTTGTACAATGACCTTAGGCCACGTGTTTTCAATCTAACAAACTGCGTCGACTATTGAATTAATCTATATCAAGAAATATGCCTGGAGATTCCCACTTTCACACTGCCAGGCGGACACCAACATTGCATACCAACCCACCTCAAGATTTCGATTTACCCCGTGCTTGATGGATCGCCCTGTGAATATTGTCTGGTAGCCAAGGCCCCATGAGTTTTTACGCATCAAAGCCGCGACAGGAACTTATCGAAGCCATCGTCGAATTCAAAAGGTTCAACACCCAATTTGGCTGTTCCCGAATAGCGCGGGAGATCAACAAAGCATTAGGCTTAGCCATCGGGAAAAATGCGGTCAGGCGCGTGATTGAAAAGCACTACCGACGGGGGGCCGATTCCTGTCACGGCCCCTCCTGACTCACGTTTATCGTCGTTCTGAAAGACAGCCTCTGAATCATTGGCCTGTTTCTATATGGGTCTATTTTACTCCAGACACACTGGGTGCTCGTGGTCATCAACCAATTCAGGGGACGCTCCTAAGTATCTCAGCACTGACAACGATCCCCTGTTCGATTACCATCAATCCGCCGTGCATACTCTGGCAGCATAGCAATTGCATACCGACACACTTGATACCACAGAGAAAACGCCATGAGAAGAAGATCCCGACGCCGCATGCATCACGGTGTTGCCGATACATCACATAAGCGGCGGGTAAATTACCGCGACCTGGTCAATCCGTTGATTCGGCAACCCGCTTTCAGCGACGACCGGCTCGAGGCAATCCATCAAACCGCGCTGCGCGTTGTCGAAGAGCTCGGCATCAAGGTGCTAAACGACGAGGCACGGAGTCATTTCCAACGCGCCGGCGCCCACGTTGACGAATCTTCACAGATGGTCAAGATCGATCGTGTGCTCATCAAAGCGGCGCTTGATTCGGCGCCGAGCGAGTTCGTGATGCATGGGGCAACACCCGACGCCAACGTTACTCTTGGGGGTAAGCATATCGCGTTTGTTAGCGTGGGCGGCGCCCCACATATTACCGACCTGGACCGCGGCAAGCGCCCGGGCACGCTGGAGGACACGCGCAATATCATCAGGCTCAGTGAACATTTCGATGTCATTCACCTGCAATCCCCTAATGTCGAATCCCAGGACATCCCGGTTAATCTGCGGCACCTGCACGTTACCGAAAGCCAGCTCGCGCTAAGCCGTAAGCCACTTTTCATTTATTCACGGGGCAGCGGTCAGGTAGCGGACGCCTTTGCGATGACCCGGTTAGCGAGGGGCTTAAGCGAGGCGGAATTCGAACAGAAGCCCTGGTGTTACACCATAATCAATACGAACTCGCCGCGTCAGCTCGATATACCGATGTGCCAGGGCATTATCGACTTTGCCAGGGCCGGTCAGATGTCAGTGATAACGCCATTTACCCTGGCGGGTGCAATGGCGCCGGTGACCATGCCGGGCGCGCTTGTGTTGCAGCATGCCGAAGCGCTCGCCGGCATAACACTGTCACAAATCGTAAACCCAGGAGCACCGGTGCTCTATGGCTCGTTTACCTCCAATGTCGACATGAAGTCGGGGTCACCCGCCTTTGGCACGCCCGAATTTGTGCGTGCGGCATTCGGTGCCGGGCAGCTGGCTAGACACATCGAACTACCGTGGCGCGGATCGGCCGCCACCGCATCCAACGCCCCCGATGAACAGTCGGTTTATGAATTCCTGATGTCCGCCTGGGGCAGCGTACTGGGTGGCGTCAACATGATGGTGCATGCAGCCGGTTGGCTCGAAGGCGGACTCACGGGTTCAATGGAAAAGTTCATTCTAGATGTCGAGATGCTGCAGATTTTTGCCGAGATTTTTCAACCGCTCAACAGCGACGATGCGGAATTAGCGTTTGATGCGATAGCCGGCGTCGATCCCGGCAGTCATTTCTTTGGCTGCGATCACACCATGGAACGCTACCAGACAGCGTTTTACGAACCACTGGTATCCGACTGGAGTAACTTTGGTCAATGGACCGACAGCGGTGGTAAAACCGCAACCCAACGCGCGAATGAGATCTGGAAGAAAATTCTGCAAGAATTCGAGGCGCCGTCGATCGATGTGGACGTAAGAGAACAACTCGATGCTTTTATCGCAAGGCGTACCGAACAGGGGGGTTCGCCAGTCGACTAAACGCCATCAAGCTCCGATCACCGTACACACCACGCGCCGTTCGCGCCGCGGCCCATCGAACTCGCAGAGGAAGATATTCTGCCAACGCGAGAGACCAAGATTCCCGTCGATAATGGGGATTGCCTCAGAGGGGCCCACCAGTCCCGCTTTGAGGTGGGAATCGCCATTCCCATCCTGGCGATCGTGGAGCCATACGCCGCGCGGTATCAGCTTGCGCAACAGATCAATCACATCAGTCTGTACGCTCTCGTCCCAGTTCTCCTGAATCATCAAAGCCGCGGTTGCTCCCTGGGCATAGACCGCTACCAAGCCGTCGCCGACTTCGCTGCGGCGTACGACCGCCGCGACACTTTCGGTGATATCGACCAACTCCTCGCGCCGAACGGTTGAGACGGTGATCACTTCACGCATCGCTTTCTCCTTGGGTTTTTACTATTTCCAATTCGCCTTACCCGCGGATTTATTCACCTGGGAGCCTGTCCGAGTATTCATGCGCCTACTACGACAGCGGCAGAGATGCCCATTTTCTCATAACGTGCGGCTCCGGCGCGATACCGTATCCGGACGCATACAGCCTGCTGTGATCGAGTCCAGCCTCCGGTGCGGTCAACGAACGGCATTACAAGGCTTTTGGAGAGGATTTCGCAGCTTGAGTTCGCATCATGCCGAGTTCTTTCACAGTCTGGGCTCAATGCAGGCACGCGTAGTGTTGCCACGAGCAGCAAGATCTGCCTTCACATTTCCTTCACTTGAAGGGTATTGAAATACGCGCTTAAACTTAACCCGGACGGCAAACGGGATCTTTCTATGGATTCAGTAACGCAAATAGCACTCGGCGCGGCCATCGGTGAGGCAACAATGGGCCGCAAGGTCGGTTACCGTGCCTTGATGTGGGGAGGGATATGCGGAACGCTGCCTGATTTAGACGTTTTCATTCCCCTTGGCGATGCTGTAAGCGATTTCACCTATCACCGATCCGCGTCCCATTCCCTGTTCGTGCTGGCGGCGATCACACCTGCCGTGGCCTGGGCCATCGTACACATTCATGCTCAGACCCGAGAACATTTCAAACGATGGTGTCTGCTCGTGTACCTGACCTTCGCCACGCACGTATTACTAGACAGTTTTACCGCATACGGCACTCAGATCTTTTGGCCAATCAGCGATACACCAGTGGCCTGGTCAACGATATTCATTATCGATCCGCTCTACACGCTGCCTCTGTTGGTAGGCATTATTGCAGCGCTGACAATGACGCGTGATAGTGACCGCGGCCATAGGATCAATCAGGCCGGTTTGGTCATAAGTACGCTTTACCTTGGATGGACGATAACGGTTAAAGTCCATGCCGAGCAGACCGTACTCAAGTCTCTGGAATCGCAGGCCATATCTTACAATCGAGTATTTATTACACCGGCACCTTTCAATTCGCTGCTGTGGCGTGCCGTGGTTATGCATGAAGCGGGATACTATGAGGGATATTACTCTATTCTGGATAGAGACGAGCGAATCGAATTCACGCAGTATGACAGTGAAGAACATTTGCTGATTGGTATCGAAGATTATTGGCCGGTGCAGCGCCTCAAGTGGTTCAGCAAGGGATTCTATGCTGTGGACCAGGAACAAAGTGCCGTTGTGATGAGTGATTTACGAATGGGCGTGGC
>JAHEIO010000061.1 GCA_024639325.1 Gammaproteobacteria bacterium
GCCGGTTTCCGGGCTGTACGCACCAACACACCATCGACGGGCATCACATCACGCATTGGAGTAAGGGGGGCGAGACCAGCCTGGGTAATCTCGTACAACTATGCCGACACCATCACCGCCTGGTGCACGAAGGCGGCTTCACCTGCAGCAAAAACACCGCAGGCAGGGTTGAGTTCTATGACCGGAAGGGGCGCCGCATTGAACCCTCGGGGAAGCTGCCCGCCGTCCGCCCCTCGATCGATATCACCGAGCAAATGCGCGATCGATACGAGGATCTGTATATCGACGCAAATACGTGCGTGAGCCACTATGGCAGCGGCGGTATCGACTGGGATCTGGCCTTGAATGGGTTGATGAATTGAAGGTGCGTACGTTAAAGAAGATAATCTGTACTAGGTCCTCGTTTTCCTGAATCGATCTGACCAACGTTCCAGCAAGGCTTCAATGCAGGCGAAAAACGCACAGGGGATCGCGTAGTAATACCAGGGGATCGAGTACGGCAGCGCCCACCAAAGTCCCAAACCAATAAGAACTCCAGCGGCTACGGCAACGAGGATCATTTGAACCATTTTATTTTGAGGAGCGAAGTAATCCAAAACCGCTACGCAGGACATGGTGATCACCGCTGCAGTCAACGCCCGTGGAAAATGGACATCAAACGATATCCATACCAATGCCAGGAACACGCCGCTGCCGACACAGAGAATAACAAACAATCTATTTTTGGACTTCAATATAAAACTATCATGAGCGACCGGCCGGAACTATGATACCAACCCAACGCCACCTGTTCGACATTCCCGAAGACATCGCGTACCTGAACTGCGCGTACCTGGGGCCATTATCCAATGCAGTTGTAGCAGCCGGCCGAGGGGCCGCGGACAGAAAGGCGCACCCCTGGGAGATAAGTAGCGAGGACTTCTTCACCGAGACGGAGGTGGCCCGTGCGCTGTTTGCAAGAATCATCAATGCGTCGGAGGAAGACATCGCGATCATTCCCGCCGCGAGCTATGGCGTGTCGGTGGCCGCCCGTAACCTGCCGCTCGCCAGGGGCGAGACGGTGGTCCTGCTCGAGGAGCAGTTCCCTTCTAATGTCTATGCCTGGAGAGCATCCGCCGACGAGGCCTGTGCGCAGGTAGTGACCGTCGAGCGCCCGCCTGACGGCGACCTCACACGCGTGGTACTCGATGCCATCGACGAGCGAACCGCAATCGTGGCGCTGCCCCACTGTCACTGGGCCGATGGCGCGCTGCTGGACCTGGTGCGCATCGGAGAGCGCTCGCGTGAACTCGGCGCGAGCCTGGTGCTCGACGTGACCCAGTCCTGCGGCGTCCTGCCCCTGGATGTACAGATAATTCGGCCGGACTATCTGGTGTCGGCCTGCTACAAGTGGTTACTGGGTCCTTACAACACCGGCTTTATGTACGTGGCGCCCCAACGGCAGGACGGCAAGCCGATCGAGTACAACTGGCGCGCGCGCACTGGCAGCGAGGATTTCGCCGGACTGGTCAATTATAAAGACGCATATCTCCCCGGCGCGCGGCGTTTCGACGTGGGTGAATGCGCGAACTTTCACACCCTGCCGGCGTTGATAGCAGCGCTCGAACAGACCCTGCAATGGGGCGTGCCGGAGATCGCCATAACTCTTGCGGCTCGTAACGTGGGAATAGCGGAGCGTGCGTCCACCCTCGGACTCGACAGCCTGAACGCCGACCAGCGTGCCGGGCATTTTCTAGGATTGCGTTTCCCGGAAGGCATCCCGGCCGCGCTGCTGAATTCGTTGAAAGAAGCAGGGGTTTACGTCAGTGTGCGGGGAAGCAGCCTTCGGATAACACCGCATTTGTACAACGATGACGCGGATGTTGATCGGCTTATGGACGCCCTGAAATTCGCCATGGCGTGACGATTTAGTTTAGACGTGAACCAGTTCCGGGGGAGTTCTATTATTACACCAGATCGTCACAGGCGCGCCCCCCCTGGAACGGCGCTGCCGTGGTCACCAGCGCAACGCGGCACTCACGCAACGGGCGGGGCAGCCGAGTGAATGGCACATCCGTATATTGCGCCCAACGACAGGTAGGAGCGGCGCCCCGAATTGTAGGAGCGGCGCCCCGCCGCGATTAATCGGCGCGAGGCGCGCCTCCTACAATAGGGCTAGCCCGCATTTCTCACCAGGCGGCTATAGAATCTCGTCAAGCATGGCAAACATTGAGGTCTATAGATTTGTCCAAGAAACAGTGTGTCTTGGAAACGCCTATCCCGGCGCTGGCTAGTGATTGTCGCGTGGCACGATCTTTGTCACCTTACGATATTTGGTCGCCGGTTCGAGTACCATGCCCTGATCAAACTGTGCCACCATGCCGCGCTGTATTTCCTGCCACGGGGTCTGGTGCGCGGGCACGTAGTCGAGACCACCGCCAGCGAGCTTCGCGGCGACAGCTTTCCGTCGCCGCTGCAAGACGTCGTCCGGCACCAGGATGTTGGCCTCGCGGGTGTTCAGATCGATGCGCACGCGATCGCCCGTCTCGATCAGGGCCAGCCCGCCACCAACCGCCGCCTCGGGGGCCGCATTCAGGATCGATGGTGACCCGGAGGTGCCGGACTGGCGGCCATCGCCGATGCAGGGCAAGGAAGTAACTCCGCGCTTTAGCAGCGCGTCGGGGGGCTGCATGTTGACGATTTCCGCACCGCCCGGATAGCCGACGGGGCCCGCCCCACGTATGAACAACAGGGTGTATTCGTCGATATCGAGCGAAGGATCATTGATCCGTGCGTGATAGTCTTCCCTGCCGTCGAACACCACCGCGGGTCCCTCGAAAGCATTGGGGTCATCGGGATTCAACAGATAGCGATCGCGGAATTCGTCCGAGATCACCGAGGTCTTCATGATTGCCGTGTCGAAGAGATTGCCCTTGAGGTTGAGAAAACCGGCTTTCTCCAGGATTGGACGGTCGAAGGGCCGGATCACCTCGCGATCGAGCGTCTCTTTACCGGCACAGTTTTCACCGATGGTCAGCCCGTTGACCGTCAAGGCATCGGGGTGCGGTAGCCGCCCCGCCTCGATGAGTTCGTGCACGATCGACGGCACCCCGCCGGCATGATGGAAGTCCTCCCCGAGAAACCGGCCTGCCGGCTGCAGATCGAGCAGCAAGGGAACATCCCAGCCGAGATCCTCCCAGTCCTGGTTGACAAGCGGTACGCCAAGGTGATTGGCGACGGCCTTGAGATGGATGGGTGCGTTGGTGGATCCGCCGATGGCGGAATTGACTACGATCGCATTCTCGAATGCCTGCCGGGTCATGATGTCCCCAGGTTTGACGTCTTGCCACACCAGGTCCACGATGCGCTTTCCGGTCAGGTAGGCTATCTGGGCCCTCTCCTTGTGCACTGCGGGGATCGCCGCGGATCCGGGCAGAGACATGCCCAGCGCCTCGGTAAGGGAGTTCATCGTGGTCGCGGTGCCCATGGTGTTGCAATAGCCGGGGGAAGGTGCGGCGGATGCGATAATATCGGCATATTCCGTGGCAGAGATGCCCCCTCTGGACAGTTCCTTTTTAGCATGCCACTTGATGGTGCCCGAGCCGGTGCGCCGGCCCTTGTACCAGCCGTTGAGCATGGGCCCGACCGAGAGTGCGATCGCCGGCAGGTTGGTGGTGGCGGCGGCCATCAACATGGCCGGCGTGGTTTTGTCGCAGCCAATGGTCAGTACAACGCCGTCGAGCGGATATCCGAACAGAATCTCCACCAGCCCGAGATAGGCCAGGTTGCGGTCCAGACTCGCTGTGGGCCGTTTTCCGGTCTCCTGAATCGGATGCACCGGAAACTCGAACGCGATGCCCCCAGCCTCGCGGATGCCTTCACGCACCCGCTGAGCAAGCGTCAGGTGATAGCGATTGCACGGGGATAGATCCGAACCGGATTGGGCGATCCCGATGATCGGCTTGCCGGCCTGCAGTTCTTCCCGGGTGATGCCCCAGTTCATGTAGCGCTCGATGTAGAGCGCCGTCATGCCAAAGTCGTCCGGGTTGTCGAACCATTGCCGTGAACGAAGCGTCGATTTATCCTTTGTCATGGCGATTTTATGCCTGCAATCTACGGGGAGTACTCCTTGTAGCACATTTGGCATGACCAGGTGAATTGGCGTATCCGTTCAGGCAGCTTACCCTGGGGTCGCAGTGGTGAGGGACGGCACTTGACGCGTCCGCGGCGGGCCGGCCGGCTGGGCGACACGGCGAGCACCCCCCGGGCGCTCTTCCACGCGAACCGGTGCCCCTGCCGGCGATGTGGTTCACCGCGACCGAACTCTCGTGCAGTCAGCAGTAATCCGATAGCAACCATTGCCAAGGTGAACACCGGAGCGTAGAAGGCTGTCGTGTCGCTCGTGTGCTAGTACCTCTCTGTAATGTGATGGTGTGTATGGAGTCCATTCAGTCGCAGCCACCGGCAGTCAAATTATCGTCGACGCCGGTTCCCGGCACCGATTCAAAACGAATCCGGTTCTCGGGGAAGTAGTGGTGTACGATGAGCCTCGAGAGCACATTGTCTTCCGTAGGCGTGTTGGCATGACCTTCTGCGGATTCGCCTGATAAACTCTGCATGGCCTAAGGCCGGCCGTTTCGAAGGCGGCGGACAAATATATTCATGAAGCGCAGGAGGGATACGGTTACCTCGAGCGCGCCCAGGAGTCCGAACAACTGTAGTAAACAGATGGAGTAATTATTGGACTCGTGGCGGGTGGCGAACGTGGCCATCAACAGAAATCCCGCGACGGCCACGCTCGTACGCAGATTCATGGCTTCGGGATATGCGGCAAATTGGAGTATGTGTAGTAACAAAAGCACAAAGACCACGATCTGTGTAGCAGGCATGTGAAGCACCTCAAGCCCAGCCCTGCCGGTCATCGATTAACTCCCGTATCGACATGAATTTTCTCTTCGGCACGTGATGGCTCAGTTTATCCACATTGTTCGGCGGATCGCGGTTGTAGACGGCGACTATAATAATCGGAATGAATTCGGGGGTTCACGATGCCTGAATTAGAAGAACAACGCGGAGTTAAGTATTGTTCCCCTGTAACTCTCACAATTAGTCAGTGAACCACAGCAACGGCATTAACCGCCGGCGCGGTGTCGGAGGTCTGCTGGTACTCGCCATGGTGCTGGGAATGATCTTTAGCGGCCTGCTGGGATCGTATTACGCGGAACCGCTGCTGTGGTTCTCCGGGATCGCGGGGTGGTTCGCGGGTTTGTGTCTGATACGCGAGGTATCGAAGGCGCTGCGGATTCAGGTCAGTATTCTGATCGTGCTCGGCGTGCTTTTGATGTGGTTCTCCAGGAGCGCCGCCGGCGTCGAACTCGACTATACCGCCGCGATTACTGGAAATATCGGACTGCTCACCATGGTCACCGCCGTCGGCTTCCTGCGCATCGTGGCGATGCCCGCCAACGAGACACGGACGGCGCTGCCGACGGGACATGGTGCTTATCTGCAGACGCTGTTGAGCACCAGCCTGTTCGGCGCTGTGATCAACATATCGGCACCGATCCTCATCGCCGACCGCATCGACGAACAGCGACCGTTGCAGCGATTCACCTCCCAGTCCATTACCCGTGTTTTTTCCGGCTGCGCTTCCTGGTCCCCGTTCTTTGCCGGCATGGCGGTGGTCCTAACCTATGTAAACAGTGCAAATCTGCTTTGGATCATGCTCGCGGGGTTACCTTTTGCCGTGGTCGGACTGATCACGGTTTACGCCGAAGCGCTGGTTCGCTACCGCAGGGAGGTCAGCACTTTTCTGGGTTATCCCATGAAGCTGAGCAATCTGTGGGTACCGGCGGTGTTGGCGGCCAGCGTGGCGCTGTGCTCCTGGGCGCTGCCGAACCTGTCTATCCTGGTCATCATTGCGCTCAGCGCCCTCCTGATCACGGGCGTCGCCCTGCTTAAGCGGGAGGGCCTGGCGGGCACCGTTGAACAACTCCGCGACCATGTCGTCCACCGCCTGCCCCGCGTGGTCAATGAGCTGGTGTTGTTCTTGTCCGCCGGTGTCCTTGCCGCGGGGATATCGGCGTTGATTCAAACAGGCGTCGTGAGCAATCCGTTCTCTTCGTTCGACGCCGGTAGCGCCATCCTACTGCTGGGTCTGATGGTGGTCGCCGCCGCCATGGGCGTGCATCCCATCATTTCGATCTCCGGGTTCACACCACTGCTGCTGGTGCTGGATCCGAATCCGAATTTGCTGGCGCTGACCTATCTGTTCGCCTGGAGCCTGGGAACCTGCGCCAGCCCGTTGTCCGGTACGCACCTGGTGTTCCAGGGCCGGTACGGGATCCCAAGCTGGAAGGGTGCAGTTTGGAACTGGCCCTACGTGGCCGTGATGTATATATTGAGCGCGATGTGGTTATGGATTGTCAACGGCGTAATGCGATGACGGCGATGATGGGGACACGATACCTGATTATCCGAAATTTTTTTTCCGGGTGTCATCCTTTCAGCTCGTAGGGCGTTAAGTTTGCTGTTGACCACTGGATCGAGACGCGGCGATGAGTCCTCACGAGGGAGGAACACGATGAAGACGACAAACTTCGCAATAGCACTGGTGAGTGTATCGCTGTTGCTGTTCGGCTGCAGTACACCCCCAACCAAGCAGCAATCAGGCGCTGGCGTGGGTGCAGCACTTGGGGCGGCGCTGGGATACGGCCTGGGCAAAGGGCACCATAACAAGGAGCTTGCGATAGCGCTTGGCGCGATTCTGGGATACGTCGCCGGAGACTATGTGGGTGCTCAGATGGACGAGAAAGACCGCCTGATAGCGGCACAGAATCTCAACTATTCCCTGGAACTCAACCCCGATGGAACGACTTCGGCCTGGCGAAACCCAAACTCCGGAAACAGCGGATTCTCGTTCCCTAATAATACTTCGATAATGGCCGATGGAACACCTTGTCGCGAATTCACCGCCACCATACGGGTTGGTGGTGAACAGCGGCAGGGTTACGGCACCGCTTGTCGTCAGCCCGACGGAACCTGGAAAATCATTTGACCTGAATCAACGACCTGCGACGTCGGTAGCGGTTCTAATTTAATTGGAATGCCCTTAAATGACGAAGCCGTAAAATCGTTGCGTGAGATCGCCGATCTGCTCGAAGACCAAAAGGCGAATCCGTTTCGCGTCAACGCCTACCGCCGCGCCGCCAATACGGTGGAATCGTTGAGCGAGTCGCTGCGGGATATCGTTGCGACCCGGGGAATTAGCGGGCTGACGGATTTGCCTGGTATCGGTGAGGGTATTGCCCGATCCATTTACGAGTTTGTCGCAACCGGCGAAATGAGTCGGCTTGACACACTGCGGGGCGGGCACGATCCGGTACACCTGTTTCAGCGAATTCCCGGTGTCGGACCGGTTCTGGCCAGGAAAATTTACGATCACCTGCATATATCGTCGCTCGAGGCGCTGGAACTGGCGTTGCAAGACGGCCGTCTCGAGCAGCTACCTGGCATGGGCAGGGGGCGGGTCGAAATGATCGAGGCCTGGCTGGCTAGCGCCCTCGGTAAACGCAAGCTTCGATCCCAGACCCCGGCGCACAGCCTGGCGCCGCCGGTTTCGATGCTGCTGGATATCGATCGCCGTTATCGCGAACAGGCGAAGGAAGACAAACTCCCAAAGATCGCGCCCAAACGTTTCAACCCGAAAAACGAGCGCTGGCTGCCGATCATGCACGCAACGCGAGGCGAGTGGCATTTCACCGCTCTTTATTCAAATACCCGGGCAGCCCATGAACTGCACCGGACCCGGGACTGGGTGGTGATCTATTTTTACGACCAGCACCACCATGAGGGACAGTGCACGGTGGTTACCGAAAACCGGGGAGAACTCATTGGCAAGCGGGTCGTTCGCGGCAGGGAAATGGAATGCCGCGCCTGTTACGCGGAATCGGAGGCGACTTTTTGATTCAATCGGATTGGTAATGGAGATTCTGCGGATGATTGGCCGGCGCAATAAAGGGCTATGAACACACCCTGATTGCTTCGGATACGTTCGAATCCGCATCGTGGATGTCGCCGAACAACCGGCCATTACCCGCTTTGCGCTACAAGGGCCGGGTGATGCGCGAATGCCGCAGCGGCAGGCGCACGTGTGGCAGGTCGTGTTTTTTGGTCTCGATTTTTCCCGGGATCGCTCTCGATTCGGGCTTGGCTTGCTGCAACGGTCTGCCTTGCTCTGAAGGTATTAAAACGAGTGTCGGTCGCGCCACTTATAGTAGCGGATGGCGTGCGGCAGGAACCACGGATTGCCGGTATACAGTGGCCGTGTGGAAAACTTGAGGCCGTCGAATCCGGTTTTACCCTCCGGGTCCCCCAATACCTGCTGGCCGATGCGCATGCCGAGGTAGCTGGCCATGGACACGCCTGAACCGCAATAACCCATCGCATAATGAATGCCATTGTGCTTGCCGATGTGCGCCAGGGTATCGAATGTGTATGCCACGAAACCCATCCAGGAGTGGGAAACGCGGGCCCCGGCAAGTTCCGGAAAAATCGCCTTGAGTTCGCGGTGCAGAAGCGCCCCGCTCTGCCGCGTGTCCGTCTCGTCGTGCGAAACGCGACCGCCGAACAGAATACGACTACGGTCGGGGGACGGGCGGTAGTAATAAACCATCCTACGCGTGTCGCTGCAGATGCGATTGCGGGGCATGAGGGTGTCGATGACCCCGTCCGCTAGCGGTTCAGTGGCAATCATGTAGCTGCCAATCGGAATGACCCGCCGCCGCTGCCACGGAGTAATGCTGCGGGTGTAGCCGTTGCTGGCGACGACGACGTCCCCGGCCGTCACGCTGCCGTTCGGGGAGGTCACCCTGAATCCGGCGCCCTGTTTTTCGATAGCCGACACCGGGCAGTGCGCATGTATTGACACCCCCGCTTCGCGGGCTCGTCGCAGCAGGCCGGTGTGGTAGCGGGCGGGATGCAGCGAGGCGTGGTTTGGAAAGACGATACCGCCGTGGTAGGCGTCCGTGCCAAGCTCACTTCGCTGATCCCAACGCGACACCAGGTGCGCTTCGAGCCTTGAGCCGCGTGTCCTGGTTCGCAAGGTGTTGGCGAGTTTCTTGTACGCCGCGGGGTTGTGTGCCGCGTGGAACCGACCGCACACCGAGAAATTACAGTCGATGTTCTCCTCTTCTACGAAGCGCTCAATCCACGCCAGTGCGTTGTTGCCCTCCTCGAGAATCGCCGACGCGCGGTGCCGGTTGAATCGGGTCGCCAGTTGGTCATGGGTAAGCTTGATACTGGTACTGATCTGACCGCCGTTGCGGGTGCTGCAACCCCAGCCCGCACTTTCCGCATCGAGGACCAGCGTGCTGCGTCCGCCGCGGACGGTTTGCAGCGCGGCGTTCAGGCCGGTGTAGCCGGAACCGATCACCACCACGTCCGCCGCCGACGGTGGAGCTGCCCCGGCCAACGCCATATCGTGTACGTCTTCCCACCAGTACGGGTCGGTCTTGAAGTCTTCAGTGAACAGGGAAGCCAATCGGGAGATGTCCTGTCGCTGTGGCATTGCCAGTCGATGGATCACGGGAGCTCCCAGATCCGTTAGATCGTATTGTCCAACCATTTCGGTTCGATTGCCACACCCGGGTCAAGGGGCATCGAGCACGTGCAAATCGAGCCGTAGCGGAACGATTCAAACAAGCAGCGACGGTCCGAAGACAACGCCCGCGCCGCCAGAAAGCAGAACGACCCTCACGGTGAGTTTACGCGCGGCAATCAGGCCATAGGAAATCAGCCCTAACCCAGCGGCCAGTTGCACGAACGAAAGCAGGGCCGCTCCGGGTTCATCAGTCAATTTGATGAGTTCTGGGTTGGCAATCATGCCAAGGGGAATGATGTAGAGACCTACGCCCAACGCCATTGCGGTGAAAGCGACTTTCAGCCAGTCCTCGTCGATCATGCCCGCAGCGATGAATACCGCGCCGCAAACCGGCGGCGTGATGGTGGAAATGAGGGCGAACCAGAACACGAACAGGTGCGCCTGCAGAGGCCCCAACCCAAGATCGATGAGTGCAGGGCCGGCGACGGATACGCAGATGACGTAGGCAGCGGTTGTTGGGACCTCCATGCCCAGGATCATGCAGGCCACGGCCGTCAGGAACAGTGCCGGCCAGAGGAGCCCACCGGATCCAGACAGGATCAGGGAGGTGATCTTCACGCCAAGCCCGGTGACCGCCAGCACACCGATGATGATCGAAGCACACAGGATGATGGCCGCGATCATGGACACCTGACGTGCAGCGGTCATCGCCGCGTTTTCTACTCGCAAAAAGGCCTGTTTCAGGTCGAACTTCAATCCGCCATCCACCAACAACAATAGCGCCCCGGTGAGAATGGCCAGGCAGGCAGAGTATTGCGGGGTGTAGTTGCCGATGAACATGCCCCAAAGCAGGACTGTAAAGGGTACGAGGAAAAACGCCGAGGTGACGACAACCTCGCGGGTCGACGGACTGTCCTCCCGGGGGAGTCCCTTGAGATCGAAACGCTTCGAGTACGCGTCGATACCCACCCAGACCGCGAGAAAGTAAAGAATCGCAGGCAGGAGTGCGGCGGCCATGATCCCGGTATAGGGCACACGGGTCAGCTCCACCATGACGAACGCCCCCGCACCCATCAGCGGCGGCATGATCTGCCCGCCGGAAGATGCCACCGCTTCCACCGCGGCGGCCAGACGTTTAGGATAACCGAGGCGGGACATCGCGGGCAGCGTAATTGCCCCGGTCGAGGCGACGTTTGCGGATGCCGATCCCGAGATCGAACCGAAGAGTGCCGACGATATGACGGAGACCTTCGCGGCCCCGCCCCGCAGCCGCCCCGCGGCGGCCGCGGCCACGTTCATGAATCCACGACCGGCTTCGCCGGCGTTCAGGACGGCGCCAAAGATCACGAAGACCGCCACGATGTTCACCGACACCCCGGTCAGGCTGCCCCAGATGCCGCCCTCCGCGATGGTCAGGGTGCCTAGAAAACTTTTCAACGGCGTACCCGAATGTCCGAATTCGCCCGGTATGTATTGACCGAACAACCCGTACAGCAGCGCGATCACGGCAACCAGCGGCAGCGGCCAGCCGATGGCGCGTCGTGCGGCTTCGATGACCACGAGCAGCAGGGTGGCCGCGATTGCGATCTGCATGTTGTTCTCGAGGAAGCCGTATTGATTGGCTAACGCGTCGTGCTGGATCGCAACCCATAGACAGCAGGCGATGCCGGCGACGCACAACACGCATCCCGATATGCGCGCGGCGCCTGGAACGACTCCGATACACAGGATCCACGGCAGGGCCAGCGCCATATGAACGGGACGGCTGACCAGGTTCGGAGTCAACCCGGAGAACACCAGTGCAAGGTGAAAAACCACGGAGGTGACGGCGAGTACCAGGGCAAAACCCCGGTACACGGCCGGACGCGGCATCGGTTGCCGCTCAATCACGCTCGTACACTAGTGTACCCCGTCGCGCTATTTTTGCTCCGGTGCCAGGGTGAAACCGGCTTCTTCATAATAGCGAATGGCGCCTGGATGGATCTTGCCGGTAATGTTGGGCATCAAGCCCTTGTCGACGCCGTTCCACCAGGCCGCGCTGGAGCCCATCGAATTCTTCTGCTGCCAGTAGGTTTTGGTCAGGGCGTAGGCGGTTTCGTTGTCCATCGCTTTGGTGGTGTAGGCCACGACCGGCAGCGAGGTGGTGACGATATCCTGGTCCTGCCCGGCATAGGTGCCGGCCGGGATATCCAGACGTGTACGTTTGGTTTGCGCGATCTGTTCGTCCGAAAGCGAGAGCACGGTTACCCCCGTGGACGCGGCCGCTTCGATCACATTGGGCGCGGGGAAGGAACCCGCGGTGACGAAACCGTCGATCTGGCCGTTCTTGAGCGCCGACACCGCGTTGGACAGCTCCGCGTCCGCCAGCTTGACCTTGCCCTCGAGGCCAAACAGCTGGAGATACTTCGCACCTTCCTTTGCCCCGAATGATCCTTTACCCAGCAGGATGGTTTTGCCTTCCATACCGGCAAAGTCATTCACTCCGCTGTCGTTGGACATCACGAAGTGCATCGTCAGGGAAGGGATCGGAAAGAGCGCCCGAATGTCATCGAATTTCGGATCGCCCTTGCCCTCGAACATGGCCTTGCCGCCCTGCGCCAGCATGACCAGCACCGGCGGCGTGGTGAATACGTAATCGCCGCCCCGTACCTTGGCTTCCATCACGTTCTGAACGGAGCCCTGGCTTTCCTCGACCGTGACGATAATGTCCCCGTTGGAGCCTGCCTTCATCGCCTCGGCAATCTGCACCGCCATCTGATAGTACGACGAGGTCGACTTCGCCGACTTGTAGGTAACGCGGGTCTCCGCATGGACCGGGGATACAATCAATGTCGCACCAATGATCGCGGCGAAATAAAGAGAACTGGATCTGAACTTCATGGGTTTCTCCAATCGTTTGTCGAGTTATATCTGGAATGACCGAGCGGGCAATGCCGGCACCCCGGACGGACACTACGCCATTACTTGACGCATACGCAGGTACATTTGGCGAGATGGTTGACCTTATTCGACACACTGCCGACGACTCCGGCATCGAACTTCGTTGCAAACTCTATAGCAAGTTCGATCGCTTTGCGTGCATGGCTGGAACCATCCGTCGCGGCCAATATAGTCTTGATCATAGCAACACCTCCAGGTGCCACCTTTGGCAGGATCGCCGATCAGCTTAGCCTGGACTGCAACGGATCATGTTGATTTGGGTCAATCGCCCCAAGGAATCGAATAGAATTGCACCCCTGATTCCATGTCTCTGATACGCTTCAAATCGGTGTCGCTCGATATCGGCGACCAGAAGATCCTCAACCGGGCCGACATTGCCATCGAGCCCGGCGAGCGCGTCTGCCTGATCGGCCGCAACGGCGCGGGCAAATCGACGACGCTGAAACTCATCACCGGCGAGATAGAGCCGGATCACGGCGAAATCATCCGCAGAGATGCCCTCGTCGTCAGCCAGCTCGAGCAGGCCCTGCCCGAGGCGCACGATTTGAGCGTTCGTGAGGTCGTGAAATCCGGCCTGACGGGCATCCAGGCGCTGCTCGATGAATACACCCGGCGGTCGCAACAGGGCGTGGATACCGACGCGCTCCGAAAACTCGAAAATCTGCACGCGTTGATCGATACCCACGGCGGCTGGCACCTCGAACAGCGTGTGGACACCACGATTACCGAACTCAACCTGCCGGCCGACCGGACGATGAACGAACTGTCGGGCGGCTGGCGTCGGCGCGTGGCGCTGGCCCGTGCGCTGGTACAGAAGCCCGATCTGCTGCTGCTGGACGAACCCACAAACCATCTCGACATCGTGACCATCAAGTGGCTCGAAAACATCGTTCTGGGCCATGAGGGATCCGTTGTTTTCATTACCCATGATCGTGCTTTTCTGCAGCGCCTGGCAACTCGAATCATCGAACTCGATCGCGGGCAGTTGACGAGCTGGCCTGGGAACTATCAGCATTACGTGCGCAGAAAGGAAGAGGCCCTGGCAGCGGAGGAGCGCGGCAACGAGCGCTTCGACAAGATGCTCGAACAGGAGGAAATCTGGATACGTCAGGGCATCAGGGCGCGCCGGACCCGCAACGAGGGCCGAGCCAGAGCGCTGGCAAGAATGCGCCAGGAGCGGGCCAGGCGGATTAGCCGCGAGGGTGATGCGCGAATCACTATCGAGCAGGCGGAGCAATCCGGCCGGGTGGTGATTCGCGCGAAGAATGTGAGCTATCGATATGATGACGAGCCGCTGATCGAGAACTTTTCCATCAAAATCATGCGCGGCGACCGAATCGGCATCCTGGGCAACAACGGCGTCGGCAAGACCACCCTGCTTCGCCTTCTGCTAGGGGAGATCGAGCCCCTGTCGGGGACGGTGAAGCACGGCACGCATCTGGAGATCGGATATTTCGACCAGTTGCGGCAATCGCTGGATCCGGACAAGTCGGTGGCCGACAATGTCGGCGGCGGCAGGACGCACGTCAGCTTCTATGGCAAGGATCGCCACATCATCGGCTACCTCAAGGGCTTTCTGTTCACTCCGAAACGCGCCCGGACGCTGGTCAGATCCCTGTCCGGCGGTGAGCGAAACCGCACCATCCTCGCCAAGCTGTTCACCCGGGCGGCGAATCTGCTGGTTCTCGACGAGCCTACCAACGACCTTGATCTCGAGACGCTCGAAGTCCTCGAAGATCGCCTAGTCGAATACGGCGGGACGGTGATCGTCGTAAGCCACGACCGGCAGTTTCTCGACAACATCATTACCAGCACCATTGTTTTCGAGGAAGGCGGCGCAGTGCGGCAGTACCTGGGCGGCTACTCCGACTGGCTGCGCCGGGGCAAGACGCTTACCGAAATCGAAAATCCGAATATCGCCAAGCGATCCACGACTCACCGGAAGGAACCCGCGCCCCCCGCCGGACCCAGCAAGTTGAGTTACAACGAGCAGCGCGAGCTCGATCATCTGCCGGACACCATCGAAAGCCTGGAAGTGCGTATGGTCGAATTGCAGGAACAGGTTTCCGCGGCGGGGTTTTACACCCAAGGGCATGCGATGACGCAACCCGTCCTTCAGGAACTCAAGGAAACACAGCGGTCAATCGACCAGGCTCTCGAGCGCTGGGCGGAACTCGAGGACCGTCTACAGCGGCACAGGCAGGGCCGGCCTTGAATTCAAGCGCCCAACCAAAAACCGCTTAAGCGAACCACCAGCGTTCGACGCAGCGGAAACCGTCCATGCTCCAGTTCGCGCCCAGCTTGTCGTGCTGGACCTTCTGGTTCAATCCCATGACGTAGTTGGCGAACATGGGTACGACGACCCCGCCCTCGTTGCTGACGATCTCCTGCAGCTCGAAGTACATCTGGCGGCGGTCGGCGTCGTCCAGCTCGGAGCGGGCCGCTACCAGCAGCTCGTTGAAGCGCTTGTGATCCCATCGGGTGTCGTTCCACGGCACGCCCGCCGCATAGGCGGTGGAGAACATCCAGTCTTCCGTCGGTCGTCCGCCCCAGTAGACCGCGCACCAGGGCTTTTTCAGCCATACGCTGGACCAGTATCCGTCATTGGGTTCGCGCACCACGTTGATCTCGATGCCCGCCTTGGCGGCGTGCTCCTTATACAGAACCGCGGCGTCGACCGCGCCTGCGAAGGCCGCATCGGCGGCGCTCAGATCGACCTTGAGGCTGGACAGGCCCGCCTTCTCGAGATGGAACCTGGCTTTGTCGGGGTCGTACTGGCGCTGCGGCAGATCGCCGGCATGGTAGCGGTTGGACAGGCCGATCGGGTGATCATTGCCGACCACGCCGTGGCCGCGCAGAATTGTCTGCACCAGTGCCTCCCGGTCGACGCCGTATTTGAGCGCGAGCCGCACGTCGTTGTTATCGAACGGCGCTGTATCGGTGTGCATCGCAAACGTATAGTGCTGCGTACCGCTGACCTCCTCGATCCGCACGTTCTTATTGCGCTTCAGCAGGTGCGCCGTTTTGAGGTCGACCCGGTCCATGGCGTCGATCTCGCCCGTGGTCAGGGCGTTGGTGCGCGCTGCGACGTCGATAATTACGAGCATTTCGGCCTCGTCAAAATGCGCGCGGTCGGACTTCCAGTAGTTTGCAAAGCGATTCAGGGCGGTGCGCACGCCGGGGTCATAGCTGCCTACCGTGTAAGCGCCGCATCCGACGCCGGATCTCGGATCGACCTTGCCGTCCTTGGCCGGCAGGATGGCGATATGGTAGTCGCTGACGATGAACGGGAAATCGGCATTGCCCGACTCGAGCTTGAACACGACCTTGTTCTTGCCGTCGGCCGAGATGTCGGTAATCGGATCGAGAATCGCTTTCGCCGCTGAAGTCGAATCATCGCCCATATGGTGCTGGAAAGAGGCAATGACATCCTCGGCGTCAAGGGTCTTGCCGTTGTGGAATTCGACGCCCTGGCGCAAGTTGAACGTCCACTGGGTGGCGTCCGGCGTCACGTCCCAGGATTCGGCGATTTCGGGCACCAGTTGACCGTCATTGGCCACTTCGGTCAACTTGTTGTAGACCGCGCCGCCGACGAGCTGCATGTAGAGGTTTTCGAAGGTTCCGGGATCGAGGGAATCGGTGGTCGAACCGTGGCCGATTCCCAATCTCAGAGTGCCGCCTTTGTTGGGGGTTGCCGCCGTTGCGGATTCGGACCAGAGCAGCGATGCCGTGCTCGCGCCGACGCCGAGCGCCGCGGCATTGACCATGAACTGGCGACGGGTGATACCTTTACGGTGAAGTAGCTCGTTTAGCTTGCTGGATGACATTCCTCTTCTCCTCGACTGGATTTTCTAACGACGCGCACATTTCGCGTGCAGGACCGTGCTCAGCCCCGGCGTTGACCCATTAAAACACCCTGAAATGACGATGGCAACGAAATTCGCCGGCTCGGAAACCGGCTCGGAGAACCGCGGGCAATCCCCTAGTTATGACGCTTCGTGCGGTCGAAGTTGTAGGTCTTGCTCAAGTGCACCAGGTATATGCTGTCAATATACGGAGAACACGGGCGCAGGCGTTTGACCAACTTTATCGCCGCCTTTGGGCCCATGCCTTGATTCCATGCCAGATGGCCGATCACCACCGCCGGCGCGCGGCAAACGCCCGCAGTGCAGTGCACGTAAACCCGGTAGCCGTTGCCGAGTAATTGATCGAGCATATCAACGGCGCCCTCCAGACGGTTTTCCAGGTCGTTCGGGGAGAAATCGACAATGGGGTACCTCATGCAAAGGATGTTGCGCGCTTTGTATACCTGCAGAAAATCGGACCATCTTATGCCAAGGGCGTGAAGATCATCGTTGGTTTGCAGATTCAGAATTGCCGTAATTTCCGGTCCGGACACCAGTCGATCCACGTCCGCTTGATTCTGAGGATAGCTGCCGACAAAAATATCCGGCCTGATCTGGGTGGCGCTGATCAACCGCAACTACCCTCCATACGGACAGCGACAGCGCTGCTGAACACAAACGGATTAATGAACATAGGCGTACATTTTATACGGCTTCGAGATCAATCCGGTCGAATGCGGTAATTTACCTACCCATATAAGGGTTTTGGATTGATCAATAGTACATCTATCGCCGCATACAATCTAATCTCGATGTCGACGCACGGACGCGGTGTTCATCAGCATATCGTGCGAATGTTTTGGTTCGACATCACACCGGCGCGTCAATGGATCGACGCGTTTCTATCGGATAGCATGGGCTTTGCAATTTCTATGCTTGCCTTCGCGGCGCTCTCTCCGTTCGGCGCCATCTGCGCCAGCCCGGTTTGATCGGTCACCTCGATCCGCCGCCTGCCCAGACGGATCCAGCCGTGACGCTCGAATGACTTCAACTGCCTGCTCACGACCTCCCTCACGCTGCCAACCTCCCGGGCGAGTTCGCTGTGCGAGACGTCGATAGGCGTCGCTGCATCGCCTTTATGAGCCAGCAACCAATGTGCCAGTCTTGTGTTGACGTTTCCGAAAGCCACGTGTTCGAGTAACACGACAAGCTCAATGAGTCGCCCGCCATATTCCGCACACACGAATTGACGAAAACCCGGCGAGTGCTCGAACGCCCTTTGGAACTTCTTGGCGCTGAACAGGACGAGATAGGAGTCGATATCGGCGATCGCGTCCGCCGGATAGCGCTGACCGGTGAACAGCACGGCCGTCGTCAATGGACAACTTTGCCCTTCCGAGATTCTGTATACCACGATCTCCCGGCCGGTATCGGCGGTCCTGGACACCCGAATACACCCTTTCAACGTCAGCACGTAATGGGCACACGGATCTCCATCACGGAACAAATATTCGCCCTGAAATACCTTCGCGAGTTCTGCCCCAGCCTGTGCTTCATTCCAAAATGGATCGCTTATCCGGTCCAGACCCGGAAAGCACCTCAACCATGATGCAATCATGCTTCACCCCCCACGGGTTGTCATTCACGCGTTTGCTTCGAAATAGTCACCTTCCCCATATTTAATACTAGACCAATCTGCGCCGAATATTGCCAGCCGGCCAGGCCGTACCGATACAATATTCAAAACAATGGTCTATAAACATAAAACGTGTCTACACATCAAGAAATCAAAATAGGCCGATTTGTTGGCGAAAGCGATTATTCGAGGCGCAATTAGGGTATTCGATTTGCCGGTGTCACCCACTTTTCCCGATTCCGGGGACGAATTCTCTATTTTTCCAACGAAATGAGTTCACTACATGACAAGAAGATGCGGAGTACGTTGCATCTGCAGAAGGCCGCCATCGAGTCCGCAGCCAATGCGATCTTCATTACCAACAATAGGGGTGCAATCGAGTGGGTTAACCCCGCCTTCGAGGTGCTGACCGGCTACCGGGCAACCGAGGTCGCCGGGGAAAATCCCCGAATTCTCAAGTCCGGCGAGCAAGACGATCAATTCTATCGCGACTTATGGCGGACGATTCTCAACGGCGAGGTCTGGCGCGGCAGGGTGACGAACCGGCACAGTTCAGGCACTTTATACACGGCCGAACAGACGATAACGCCGATACGGGGCGACGATGGCGGCGTTACACACTTCGTCGCGATTCACGAGGACATCACCGCGCAGCTTGAGTCGGAGCAGCGCATCGCTCACATGGCGCTGCATGATTTCTTGACCGACCTGCCGAACCGGTACGCCCTCGACAGCCGGCTCGAGATCGAACTCAATCGCGCTCGCCGCCTGGGGTCCCGAGTCTCCCTTCTTTTGATCGACCTCGACAATTTCAAGGACGTCAACGATACTTTCGGCCACGATGCCGGCGATCAGCTCCTCGTAGCAGTCGGCCAACGGCTGAAGCAGGCGTTGCGTGACATCGACACGACCTGTCGACTCGGCGGCGACGAGTTTGCAGTACTGCAAACGGACATATCCAGCAGGAAGAACGCCGCGCTGCTCGCCGAGAGGCTGCTGCGCGTATTCTCAGAGAGCTTCAAGGTGGCATCACAAGAGATTTTCACCAGCGCGAGCATTGGTATCTCGATCAGTAATCGCGATACAACCTCCAAGTCCGATTTCATGAAACAGGCGGATCTTGCCCTCTACCGGGCAAAGAGCGAGGGTCGCAATACTTATCGATTCTTCGAAGAAGATATGGATACTGAGATCAAGCGCCGAATGAGCCTGGCCCAGGATCTCCACAGAGCGGTCGAGCGCGACGAGTTCTTTCTCGAGTACCAGCCACAGGTGGGTCTCGGCGATCGGTGCATCGTGGGTGTCGAAGCACTCGTTCGTTGGCGCCATCCACAGCTCGGCATCGTGTCGCCGACCGAATTCATACCCATTACGGAAAGCATCGGCATGATAGATGAGGTCGGCGATTGGGTCCTGCGGACGGCGTGCAACCAATCGAAGAGGTGGCAAAACAGCAATCTGCCGGCGCTCCCCATCTCGGTCAACATCTCTGCGATTCAACTGCGCGACCCACACTTCGTTTCCAAGATTTCGCACATCCTGGCCGACGCAGAACTCGAATCGAGGTATCTCGAGATCGAGCTTACCGAAACCGTGCTGCTGGAGGCCAAGCAATCCGTGGAAAGTACACTCGAGACCTTGCACGCACTGGGGATCCGCATTTCACTCGACGACTTCGGCAGAGGATACGCCTCCCTCGACTACCTCCGGCGCTACCCGTTGAGCAAGGTGAAGATCGATCAGTCCTTCATCCACGACATGGGGACCAATTTCAAGAACGCGACCATCGTCAGCGCGGTCATCGACCTCGCAGAAAAGTTAAATCTGCAGGTCATTGCCGAAGGCGTGGAGCCCGCCCACCAGCTGCAGTGCTTGATCGACGAAGGCTGCCAAGAAGTCCAGGGCTTCTACTTCAGTCGACCGGTATCCGCCGAAGAATTCGAGGAACTGCTGGTGACCGGCAGCGACCGCATCCGGGCGTATGGGACATAGGGTGCGATCAAAGCAGGTGCGATCAAAGCAGCGGCGCCCTCCGCTCGAGTAGCCTGAGGTGACGGTACCGGCCGAATTCTTCTCGCCTACAAGCCCACTTTTGACAGAATTACCGGCATGTCGAATCCTTTCTCCCAGCCGGCGATCTCGGTTTTGACTCTAAGCTTCGAATGGGCGCTCTGCTTTAACGATTCGTTCATGATGGCCTCGACCTTATTTAGGAACAAACGCGCACCCTCCGCGTCGGTTTCCGGCAGCACGACGAGGAAATCGTGCTCTGACCATCTGGCCGCGCAGTCGACGGTACGTACTCTTGCCGCCAGCTCATTGCCTAACTCATCCATCAGTTCGGCGGTGTCCTTTTGAGATAGCTCTTCCTTGTCTCCGACGACTCGCATACTGGCGATCGAAAGTTTGTTACCGTAGCGTTCACAACGCGCCAAGTCTCGAATCAGTTGTTTGTAGAGATTCGCGCGCGTAAGCAGGCCGGTTTTGGAATCGGTGCCCTTGACCTCCTGCAGTAACGTGGCATAGCCAAGTATTTCTGATTTCTTTTCACTCATGGCGTCATTCACAATAACGGTTGAATAAACCACAAACAGTATACTTGATAGGAAAATAATTTTTCAGACAGGGTCTCCCGAATAATCAGAAAATTGTTTTTTTTGACGGTTCCGGCGTCAGATCAAAATATCTTTCACGGTAAAACGCCGCATCAGGGCCTCGCGCAGTACCGATATTCCAATCATCAAAAGCCGATGGCTCAGCGGGAAATGGGCAGCGGGCGGAAGCGTTTCCCAGCGCCTTTGGCATATTGTTTGACGGTATTGAAAGAGCCACTCCGGTAATTCAACAGAGAGTATCCGTTCGCTGAATAAACAATGGTTCCACGCCCACGGGCCGGCAAGACAACCGCCCCGCCTCGGTGCGGGGTTTTTATTGCGCGATATCGTTCATCGATCCTCTTTACACCCCGTTTTTCCGCCAAATCGCTTCTATCCCATTGTTTTTATTGACTAACTATGTGCTTTCGGCCTGATAGGGGCGGGTTTTAGCATCAGAACGAACTGAAAAGTGTCAAGACCTTTTACACTTTTAGCGGTTCTTTTCAGCGGCAAGTTGCTAACACACTGATAACACTGCATTTTAATTATCCGGCACGGAGATTGCTGAATTATTGATCGGGTGTAGATCAGAGGCCCGAACAAAGGGGCGAGGCGAGGTGCTATCCGGCAGAATGCACAGTGCGGTTGTCGTTTTTTGCCGTCCATTCATCTTTACGGTTGACGCTGTTTTCAGCTCTTTGCCGGAATCTATTTCGCGCACTTATGTTGACATACCGAGGCATAAAGACATGAGGAGTTTCATCAAAAGATCTGAACAAGACCGCCGACAGGCAATCAAGGACGTAGAATATTTCGCACGAGGAGGAGAAGATCGTCGTTTTCCGGGCCCCGGGCGTCGCGCCATCGAGCACAGATTCGATGTACCGGAACGAACCCGGGAACCACGTCCCCTACTTCACCTGTTCAGATGTTCATGAAAAGAACACGGCGATTTATGCTTGTGCAAGTTCGTCATGAAGGGGAAGCCCGTTCCTTCGAACCAACGCCGAATTGGGTCTGACCGATGCCGTGAGCAAGGTTATGTACGAACGACGGCGAACCTTTCGACATGACCTAAGGCTTCGCGTACATCTGTACGGCGGGGAGAGGAGCGGCTATCAATATGCGCACCTGGAAAATATCAACCACACGGGTGTTTACCTCATTACGAGACGCAGGTTGAACATGAACGAGAAAGTCGAAATGGCAATACCAGCCGAACCCGAACAGGAAGCGATAAAGATCAGGGTGAAGGTGATCCGTTTCGGTAACCATCGTTCATGGGGGTTATTCAGCTATGGTTGCCATATCATACAATCTGATTGACGCGTGATCTCAAAGCTGCCGCGAGTTTTTCCGGGTCACTTCAACTAGTTCCTGTCCAGAATACCCGTCATTGCGAGCGTAGCGAAGCAATCCAGTGAAACAAATTGTTTTAATTCGGCGCTGGATTGCCGCGTCCTGCCACGCCTCGCTCACAGCTTCGGCGCGCTCCTCGCAATGACTCAAGCTTTTGCTGGAGAGGAACTAACTAGCCCGCATTTCTCACCAGGATCCCGAGCGAT
>JAHEIO010000152.1 GCA_024639325.1 Gammaproteobacteria bacterium
TGCAAATTATCGCCTTAATACAGACTGTTAGCCAGTCTTGTTGCCAAAGGCATACTTCCCTACTCTGTGCTCAAGAAACGCAAGTATCGATTGCTCTATACCGGGCGTACAAATCGATTTAAGTTCAGAATTACTAATTGGACACCGACGGTTTTTTTTTTACGGAGGCACGGGCCGAGATGCGGATCGGCCGTAACCGAGTCAGCGAAGCAGTGCGCGAATTTGGCCGTTCAGACTCGCGAGGCGCTCGCCCTGAATGCACACCATGGCCCTATGGAAGGCCGATGCCAGGACGGGCGCCTCACTTTCCATGGTCTGAAGCGCGTCCCGGGAGAGACGGTAGACAACGGTGGCCTCGTCGGCAATCACGGTCGCCGTTCGCGCGATGTCGAGATAGACACCGATTTCGCCCACGACCGTGCCTGCGTTCATTTTACGGATTCTCAGTGTCCGTCCTTCAGGTAGTTTAAGATACACGGACACCTGACCGGACTGGACGAAGTACATGTCCATCGGCGGCGTGCCCTCCGCGATCAATGTCTGCGACGCCGAGATTTCCTGTCGTTCGAGGTATTGCAGGATTTCTCCGCCCGGCTCACCCTCAGCCAACAAACTTCCCAGATCGCCTAAAAGCGTCACATTGTCTTCCTCGCCGGCATCGGGCATTTGCAACAAGAGTCGTTCCTCGCACCACTCCAATCCTTGCTCGAGGTCGTCGAACCGAAGTAGACCGTCATCGGCAGAGTCGATCAGGCCATGACCGCGAAGCTGCAGGATCGCCTTCTCGGCCAGGTTCGTGAAGATCAAAGTGATACCGCGTACTCTCACCAGCTGCTGCAGACGCTTGAGACTCAGCACGGCCGAGGAATCGATACCGATCACCCGGCGGAAATCAAGGATTGCGAACTCTACCCGCATCTGATTTGGATCGTCGCAGCGCTTTCGCATCTTCTCAACTAACGTGTTTGCGGTACCGAAGAATATGAAACCCTGCAACTCCAGCAGGTGGATCCGTTCACCCTGCTGTTTAAGGTAGCTACTCTGGGCGTGCGATCGTTCCACGTGACTCACATGGTCCGACCCCGAGAGGATGTGCTTGACCGCATCGACGCGGCTGAGATCCACGGCCAACAGAAATACCGCCAGCGTGATGCCGACAGCAATCCCTTCCAGCAACCCGACTGTGGCGATCACGATCAGTATGCTAATCACCGCCAGGTGATCGAGTCGGGAATGCGCCCGCCAGGACTCGATCAGCCATTCCACCAACAGGCCGATGCCCAGAGACATCAGCACGCCACCGAGGATGAACTTGGGGAGCAGCGTAATAATATCTGCGCCTAAGTAGAGGGCTGCCCCGCAAACCCCTGCGGCGATCAAGGCCGTGAGCCGGCTCGCGGCCCCAAAACGGTCGGCCAGCAAAGAAAGGCTTATGGCCTGGAATCCCACCATGCCGCCGCCCAGTCCCGAGACGAGATTCGCCAAGCCCGCGCATTCCAGTTCCCGATTCAGGTCGATGTCTCTTTTCGTAGCCAGCTCCACGCCGGCGGCATTCAGCAGCAATGCAATGACGCTTATCGCACTGACGACTAGCATGCCACCGGCCTGGTCCGCGATCAGTCCCCAGTTCGCGATCGCCAGCGTATCCGTCGTGATTGGAACCCAGAGCCGAGTGTCCTCAAAGGGTCCAAGCAACCAGCCGTCGGCCGCTGCGGTGCCCGTAGGGATACCCTTCGCCAACAGCACCCCATAAAATAAGCCAGTCCCGAGCAGCAGCGCACTGGGCATAATGATGAAATGGTCTGTTCGTCGGTGCAGCGCGAACAAACATATCCCAAACAGCAGACCCGGAACCCACTGCGTCAGCGTCTGCAAATCGACCAAGTCCGAGACCGTATCCAAACCAACCGTCAAACCGGTCATAACCCTGACCGCCCCGGTCACCAGCAGCCAGCCCGTTCCAGCGAGAAAGCCACCGACCACGGAGTAGGGGATGTAGCGCACCAGCCAGCTCATGTGGTAGCGCCCTAGGCCCAGGAAACTCAGTCCGGTCAGAACCGAAGTGCAGGCAACGGCAATCAACACGCTTGCCAAGACCTCGTCGCGAGACGCCCCGTCAGGGAAGCCGGTAAAGACGTTCACGGTGATTAAGCCGATGATGATAGCGGGGATGCCCTGAGGAATCCCCACCATACCGCTGAACGAACTGGTCAGAGCAGTCACTATTCCGATCGCGATGGCGCTGTACAGGGCCAGCCCGATTCCGACTGGGGCGAAAACGACGAGTTCGCCGGAAAAAATCAGGGAGGCGAAGGAGATCGCCATGACCATGCTGAGCAACCCAGTCACCAGACCGGTGAAGGCTGCCGCCCCCATGCGGGGCAACCGCCATCGCTCTGCGCCACGACACTCCACAGCCAATTCTTCGCCCGTCACTCTGTATTCTTGTTTCGTTTTTGGCATTGCCCTCTCTGCCAATATAAGCGAGGCACTTTCTTAGAATAATTTAATGTAGAAAGCGAGAAGGCTTATTATGTTAGACATGAATAATAGCCAATACGTCAATTGACAGGGAGGAAAATCAATTCTTTCACAAGGGTCGTTTGATGCTTACAGCGCCACGTAAATCGCCGGCTTTGTAGCCACGAGCATTGTCATGAGGATAACGTTCATCAACCATTGCTTTGATGTCCGGATCTATTTTTTCACCGTGACACGCCAGGCACTGTGGTTGTACACCTATGGCTTTCATAAAGCGAAAATATTTTCCGCCCGGTTCAGTAACGATCTCTGCATGCGCCATTTTGTCAAATGTTTCGCCTTTTGCAGCTCGTTCCTGAAACCTCGCAAGCACTTTCTGTTCCCACGCATCCGGTATACCCAGCATGGGATTGCGCACGCGTGTACCCACACGCGTGACTTTCCAGCCTTTTTCGCGTGACATCTCAGCAGAAATTTGAGGCGCGAGTTCAGAGCAGACTTTCACCGCAGCTTCGGGTCCACCGGCTTTCATTTGTTCTTGCATGGCGCCGCCGAGTTGTTTCACGAAAGCCTGCGTAGTCTCAACCGCTTCCTTTTTGTAATTGTCGATTTCACCGGCGCTAACGGCACCGCACCAAATGAGGGCGCTGCTAATTAAAGGCATAAACAACGATTTAGAATTCATGGCATTCTCCAAAAATTTGTACCTAGTGTGATGTGTACGAAGGATAAATGCTATTCGATTCACCGGCAATGTGCACACGGAGTTCACCAGCAGCGCGCTTGCCAGGTTGACAGAGTCACTGCGGAAAGAAATGCAGATGCGCGGCTCACAGAAACGGCTTTTCAAATGGTATTGCCGCCTTATTACAACCAATAATCTGCTGCGATTCGTCCAGAAATCTGAGGATTGAACCTGTCGGCGTCGAATTAGCGTTCATGCGGCGTTCCAATCACTCAAACAAGCGCAGATATTTCTATCTGTGCACCGAGTGGTCAATAATCTATTTCGGTTCGGTCGTCATCTGATTCGAGCCTGTCATTATCGGATGTTTCGCGCCAACGCAATCAGGGAGCGGCAACGGGTGACCTGCGTCTACAACACATGAAAAGGCTTTCGAGTTGCGTATCCGATTGATCGTTTCCCGGTAATTTGACAGGACCGAGAATTTGCGTCTTGGTCGGTCCCTCTGCCAACACGCAAGTGCTTCATTTTATGGAGCGGGAAACGAGACTCGAACTCGCGAACCCAACCTTGGCAAGATTCTTACGACTCACCGCTAACTCTCTGATATTCTTCAATAAGCTATCAATTCTTGAAAATCCGGAATAGTGCGGAACGATACGAAATGGGACGGTTCAAATACGAAGATTTTACTAGTGTGTATTGCGGCGATGTAAAACATCTCAATCTCGCCGCTCCGGCTACATTTTCAGGCCGTCGGTGACATAAGACTATTACACGAGCCTAACGTGATGGTGCTCGTATAGTCGTTCGATTGAAATTGACACAATGTTTACGGACGACAGGGGTAAAACATTGGTCACATGACATACTTTATGCGAATGCTAAGCACCACTCGACAAAGGGCGTCGGCAGAATACCTCCCGGCTTGGTGTCGTAATACCGGTTCCAGTTGTATAAGACTCGACTCGACCCGCCCCGTCTCGATCCGTTGTACCGATAGCCGCTTTGCCGGGACTGCTCAATCGTTTACCTGCGCCCAGCTTGGATATTGGCCCTCGTTCAATATAATCGCCTAGACACGGTTTTCAAAAAATGACTCGATATCAGACTGATCCCATATTTTCTAGTAAAATATGCCAATGCCAAACCCAACTCCATTTCAGCGCGGTTTCAGTTCGAGATGATCTCGCGGATGTCAGACAAAAACAAGAAAGCATCACGGCCCTGCTCGGTGGCATGATCATCAAGCACAAGAGATCGTCAGCAACCTGAACGGCTTGAGGGCGGTGGCCATCCAGTAAAGTTTTGAATGGGATCCCAGCAAGGCCGTCGCCAACCACCGCAAACACGGGGTCGGGTTTGAACAGGCAGCTACGGAATTCAGAGACAACCTGGCCGTTTCGATCTATGATGAAGACCATAGCGAAGACGAGGAACGCTGGATTACTCTGGGGCAGGCCTAGAACAGATCGCTGCTGGTCGTGGTCCATACCTTTCAAGAGATCAGCGACACCGAGGCTATGCTCCGGATCATCTCTGCCCGACTAGCCACACCACACGAGCAACGCGACTACGAGCAAAATCGATGAGAGACGAATACGACTTTTCCAAGGGCGAGCGCGGCAAGTTCTATAAGCCCGACGCCACCTTAAACCTGCCGGTCTACCTCAATGACGACGTGCTCAGCGTTCTGCAGCGCAAGGCGAAAGAAAAAGGTATCGAGGTCAACGAGCTTGTCAACGACATGCTCAAACATGAGATCGGGCAAATAAAGTAATACCCGTCCATGGCGAATTAGTAGCTCATGACCGAAAACTCAGTCCTCCGCAATACGTTAGTCATTGAATTACGGTCAGAATTACGAATTGGACACCCACAGGCTGCGCCAGTATTAATCCCAAATTGTCTGACTTTCGAGGAGTGTAGCCATGTCACAAAAACGGAACTGGACCGGCGACGTACTCCAGAAACTGGATGCCATCAAGCGTAGCGTGACACACGCCCGCAGGTTGGGCGCGAACAATGGTAACGTGATCGCCCACCCCGAGTTCATCCAGTATCCCGAAGCGAATCGAAAGAATCACTTTCAAGGCATCCAACGTCACGGTAAGTAACTGTTTCTCTCTGCCGGCGTGGCCCCGCGTAGCAAGAATTCGCCGGGATCGCGTCTAATCGTTGTTGAGATGGGTACGAGATCACAAAAGGAATCATGGAGTTGGCCATCATAACCCAAAGAGATCAAGGCACTTCGAATCGACGACCGACCGACGAGAAAAGCCTACGCAGTCGGATTGTCTACACTACCAGGTGGCCGGAAAGTCGCCGTCTCGAATCAGATAACCGGGAGCAGTATCAAACGGAAACGCTTCGACGATCTGTTGCGCAGCCCACTGCGCCGTGGGATGTTCCGTCACGTTGAAGTGAACAATTCGCCGTCGGTCGTGGGCGAGCACGATGAAGACGAACAACACCCGAAATTCAGCCGTCAGGACAATGAAAAAGTCTATCGATACCAGATCTTGAACATGCTGGTCTAGGAATGTTTTCCACGTCGGTGATGGAGGTCCGAATCGCTTGGGCCGATACTGTTCTACAGTTGACTTTGCAACGGCGATTCCAACTTTGCAAGTTCAGCAACGATCTTGGGCGAGCCCCATGTCGGATTGGCTTGCCACATCCGTCTGATCAGTCACCGTAACTCCGGAGCAATCTGCGGACGACCACCGAGGTCTGTCCGACTGAGGCATCGCCAATAGTCACGAAAACGCTGCTTCTGCC
>JAHEIO010000153.1 GCA_024639325.1 Gammaproteobacteria bacterium
GTAAATCGATCCGGCAATCAGGAAAACAGGGGTGAGCGCTCAACCTGAGTATGCATTTCCACACGCTCTTTCTCGACGGCGGTTACCTCGGCGGCGGCTGCGGAGCGGGGTCCCGATTTCGCAATAAATCCTCCAGATAGAATCAGTCTGTATAGGCACGCCGTTTTGCGCATCGCGTCAATCGCGTTGTTCCAGGTTTATGAATAACGCTCTCTCCAGCCATGAAGCCTTGTGTTTGTTGGGTGGTTTCGTGCCGTGCCGGCTGGAGGGAATCGCTGGAGCTCGCCTTTGCCCGTGGGATCGCCTGATTATTTCAAATCATTCAATCGGTCAGAAACTATCCCCCCAAAATGCTCCGGATGTCGAGTAAGATAACGTTCGACAACAACGCGCAATGGTGAACACGATGGTCGATAGAGTCCGTCACGATTTAGTTGATATCGATGTTTGTGTGGCCGAGGCTGCCGAGATCACCACGCATCTGTCATCAACAGACAGCCTGCCGAGACGCAAGCGCTGACCATGGGCCTGGATTTCAATACCCTCGAGTTGATGCGCCAGAACCATCCGGCGTGGCGGCTGTTGAATTCACCTCACGCACCGCTGATTGCGAGTTTTCTGCATCGGGTTTTCATCCAGCCCAATGAGAGGATGATTGCGCAGGCCGACCTGGTCGAGAGTCTGGAAGATGATCTGTTCGTTCTGCGCGAACGTCTGGGCACCGATGCCTTTCCCAAAGCCGCGCTGGACTATCTGAATGACTGGGCGGGAAATGACAAGGGCTGGTTGCGCAAATTTTACCGACAGAGTTCGGACGAGCCGTATTTCGACCTGACGCCGGCTACGGAAAAGGCCATCGCCTGGCTTGGCCAATTGACCGAGCGCGCCTTCGTCGGCACCGAATCGCGTCTGTTGACGCTGTTTGAATTGCTCAGGCAGATAGATACCGGCAGCGAGGCCGACCCGGAGACGCGCGTCGCCGAGCTGCAAAAGCGCCGGGACGAGATCGAAGCCGAGATAGCCGGCGTGTTGGATGGTGGCGTAACCCTGTTGGACGACACCGCGGTGAAGGACCGTTTTCAGCAGTTCATGGCAACCTCCCGTGAACTGCTGTCGGATTTTCGCGAGGTGGAGCATAATTTTCGAACATTGGATCGGGGGGTACGCGAGCGCATAGCGCTGTGGGAAGGGGGAAAGGGTGAGTTACTCGAAGAGATCATGGGTGAACGCGACGCCATCGCCGGTTCCGACCAGGGGCGCAGCTTTCGTGCCTTCTGGGATTTTCTGATGTCCAGCGCTCGGCAGGAAGAGTTCAACGATATGTTGGAACGGGTACTGGTCCTGCCGGCAGTGGCGGAACTCAAACCGGATGCCCGCACCCGGCGGGCTCATTATGACTGGCTCGAGGCCGGCGAGCACACCCAGCGGACCGTGGCCCAGCTGTCACAACAGCTGCGACGTTTTCTCGACGACCAGGCCTGGCTGGAGAACCGTCGAATCATGGACATCCTGCGGGGTATCGAGAGCAATGCCCTGGGGGTGCGTACGACGCCGCCGGATGGCGCGTTCACTTCTATAGACGATATCGGTGCGAGCATCGAATTGCCGATGGAGCGACCGATGCACACCCCGGCCGTAAAGCCGAACATCGCGGATCTCGTGCTGGAAGCAGGCGAGGTGGATCTGGATGCGGCGGCGCTGTTTGCCCAGGTGTACGTGGACAAGGCGGAGCTGTCGAAACATGTCAGCCGGGCCCTGCAAGGCGCTGCGCAGGTGACCTTGCGTGAACTGTGCGAGCGACGACCGCTGCAGCATGGCCTTGCCGAATTGATAGCCTATCTGGAGCTGGGGGGCGGGGACTTCAAGAGCACGGTTGACGAGGCGGTGGAGGAGATCATTTCCTGGCCGGGTACCGATCCCGAGGGACGCGAACGGACCAAACAGGCGCGGCTTCCACGGGTGATATTCGTTCGATGAACAGAGAAATGCCACGGGAGACCGCGGCCGCGACGCCGGATCTGTCGTCATTGCTCATCCCCCTGCTCAAAGGGGTGATCTATCGCGACGAGACGAGCGCGCGCAGCGCCGGCCTTTGGAACGACCTGCTCGAACTCCAGGCCCGGGTGCGCGACTACGTGGCCGTGCTGGGGCTGGAGCTGGTGCTGGACGAGTCGGAGGGCTATGCCTTTCTGCGGGCGCGCGATTCGGAGGGTGATGAGAGCGGGGCACAGTTGCCGCGCCTGGTGGCCCGCCGGCCGCTATCGTTTCCAGTCAGCCTGTTGCTGGCTCTGCTGCGCAAGAAGCTGGCCGAGTTCGACGCCGGCAGCGGCCAGGAAGCAGGTGGAAACAGGCTGGTGCTGACGCGTGACGATATCGTCGAATTGATACGTGTCTTCCTGCCCGACACCAGTAATGAGGCGCGTCTGATGGACCGGATGGATACCCATATAAACAAGGTCGTCGAACTGGGTTTTCTGCACCGAATGAAGCCGGCGGCTGGGCAGCCCGGGGCATTCGAGGTGCGCCGCATCCTGAAGGCATTTGTCGATGCCCAGTGGCTGGCCGACTTCGATGCGCGGCTGGCGGCTTATCGGGCGCAGCTCGAGGAGCCGGACCAGGCACAAAACGATGGCTGATTCACCCCAAACCCTGGACCTGGATTTCGTTGCCGACGATACCCTGGCGGGCTTTCGACTGCGACGCCTGGAGGTGTTCAACTGGGGCACCTTCGGTGACCGCGTCTGGACCATGCATGCCGACGGCAGGAATACCTTGCTGACGGGTGATATCGGCTCGGGTAAGTCGACACTGATCGATGCCGTCACCACCTTACTGGTGCCGGCTCACCGGGTCGCTTACAACAAGGCCGCCGGCGCGGACAGCAAGGAGCGTACTCTCAGGTCCTACGTGCTGGGCCATTACAAGACGGAACGCAACGAAGTCAGCGTCGCCGCAAGGCCCGTGGCACTGCGTGACCACAACAGCTATTCGGTGGTACTTGGTGTGTTCCACAATGCCGGATACGACCAGACGGTGACGCTGGCGCAGGTATTCTGGGTCAAAGACTCCCAGGGGCAACCCGTCCGTTTCTATGTTGGCGCCGAACGGGATCTGACTATCGCCGGCGATTTTGCCAACTTTGGTTCCGAGATCACCGGCTTGCGCAAGCGCCTGCGTGGCGGCGGTTTCCAGGTGTTCGACAGCTTTCCACCCTACGGAGCCTGGTTTCGGCGGCGATTTGGCATCGACAACGACCAGGCTCTGGAGCTGTTTCATCAGACCGTGTCCATGAAGTCGGTAGGCAATCTGACCGATTTCGTACGCAACCACATGCTGGAGCCCTTCGACGTGGCGCCACGCATCACGGCCTTGATCGCTCATTTCGATGATCTCAACCGAGCCCATGAAGCGGTCCTCAAGGCCAAGCGGCAGATCGAGCTGTTGACCCCGCTGGTCGCCAATTGTGATCGACATGCGGAACTGGCCGACACTACCGAAGACCTGCGTGCATGTCGGGGCGCGTTACGCCCCTTTTTTGCGGAGCTCAAGCTCGCGCTGCTGGACAAGCGGATCGCCGGACTGGATGAGGAGGGGATTCGCCAGGATGCGCGTATCCAGGAACTGACCGAACGACGGAATGCACAACGCGCGGAGGCGGCGGAACTGAAACTCAGCATCGCCGCCAATGGCGGCGATCGGCTGGAGCGTCTCGCCGAAGAGATCCGCGTCAAGGGCGTTGAACGCGATGGCAGAAAGAAAAAGTCCGAACGCTACGCGGAGCTGGTGCACGCCGCCGGCGGTCAGCCGGGGGATGACGAAGCCGCTTTCCGGAGACGGTATCAGGAAACGGTTCGCCAGTTGGAACTTACCGGTGCGCGGGAGGCAGAGCTGCAGAATGCGCTGACCGAGCAGTCGGTCGATTTACGCCAGGGCAAGGAACAACATGAACAGCTAACGGGGGAGATCGACAGCCTGAAGGCCCGGCGCAGCAATATTCCCGCCGAACATATCCGCATGCGCGCCGCAATGTGCGAGGCGTTGGATCTTCAGGAGGCCGAGATACCCTTTGCAGGCGAGTTGCTGCAGGTGCGCGAGGAGGAGCGGGAATGGGAAGGGGCTGCCGAACGTTTGCTGCACAACTTCGGCCTGTCGCTGCTGGTGCCGGATGACCGTTACCAACGGGTATCGGAGTGGGTGGATCGTACCCACCTGCGTGGCCGCCTGGTTTATTTTCGGGTGCGCGCATCCGCCCGAGGCAAGCCGCCGGCGCTGCACCCGGACTCCCTGGTGCGCAAACTCGCGATCAAACCCGATTCACCCTTTTACGACTGGCTGGAACGGGAGTTGGCTCACCGTTTCAACGTCGCCTGCTGCATGACCGGCGAACAGTTCCGGCGCGAGACCCGCGCCATCACCCGCACGGGTCAGATCAAGTCGTCCGGTGAGCGTCACGAAAAAGACGATCGGCACCGTATCGACGACCGTCGTCGTTACGTGCTGGGCTGGAGCAACGCCGGGAAGATTGCCGCCCTGGAGGTCGAACACCGGCAGCTGGAGAAGCGCCTGGGCGAACTGGGCAGCCGCATCGCCGGGGTACAGGCCGAGCAGCGGGAACTGGAGCAAGGGCACAACGTGCTGGTCAAGCTCGACGAATACCGGGACTTCCGCGAACTTGACTGGCGGTCGCTGGCCGCCGAGGTTGCCCGGCTCGACGAGGAGAAGCGGCAGCTGGAGAGCGCCTCGGACCTGCTCATGGAGCTGACCGGGCAGCTCAACGATCTGGAACAGAACCTGGCGGCGACCGAGAAAAAGCTGGAGGAGCACAAGGACAGGCGCGCCAGGACCGGGCAGAAACGGGAGGATGCCGAGGCCCTGCGTGCACAGACCCGGACCCTGCTCGACGATCCCGCCTATTCGAAGCATGCAGCCCGTTTCACGAAACTGGACGAATTGCGGGCAGAGGCCCTGGGCGAGCATCATCCGAGCGTTGAGTCCTGCGACAATCGGGAGCGGGATATGCGCGAATGGCTGCAGCTGCGTATCGATGCGGAAGACAAGCGTATCAAGACCCTGGGTGAAAAGATCATTCGTGAAATGACCGAATACAAAGAAGCCTACCGGTTGGAAACAGAGGAGGTGGATGCCAGTATCGAGGCGGCTTACGAGTACAACGCCATGCTCAAGGCGTTGCAAGCCGATGACCTGCCCCGTTTCGAATCGCGCTTCAAGGAACTGCTCAACGAAAACACCATCCGCGAGGTGGCCAATTTCCAGTCCCAGCTGGCCCGTGAGCGCGAGCAGATCAAGGAACGCATAACGCGCATCAACGAGTCGCTCGCCCAGATCGACTACAATCCCGGGCGCTTTATCCGGCTCGAGGCGCGACCGAGTCCGGATGCCGAGATCCGCGACTTCCAGAACGAACTGCGCGCCTGTACCGAGGGCACGCTCACCGGCTCCGAGGACGTTCAATATTCGGAGGCCAAGTTTTTGCAGGTCAAGCACATTATCGAGCGTTTTCGCGGGCGCGAGGGGCAAACCGAGCTCGATCGCCGCTGGACGGCCAAGGTTACCGACGTGCGCAACGGCTATCTGTTCGCCGCCAGCGAGCGCTGGCGCGAGGATGGGGCCGAACACGAGCACTATTCCGATTCGGGCGGAAAATCCGGCGGGCAGAAGGAGAAGCTGGCCTACACCATCCTGGCCGCCAGTCTGGCCTACCAATTTGGATTGGAATGGGGGGCGGTGCGCTCGCGATCGTTTCGCTTCGTGGTCATCGATGAGGCCTTCGGGCGGGGCTCGGACGAGTCTGCGCAATACGGCCTGCGGCTGTTCGCCCAGCTCAATCTACAGCTGTTGATCGTCACGCCTTTGCAGAAGATTCATATTATCGAGCCTTTCGTCAACAGCGTCGGCTTTGTCCACAACGAGGACGGCCGCA
>JAHEIO010000154.1:0-1874 GCA_024639325.1 Gammaproteobacteria bacterium
ATATTGGCCGGTCCAATATCAGCGCCTACACCCGGGGTATGATGGGCTACCACACGCCGAACATCGACCGCATCGCCAGCGAAGGCATGCTCTTCACCGACTACTACGGCGAGCAGTCGTGTACCGCAGGCCGCTCCTCGTTCATGCTCGGCCAGAGCGTGTTCCGTTCAGGCCTGTCCAAGGTCGGCTTGCCGGGGGCCAAGAAGGGCATCAACGTCCTCGACCCGACAATCGCCGGGCTGCTGAAGGACCAGGGCTACGCCACTGCCCAGTTCGGCAAGAACCACTTCGGCGACCTCGACGAAATGCTGCCGACTAACCACGGTTTCGACGAGTTCCTCGGCAACCTTTACCACCTCAACGCCGAAGAGGAGCCGGAGAACGAGGACTATCCGAAGGATCCGGAGTTCAAGAAGAGGTTCGGTCCGCGCGGCGTCATCCATTCGACCGCCGGCGGTGAGATCAAGGACACCGGACCGCTTAACAAGAAGCGTATGGAGACCATCGATGACGAGACCGTCGCTGGTGCCATCGATTTCATCGAGCGTGCTCAGAAGGCCGGCACACCCTGGTTTGTCTGGTGGAACGGCACCCGGATGCATTTCCGGACCCATGTCAGCGAAGAGAACCGCAAGAAGGCGAACGAGATTGCCGGCAAGCATCTCGACGAGTATCAGGCCGGCATGATCGAGCACGACACCCACGTCGGCATGATCCTCGATCTGATCGACAGACTCGGCATCGCCGACAATACCATCGTCCACTATTCGACCGACAACGGACCCCATATGAACAGCTGGCCCGACGCCGCGTCGAGCCCCTTCGAGAACGAGAAGAACACCAACGGGGACGGCGGCTGGCGTGTGCCTGCCATGATGCGCTGGCCCGGGGTCATCGAGCCCGGTTCCGTCTCCAACGAGATCGTGCACCACATGGACATGATGCCCACGTTCCTCGCCGCTGCCGGTGAGAAGGACATCAAGCAGAAGCTTCTCGACGGCTACACGAACGAAGCGATGGGCCGCGACTACAAGGTCCACCTCGACGGCTACGACGTCACAGCGCACCTGAAAGACCCGCAGGGCGTCAAGAGCCCGCGCAAGGAGATCTTCTACTTCTCGGACACCGGCGACCTGACCGCCCTGCGCTACGACGACTGGAAGATGGTTTTCCTGGAGCAGAAAACGAAGGGAGGTCTCCGGGTGTGGATGGATCCGTGGACGGTGCTGCGCGTCCCGCTGGTCATGAACCTGCGTCGCGATCCCTATGAGCGTGCGCAATACACGTCGAACACCTACTACGACTGGATGATGGATCGCATCTTCCTGCTGGTACCGGCTCAGGTGTATGTCGGGAATTTCCTGGAGAGCTTCAAGGAGTACCCGCCCCGCATGAAGGCGGCGAGCTTCTCGATCGACCAGGTCATGGAGAAGATGAAGAACTCCGGGCAATCGCATTGATCTCGATGGTCTGAGCATTTGGACAACAACGAAAGGGCGGGTCTTACGACCCGCCCCTTTGGACGTTGTGTTACACGAAACTGTTCGGCATTGCGCCGAGTTAACTAAAACACTGACACAGAAAATTAATGAGGGTCACATGAGCAATTTAGCAATAGTAGCATTTGATGGGAGACACACCGCCGATGAAGTCTTGCTGCGGCTGCGGAAAATGGAGCAGAACTGGGATGTCGATCTCGAGGATGTTGCGGTGTTGACCCGCGATGCGGAAGGACGCACCCGGATGCGGAGCACCGACGGGATGACGGCCGACGGTTATTTTGGGGGCGGCGCCCTCGGTGGTTCGATGGGTATGTTGATCGGCGCCCTGGCGGCCAATCCTGCCGCAGGCATGCTGGTTGGCGGACTGGCGGG
>JAHEIO010000154.1:1974-5931 GCA_024639325.1 Gammaproteobacteria bacterium
GGCGGACTGGCGGGAGCGACCGGTGGGATGCTGGGGGGCGCCCTCGACCAGGCTGATGCGGAGGACGCGTTTGCGGCCAGGGTCGGTAGTGAGATGAAGCCGGACAGCTCGGCTTTGGCGGTCGTGGCTTGGACCGACCGGCCGACGAAACTGCTCAACGAACTCGAGGGATTCAAAGGCAAGGTGATCGAGACCTCGCTATCAGTCCGTGACGAGAAGTCGCTGCGCGAGGCGCTGGAAAAAAACAAACGGTAATAAGCCCGCTGTTGGGCAAGAAAGCTTGAAGCAGCAATCAGTCTCGGGTGGAGACGAATACTCGTACGCATGCGTCCCCGCCCGCTGCCGTTTAACGGCAGGCGGGAGTTTGGATTTAGTTAATTTAACCTGAGAGGGGAACAGATTATGTTTGAACGAATTCTGGTCGCTATCGATGGCGGGGAAACGACGAGATCGACACTCGAAACGGCCTGTGCGATGGCCGACAAGTATCAATCGAAGCTTGGCATTCTTTATGTAACAAAGCCTAAAGCAATAAGCGACGATCTCATTCGCGAAGCCCAGATCGAAGGCATCCTCAGCACGCCGGATTATTCCGGTGCCATCGACCGCTTCGCTTATTACGACACCGTCAGCATGAGAGAAGAAGTACGGCGAGCGGAGTCGGTCACGCGTTTGGCGGGGGAGATCGCCGACAGTGTTCTGTCGGAAGCCGAAGCGTATTCCAAGGGCAAAAACGTCAAGGCAGTAAAGACCTTTGTGCGCTCCGGTGACGTCGCAAAGGCCATCCTGGACGTTGCCTCCGAGGCGGATGCCGATTTGATCGTCATGGGCCACGAAAGGCGATCTGTCCTGGACGACCTCATTCACCGCAGCGTCGCCGAAACCGTTGACAAGAAGGCGCAGTGTCCCTGCCTGGTTCTGTCACAATAGACGGCTGGTTCCAATTCATTTGAAAGTTAACTTAACCGTAGGAATTCTCCGGAATCCGAAGGAAAATCCATAATGAATGCATACTTGCGATTATCGGTGGCTGGCATAGCGTTCAGCTTGTTTTCGGTTGCTGCGGCGGACGGGCTGCCGTCCTGGAACGAAGGTGCCGCCAAGACGGCCATCGTGGAATTTGTCGAGAATGTGTCGGATCCTGAAAGCGAGCAGTTCGTGCCGATTGGCGAACGCATTGCCGTATTCGATAACGACGGCACACTGTGGTCGGAGAAGCCGTTCTACTTCCAGTTCATGTTCGCGATGGACCGGGTCGCCGAGCTCGCCAAAGACGATCCAACCATTCTCACCAGCGATGCGCTCCGGGCCGCGGCAGCCGGCGACCTGGGCGGTGCGCTCGCGGGCGGCAAGGCCGGCTTGCTGGAAATCGTTCGTCTGTCGCACTCGGGCATGGACGTCCCGACCTTTCAGGCGCACGCCCGCGCGTGGCTGGATACGACCAATCACCCGGAAAAGGGGCGTCCCTACGGAGAGCTGGTCTACCAGCCGATGCTGGAGCTGCTTGCATATCTTCGCGACAACGGTTTCAAGACGCACATCGTCTCCGGCGGCGGTGTCGACTTCATCCGCTCGATCGCCGACGACGCCTACGGCATTCCCCCCTACCAGGTGTTGGGCAGCATGGGCAACGCCCGCTACGAATTCAGCGCCACCGGCGCCGTGGTCATCAAGGAGACCGGGATTTTCTTCATCGACGACAAAGCCGGCAAGCCGGTCGGCATCATGCGGCACATTGGCATGCGGCCGATCTTTGTGGGCGGTAACTCCGACGGCGACTTTCAGATGCTGGAATGGGCAACGGCGGGCGACGGACCGCGACTCGGCTTGATCGTACATCACACGGATGCGGCTCGCGAATGGGCCTACGACAGCGAGAGCCACTCCGGCAAACTGGTTCGCGGTCTGGAGGAAGGGCCCGGTCGTGGCTGGTTGATTGTCGACATGAAGCGTGACTGGTCCCAAGTCTTTCCAAAGTAGGTTTTGCTATCATTCGGATCGATCAATGAAAAGGGTGAGCCCATGGATATTCGAGTTATATTGAACGGAAAAAAGGCCGGCCTGGAGCCGGTCCGATCGGCCATTTTCAAGGCACGGGAATCTGGCAATGTCGAAGTGAGGTCTACCTGGGAAGCAGGTGACGTGCAGCGCCTGGTTCAGGAAGCCCGCCGGGACGGGTGTCAGCGCCTGGTGGCCGCGGGTGGGGATGGCACTGTCAATGAAGTTGCCGATGCCATCTTACGGCTGGAAATAGATGACCGGCCCGATGTGGCGGTACTGCCGCTGGGTACAGCCAATGATTTTGCAACCGGTTGTGCCATACCGTCGGATCCATTGTTGGCGCTGCAACTTGCCCAGACCGGTCAGGCGCGCAGTGTGGATGCGGTAAAGGCGAACGAACATCACTTTATCAATGTTGCCAGCGGTGGATTTGGTGCCCAGGTAACCGCCAATACCCCGGTGGCACTGAAGAATTTTCTCGGTGGAGGGGCATACACACTGTCTGGACTGGTGCAGGCAGTAAACTTTACCCCCTATCACGGTGAGGTCCGCTTGCCTGAGCAGTCGCTGCGCAATGATGTCATTGTCGGTGCGGTTTGTAACGGCAGACAGGCCGGTGGTGGTCAGCAACTTGCCCCCCAGGCCCTGATTGACGACGGCATGCTGGACATTGTGGCTTTGAACAAATTCCCGCCGGAAGCCATGGTACAAGTGTTAGAAGAATTGACGTCACCTGCGGCGAACGGTCAGCATGTCAAGCGATTCAGGGTCCCCTGGGTGGAGTGGGAATCTGATGTTGAGATGCCTATCAATCTTGATGGTGAACCCATCAGTGCCAACAAGATCCGTTTTGAGGTGCTGCCTGGCGCGATAAAACTGGTGCTACCGGATAGTTGCCCAATGACAACTGCTTAGCGCTTGGATAACAGCACACGACGACGCTCTACATGGCGCTGGCGCAGCAAAAACAAATCAAAAATTTTCGAATGGTCGGATGACTAACTCGAAAGGCAGTATACCTAGCCCGCTTTTCTCACCAGTCGGCTATGGATAATTGCTAAGACATTGCGAACGTTGAGGCCTATGGTTTTGCCTGAAATACGGCGTGTATTGGAAATGCCTATCCAGGCCCTGGCTTGTCCATGTCCCGCTGAACTTGGGCTTCACTCAATCCATAGCTACGGCTATGCATTTCGTTCCAGCCCGGCGTTCATCGAGCCCTGTCCTGCGCCATCGCTCGGGATACTGGTGAGAAATGCTTGTGGTGGAAATCGACCTTGCCGTCCTTGATATCCATGCGCAAGATTCCGCATTCAAGTGCGGTATCGGCCTTACCCCCGGAGAATGAAAAAAGCCCGGAGCCGAAGCGCGTTGCGAGCCCGTACGGTATGCTGCCGTCTCGTTGTCCCACGTTCGAACCTTGTCTCAGATAAGGTGGGGACAAATATTTACCATATCTGTGAAAAGGCCGTATTGTTCACTTCCATCTCATATCTAGTTTTCTTTCCTTCGCAGCGCAATCCCTTAGGTATAAATTAATCAGTGTTTGATAGGGTATCCCCGACTCTTCCGCAAGCGATTTAAAATAATCAACTGAGTCCTTGTCCAGGCGCATCGTGACAGGTTGCTTCAAGTATTTGATATAGGGATTCTTCTTCCCTTTCATCTTAGAAAAATCGTAGTGTTCTCTCATTTTCGATAACTCCAGTAAAAATTTGTTTCATCTTTATCTGCTTTTCTTGCAGAGATAATACGAACTCTGGTTTCTTCTTCCTTGAAGCAGTGGCAAATAACTAAGGTGTTTAGCCTGTGGCTTACACCTAGCAAAATGAAACGATCTTCTTCGTCTGAATGGTCGGGATCAAAGAACTGAATTGCGTTCTCGTCGTAAAAGGTTGTTCTGGCTTCCTCGAAAGTTATGCCATGCTTTTTGATATTGGCTTTTTCTTTACGTTT
>JAHEIO010000155.1 GCA_024639325.1 Gammaproteobacteria bacterium
CCCGCATTTATATCAATCCATTTTTCTAGCGTGTAGTCGAAGTAGCGAAGAACGCGGACTCCGTCCCAATGGTATTGGAGCAGCTTGCCGGACGCGGGTCGGCCGACCGATGTGGGTCGAAAAGCCGCGGCGCACTCGCCGCCGTGATGACGCACGCTTCGATAAACCAGGCCGCGGCTTTTTCGACTGCGTAGATCCGCCCCAAACGGTTGGCTTGTGCTATAGCTATCCGGATCGAGAATTTGTTCTTCATGCTGTCTCGAAAGACTGGAGACGTTATTCAGCATGGCATCGATATGGCCCACCAGGACGCGCATGTTCTCATAGCGCGGCGCGTCATGACTGTCGAGGGCGAAGCGTCCGAAATGGAAAGCCGTTTCACGAAGCGCCGTTTCGAACCCCCTGGCGGCGTAGTACACCCCATAGGAACCATCGCTGAACCGTGAACCCTTCGGGTTGGGGTGTGTGAAAGCCGCCATGACGTAACTCGCGCCCGGGCCGCTGATGCGCTGCGTCGGCGGGACCAGGTGAATTTCGCCGACCTCGTCCCGAATTCGGGGATTGACGCGCTGCTCGAGCGCGATCAACGCATTCCACACCTCGGGATCATCCGATACACGCTCAAAAAGATCGATCGGTGGATACCGCGTTGAGATAATGCGGGTCGCGTGCGTCCAGCGGACGCGGCGAGGAAGCGGGTCAGGACCAGGGCGCGCGGGCGGCATCGACGTAGGTACGCACCGCGGCCAGGTCCGTCACATCGCCCGCCGCCATGCGATCGAGTGGTGACTGGCCTCCGAAGTATTCGTTCGGTCGGTTGACCCAGCCATCCGCCTGAGCCGGGTCCGAGTAGAGAATTTGCAGGGCCTTGTATATACCGGCGACATAGCCGATCCGTCTGAGCGTGTCGTCCGCTACCCTGATTACACGGTTCGATTTCCATTGATAAAAAGTTCGCACCGGCGGAGAGCCCAGGATCTTTTGCATATGGGCATTACTTGCACCCCATAGTTCCATAATTCCAAAGAAGCCCGCCATCGCGTGGTGGTGCTCCGTCGCGAAACCAATCGGGGTGTCTGTCATGCCCGCCTGCAGCGGCATCGGCATAATTCCTAAAATTGCAGTTATGCATATTATATATATTTTGTGCAAATATGCAATATTTGCGCCAACACTAAAAAAATAGGGCGAATATCAGTTTGACGTCCGTCCAGCCCGCTGTACCGCCAACCCTGTTTGCTCCGGAAACTAAACTTGCCGAGGGCCCTACACTGTAAAACAGCAGATCCGCAGAGAACTAATTCCTGCAGCCGTTCGGACACTCGAGCACGCATGCACCTACCTCGGTCTGCCCGTTTCTCTGCCGCACGAAGCAGCGTTTTCCACTGCGGCAATTACAATAGGCCTGCAGCTGCCAACCCTTGCTCGCTGGGTACAGCGTGCTGGATGCATTGTCTGCACTGTTCGACGTCGCTCCGCCAATCACCACTTCCAGTGACGAAACCTCGTCGTCAAGGCCTCCCCCGATACGGCTGACATCACCTGAATATTCCACCGATTTACCACGGTAATCGGCGTTCTCGTACAAAACGGCCTCCGCACTGCCGCGAACCGACAGCGACGAGATCTTGTCATTCAGTTCATAGTCCGCCAGATTCGGTATGCTTCGGGAGGTACAGAACTCTTCGCCCTCGTAGTCCTTCTTTGTGTATACACAAATCTCGTCCCGGGCGCTGGCATTTTGCGTAAATGCCACCGAAATCAGAAACACGCTCAGCACGGACAGGGCGCCGCAAACTTTTCCGAACGATTTCATACCTGATCTCCGTTTATTGATTTATTCAAGTTTCGACCGCATTTTACACCACCCGGGTTCCGAAGCCGGTTTACTGGTGCGACACGCGGGCTAGATAATCTTGCCCGGATTCAACAAGCCGCCGGGGTCCAAAGCGGACTTTATCCGTTGCATCAATTCGATTTCGACCGGATCCTTGTATTTGTGCAGCTCACGCCGCCTTAATTGACCGACACCGTGTTCGGCACTGAAGCTGCCGCCCATCGACATGGTCAGCTGATTTACAGCGTCGACGAGTGGTTGGCCGTAATCCCGGCGAAACTCGTCCGGATCCATGTCGACAGGGCCAAGGATATTGTAGTGAATGTTGCCGTCACCGATATGCCCGAACGGACAGGGGCGCGCGCCGGGGGCAACGGACCGGACGGCTTCCGCAGCCCGCGTTAGCAGCGCCGGAACCGCGGATATCGGGACCGACACATCGTTTTTAACGGATTCCTTCTGTGCCGAAGGAATGTTCTCGCGAAGATCCCACAGCTGGCTCCTTTGACTCTCGCTCTGTGCTATGGTGCCATCGATGATGTTTCCAGCCTCCATCCCCTCCTCCAGCATGATCTCCAGCAGTTGAGCATTGAGCGTGTCGCCGTCCCCCGAAATCAATTCGAGCAGGATGTAATGTTCATATACATCCTGCAGGGGGTCGATCCCGACGAGGTCCAGCGCCAGCCGCGGGAGATATTCGAATGAAACCAGGGCATCCCCACTCTTTCTGCGTGCGAAACTCAAAAGTTCGCATGCGCACGACGGATCTCGGACCGCTATAAATGCCGTATGCCGTTTGCCCGGCGCCGGAAACAGTTTGAGCACCGCCGCCGTGATGATGCCCAGAGTTCCCTCGGCACCGAGGAACAGCTGCTTAAGATCGTACCCGGTATTGTCCTTTCGAAGACGTGACATTCCATCCCAGAGCCGTCCGTCGGCTAGAACGACCTCCAGTCCGAGCACGAGGTCCCGGGCATTGCCATATCGCAGGACATTTATACCGCCGGCATTGGTCGACAAGTTGCCTCCGATCTGACAGCTGCCCTTGGCAGCCATATCCAGCGGAAACAACAGCCGGTGGCCGGCCGCCGCTTCGTGTAGCTGCTGCAAGACGACTCCGGACTCCACCGTGGCTGTGTAATTTACGGCGTCTATCTCCCGGATCGAATTCATGCGCGACAGGCACAAGATGATCTGGTTGCCGGATCCGTCCGGGGTCGCGCCGCCGCAGAGCCCCGTGTTGCCCCCCTGCGGTACGATTGCCGTTCCGGTTTCGCGGCACAGGGCCACGATGTGTGACACTTCTGCGGAATTGGCGGGCCTGACTATCAGTCTGGCCTTGCCCTCGAAGTAGCCGCGGCGATCGACGACGTAGGCGGAGTGCTGGTCGGATTCGACGACACCCGGGGCGCCAGTGATGTCGAGCACCCGGGAAACGAATCCGTGGTCGTCGATCATAGTTTCGCGCTGGGGCGAGCGGAGACCGATGCGTGCCAGCGCTTGAGATTGCGCTGCTCGTCGCTGATCTCCGTTTTGATCGCCGTTGCGAAATCAACGGCCACCAGGGCGGCAATGTCCGCCAGCGTAAACACGTCGTCGACGACGAATTCCGTGTTGGCGAGGTGCTGATCCATATCGGCAAAGAATTGCGCCGTGCGCTTACGCCCCCTATCGACCAGGTCGGGGATCTGCGGATAACCAATCTGCCCGGTCAGGGCTTTGTTCCGGAATCCCTTGACGAAGTTTCGGAACGATTCCGCTACGGCCATGAAACCGTCGTCTACGATGCGCATGTACCACATGAGTACTCGGGCACGCTGGACCGGGTCCCCGCCCATTAGCGGCGGCTCCGGAAAGCGGCACTCCAGATAGCTGCAGATGGCCAGTGTGTCGGTAATGAACTCGCCATCGTCAAGCTCCAGCACCGGCACGGTACAGCGGGGATTCTTTCGGATGAATTCCGTATCGAACTGCTTTTTTTGCCGGAGATCCACCTCCTCAACGGGGATTTCGACCCCTTTCTCATGGATGAAAATGCGTACACGCCTTGGACTCGGCGCCGTCTTGCAGTCGTAAAACTTCATCGCGCCTTTTTTCCTGCCGAAATCGTGGGAATCTTCGTCATCGAAGTCACCCGCGCTCGAACACGGTCGCGATGCCCTGTCCCAGCCCTATACACATGGTCGCCAGACCGAGGGTTGCATCCCGTTCCTGCATGAGGTGCAGCAATGCGGTGGAAATTCGCGCACCGGAACACCCCAGCGGATGACCAAGAGCAATCGCCCCCCCATTCAAATTTACCTTTTCTTCCATGTCCTCGAGCAGGCCTAGATCTTTCAGCACCGGCAGTGACTGCGCCGCAAATGCCTCGTTCAATTCCACGATGTCGATATCTTCCATTTTCAGGCCAGCTCGATCCAGCGCCTTGCGAGACGCGGGCACGGGACCGTAACCCATGATGGAGGGGTCAACCCCGGCAATAGCCATGGAGCGAATCTTCGCTACGGGCTCAAGCCCGAGTGATGTGGCCCGTTCCGACGACATGACTATCAGGGCCGAGGCACCATCGGAAATCGCTGACGATGTTCCCGCCGTGACGGACCCGTTGACCGGATCGAACACCGGCGTTAGCCCCGCCAGGGCTTCCAAGGTCGAATCCGGGCGGATGACCTCATCGGCGCTACAAACGTCTTTCATGCCTGCGGCGTCGTGTCCTTGGGTTGGGACGATTTGAAAGTCGAAGCGCCCCTCGATCGCCGCGGCGTGCGCGCGCTGCTGGGAGCGGGCGCCAAACCGATCCTGCTGTTCACGGGTAATTCCGTGCATACGTGCAAGCAGTTCCGCCGTCAGGCCCATCATTCCGGCCGCTCTGGCGACATGCTTGCTGAGAGCGGGATTGATATCGATGCCGTGGTCCATGGGTACGTGCCCCATGTGTTCTACACCACCCACGACAAACAGATCACCATTGTCGCTCTGGATAGCTTGTGCCGCGCCGTGGATTGCCTGCATCGATGATCCGCACAACCGATTGACCGTCTGTGCGGGCACCGTATGCGGGATATCCGTCAACAGCGCCATGTTGCGCGCGATATTGACTCCTTGTTCCAGCGTCTGATTGACGCACCCCCATATAACATCATCCACTTCCGCGGGATCGACCGCGGGGTTGCGTCGAAACAGAGAGTTGACAAGGTGGGCGGAAAGTTCCTCCGCGCGGACATTTCTGAACATGCCGTCCCTGGATCGTCCCATCGGGGTCCGAACACTGTCGATAACAACCGCCTCACGTCCGTTCAACGCCATAGCAAACCTCCCGTAAAAATATTTGATTCAATCATCGTGGTGAACACGCTCAGTCAAAGAATTTTTTACCAGTAGCCGACATGGTTCGTAAACCCTCCGTGACCTGGTAGGCGTTACCCAACGAAGCGTAACGGTCCGCGAGATCACACAACGAATCAACACCTATGCTGTCGATGTAGCGCAGTGCCCCGCCACGGAACGGGGGAAAGCCCACACCCCAGATCAACCCCATATCCGCCGCCGCCGCCGAGTCCACGATATTCCCCTCCACGCAGCGCACCGTTTCTATACACATCGGGATCATCATGCGGGCAACGATTTCTTCGTCGCTGAATTCATTGCGCCCTGCCACGACCTGAGCCAGCAATTCCATGGCTGCGTCGTCGGCAACTTTCCGGGGCTTGCCCTTCCTGTCTTGCTCATACCGGTAGTATCCGCTGCCCGATTTCTGACCGAGGCGACCCGACTCGTACATCAGCGTAGCGCTGGTCTTGAAATCGAGCTGCATACGATCGGGGTAACCCTGCGCCAGCACCGCCGCGGCGTGATGTGCCGTATCGATGCCAACGACGTCGAGCAGGTAGGCGGGGCCCATGGGCCAGCCAAAGTTCTCCATCGCTCTGTCTATCTGGATGATATCCGCACCGTCCCGCACCAGCATTTCGAATGCGTTCAGGTAGGGGAACAACACTCTGTTCACGAAAAACCCGGGGCAATCATTCACCACAATCGGATTCTTGCCGATACTGCGGG
>JAHEIO010000062.1 GCA_024639325.1 Gammaproteobacteria bacterium
ACGCCTGAGGCAGAGGAGCGTCGTCGACATCACGACCGCCTCCCATGTGCCACTTGCCGAAATGAGCGGTTGCGTAGCCGGCTGCTTTCAGCTTCCTCGCAGTCGTCGGCGCGGACGGGTCAAGGTAGTTGGCCATGCCGCGATTTGCGTTGCCGGCTCGCGTGTTCAGGTACGAGTGTATTTTCCAACGCCCTTGATATTGACCGGTGGTGAGGGCGACTCGTGAGGCGGAACAGATCGGTGAGTTGACGTAAAAGTTCGTCAACTTGATTCCTTCAGAGGCGAGCTTATCGATGTGAGGTGTTTGGATGAGCGGATTGCCAAAGCAACTCGGATCCGCGAATCCCATGTCATCGATGAAGATCACCACGATGTTAGGCTTTTCACTTGTCGCCTCTTGCGCAGACGCCGATTCGGGGACCGCCAATATTGCTAACAGCCAGAGTGTGATCAAAGCGTATTTTTTCATGGTGACACGATCTGAATTTGGAGGACGGAATTTGGGTTTACGAATTTCAAATTGCGGACACAGAAAACCAGTGACAAATGAGAAATGACAAATAACTAATGACAAATACTTTTCACTTGCCACCCGAAGTTCCGGACAAACGAAGCGTAACTTCAGCGGTCGATTGACCATCATCGAATTGATACGAGCTGTAGCTCGGGAATTGCGATGGTGCTGGCGCGACGACTGAACCATTAGTTGAGTATCCAGTCACTTGTTTCTCTTCCGACCACGGCTGGATCGTGATTTGCAGCGGGCAGTCAGAGACACGGATCGACTTTGTGATCTCATCTCCGCTCCCATTCATATTCTTGGTCTCAGTTCGGTCATACCGAATTACGGGCCAACGAGTCTCTTCCTCACCCGGCATCTGCACAGGAATGCGAACTTCCATCCACTGCCAGTCGGCAGGCATCGTGTCATGCACAATCAGTCTGTTGTCAGGTATTGAATACTCAAGCCCCGCAAGCCCTTCCAGGTAGAGCAACAGTTTACCTGCGTTGAAGTTTGAGTACTGGTCGCCAAACAGCTTTCCCGATCGTGTGTAGGCTTCCGGAGCGATTGGCACATCCCAATCCTCGCTGAAGTTGTAGTTCTCAAGATGATTCAACGTGAGCCGACTCGCCGTATCGCCCAGCCGCTGCTTGAACATTGCGTCGAGCGTAAAGTAAGCGGTATCCGGCGTGTGCCCAAAGGAATGATCCACATTCGTTGCAAACGTCTTCATGGATTGACGTGACATCGCCAATGGAAAGGGGACGCCATTGAAACCCTTGTCCCGGTCGATCGCCCAAGATTGCGTCATCTTCAAAGCGTAGTCGCGAGGGAAATGCTTCGAACGCATATGCCAGAACCCGTTTGTCATCAGCATCCCGCTCTTCGGCCCCGCAAAGTAGTTTTTGTGACCGTTCGCCTGCCAGCGTTGATCGAACCACGTGCGGATATGTTCCGGATCGAGTGATACAAGTCTTTGCCAATGTTCGACGTCCTCGAGATGACTGGTGACGCGGGCCATCCCAATCAGTGCTTCCGCCACTTCAAAGTGATTGGACGCGAACGGCGCGATTTGCTCACGAAAGACCTCGCGAAAATAGCCTTCGTAGCAGTCTCGGACGAAATCGAGATCGCCGGTGTGCTGATAGATTTGCCAGGCTCCGACGACGTGCTCCGACAGTTCATTTCCATAGACTCCGGAATGCCAGGTTGTCCCCTTGTTGTCGGCGAGCGCAATCCGGCCGCTGCGTGATTTGCGATAGTGACCGGCGCGGAATAGGTGCTTCCAGGTCAGTACGTTTCCGTAGGCGTATTGCGACTTGTTGGCGGTCCACGCTCCGACCTTGATTTGGAAGGTCGCGTCATAGCGGTGCATGCCGAGGAAGTTATTGACGGCTGTCTGGGTGTGAGGCTCAGTCTCCCATCCGCGATCGACGTCGATGTAATACATCAAGTAAAGCGACCACAGGTAATAGTAGATATCCTCGAACTTCCGGTCCGAGCAGCGAAAGTATGGAATCTCTTCGTTCAGTTGCCGATTCATCTCTCGCGTTTTCGCGAGCATCGCTTCACGCGCGCGTCGATGACTATCGGCGGCACTGGTAACCCGACGCGTGAGCGAGGGATCAGTAGACGTCCTATCCGTCCCTCGCTCACGCTTCGGGTTACCAGTCGAGCTGCCAAGCAGGGATGTCGCGTTGTCCAGCGCCTCGCCGTACTCGTCATGCATCGCCCAGACGAGCACGACGCCTTCACTGTCGCATGGCACTTCGAACTCATATTCCCATTCGCCGCGAGTGCCTTGAGTGAAGCGATGGCTCGTCGCAAATTCCCGCGACGCCGCCAGCACGGTGCTCATGCCCTGATACATGATCGGCCCGACGTGCTCGGAGCGGTCCGTCTCCGGCAGACATTTCGTCGTACCACCTTCGACAATGTGAATGGCGTTGTGACCCGAGTCGTATTCAATCGTGGCAGTGCTTTTCACACTGTGACGACCAAAGAAACTTTGCCCATTGAAACGCAAAGTAACGGGGCGAGACGCAGTGATCACCGTGCAAGCGGCGTCATTGGCAGCGATGAACTTCTCTTCTCGCAGTTTGACGCCGCCGACTTCATACTCACAAATCATCCGGTCCGGTCGCCAGTACATTTTACTGGGGACGGGATGACGATGAGTCTTCCCGTCGATTACGACGCTGCCATAGAGAACCCGCGTATCCTTGTAGAACTCCCATCCGGAGAGATCATTGCCGAGCCCTGTGTTCTCGTGATCCTTTCCACGGCTTTGCATCAGCCCGACACCGCGGCTACGAAGGTCGTGACAAAAAGGGTGCGTCAGGCCGAGTGTTTCGTGTTCCTTCAGATCCCAACTCGCATGGAACCCGCCGACATAGTACGTGACATTACCAGCCAGGAATCCGTGCTTCTTGCTTTGAATCTCCTGCTGCAAACGCTCGCAATAATCCAGATACGGCGGAACATCCGCCAGCGCGGGATGTGTACCGAACAGCAAAAGCAACGTCGCGGTAATCAGCGATGAGCAATAAACAGACATATTGCGAAAGCCACTATTCCTCGAACTGAACTTGGACTTCCAGAATACCTACCGCGGTATCTTCTCGTGCGGTCATGTTGATGCGAATGGCATCGCACTTTGTTGGAGCCGCCGGATGCACGACATTGAATTGATTCGTACGGGTGTCGTACTTATCGGTGGTGTAAAGTTCAAATGGCTTCCACGTGCCATCCTGTTCGACTTCGAGAGACCAGTCGTTGGGAAGCTTGACATCGCCTTGCCAGCGGTTCATCCAATAGACGCCCACGCTGCGGATACTCTTGGCTTCGCGAAAGCGTCCGATGACCCATTGGTCCTTGCCCGGCTGGCCTCGACTGGTCCAGCGAGAAGCCTTGCTCCCGCTCGAATTTTTACCAGCATCTCCGTCGCCGATTGCGACGATGGTGTCTTCGTCTGCTGTGTGAGAAGCGGTGATTTCGCTGAAGACACTCTCTTCCGGTAGAGCAAGTGGATCGAATACCGCCATGTCGGCTTTCGTTGGGAACCAGACCGTCATGGAAGCGAATCCACGATTGTTCCATGCGTAGTATGGCGTCAGCGCTAGCTTCGTGGTTTCGCTATCACCGCTCTCCGTGACCGCCTGAGCGGAAACGTCGGCCTGTAAGAACGAGCCGGATTCGATGCGGGTTGTCTTGACCTTTGCGTTTGTCGTATCGGGCATTTCTTCGAAGAAGAACCGCTGTGTCGCGCCGTCGTTGTCGACTCCTTCGGCACATAACACGAACGGCCCGCGAGTGAAGGCGATTCGTTTGTCATTCGCTTTGACGGCCGGATGACACTCCGTCACTCGGACGGGCATCGGCAGATTCAGGACGACTCGGTCGCCCGGTTTCCACTGGCGGTCAATCGTTGCGAAGCCCTTTTCGATGGTAGCCTTGACGCGATCTCCATTGACCGAAAGTTCGATCGGTGCGGCGGAGGAGTCGGCGTAGCGATACAGCTCGCCGGGAACGAATCGCTCCTGGGTCCATGTGGGAATTCGTAGCCGCAGGCGAAAACTTGTGGGCTTCTTCGGATTGATGGCGACGCTGATCTCGCCATCGTTCGGATAGGCCGTCCTCTGCTCGACTTTGACCCAGGTACCGTTCAGCTCGACCTCGGTCCGACTCTCTGCGAAAAACGTGATGTAGAGATCATTGTCATCGTGAGCGTAGGTCATGCCGGGAACCTGCGGCAACAGCCGAGCCATGTTCGATGGACAGCAGGCCGTGCCGAACCACGGGGCGCGGCCCGCCGTGCCGTGATTGAACGGGTACTTTCCGTCGGCATCGAGCGGGTTGACGTAAAAGAAGCGATTGCCTTCAAGATTCACTGCCGCGAGGACGTTGTTCAGCAGCGCGACTTCGGCAACATCGAGATACTTCGCGTCCTTGTGCAGCAGGAACATGCGGTAGTTAAACAGCACGTTGCCAACCGCGGCACATGTTTCGTTGAACGCGTCCGCATTGGGCAGTTCATACTGCGGGCCGAAGCCCTCAATACCATGCACGGCTCCCAGGCCGCCCGTGATATGCATGCGAGTATTGGTGATGTTTCCCCAGATGCGATCGAGGGCTTTGCCATAAGCTGGTTCGCCCGTCAGTGTGCCGACGTCGGCCATGGCTGAGTACAGGTAGGTTGCTCGGACCGCGTGGCCGACGGCTTCTTTCTGCTCGGTCACCGGAGCGTGCTGCTGGGCGTAAGTTGGGGACATCACGCCGTCACCCTCCGGCACGTAAGTGACTCCACGGATTTCGAGAAACTTCCGAGCCATATCAAGATAAAGCTGTTTGCCGGTAACTCGATACAACTTGACCAGTGCAAGTTCCATTTCCTGATGGCCGGGCGCCTGCCGGATCGGTTTGCCTCCGTTGTAGTCCGGATCGCCCTCGAAGATGACCCGGTTGATGTGTGCGGCGCTTTTCTCGGCGACGTTCAGTAGCTTCTTCTTCCCCGTAGCGCGATAGTACGCGATGGCCGCCTCGTACAGATGGCCGACGTTGTACAACTCGTGGCTGTGCACGATGAACGTGTATGGTTCATTGCCCATCATGTTCTTCGACGAACCGGCACCGGTTGTGTGCGAAGGATACAGATAACCGTTTTCGTGCTGAGCGCCCGCGATCACGTCTGCCAAATCATCCAGCGTGTTTTCAAGCTCAGGGTCGCGTCGCAGTTGCAGCAGGTACGCTGCGCCCTCCATGACCTTGTATAGATCGGAGTCAATAAAACGATGCGCCCGATGATCTTCGACCTTCTTCCCCGCAAGAAAATCACGGGCGGCCTTCAGGTGTTCGACGCCCGGTTGAGTCTTCTCGAACGCGAACGGGACGAGCGTCTTCCGCTGCGTCTCCAGCCGAGGCCGCCAAAAGTCACTGGTCATCTCGACCTTGTTGAAAGGCACTGGCTTCAGAGGGTAGTCAGCGGCTGTTGCAGAGCTGGCGGATGCAAAAACGAGTGTTGCAATTAACGATAGTCGAAGCACCGAATCTTTCTCCATCTATTTGACTTCCTGGATGACAACACGATAGCCGACGAAATCTGCAGGATAGGGTCTCGACTTCGGTTGTGTGGTTTTCTTGACATGTACCTTCAGGTACTCCGGCGGACTGACCCACGAGCCTCCGCGCAGCTCTCCGTTGCTCGTCTGTTCCCAGACGTTTCCAAAGATATCGTGCAGCCCCCAGGGATTGGGAGCAAAGCTGCCCACCGGTGCGAGTTCGGCGTAGCCATCGTTCAATTCGGGATCGGCATATTCGTAGAGGTCGTCGCCAGTTTCAAAGAGTGTTCGGTCTGCGAAATTCGCGTGCTCGGGAAGATCGGCGGCGCGGGCGAAATAACGCTCTCCTTCAGAACTCGCACGAGCGGCGTGCTCCCATTGCTCCGGGGATGGCAGGGCGTATTCCCAACCTCGCGGCAGGCGACCTGCTTTGCGTTCGCTGTCGGTCAGGGTTTTCAATTGCTCGCCGAGATCGCCTTGCTTCAGAAAGTTTGTGGGATCATTCCGATGCGTACCCTTTGCTCCCCGATCAAGCCTGACAGGATGCTTGGTTCGCGGCACTTCATATTTACCAATCCAGAATCCCGGTTCGGTGCGGTTTGCGGGACACCAGCAGAAAACCGTGCCGTCGGGAGAGACCCATTCGTCGCCAGCCTTTCTGCCGCGAACGAGGTTCGTTGGCGGAGTGATCGCGACTGAAGCGGGTTTTGAAATGGCGCTCGGCTCACAAGTCGATCGCTTCCAGCGAGTCGCCGCGTTCAGCCATGTCTCTAACTTTGAAGGCGTCGATTCAGCGAGCCTCGTCGCCATCAGACCAGGTTTCTCGCTCCAGGTGTTGGGCTCCATCGCAAACCCCAGCCACAGGTCGTCCGAGAGCTTGTCCAGCGCGTTGAGCCCCATCGGTCCGCGGCGTTCATCAAATCCAGGAGGGATTCCCTTCCCGCTGTCGATGAGGATGATCGTGCTCTTTGCAGCAGAGCCATTTGCTGCGAGTTCGATGACTTCGCTGAGAAGAATGGCTTTCCGGTTTCCTTCCGTTGTGAGCAGCAGCGATTGAGCGACGTCCTGGGAATCTCTCACTGTCATCGAGTGACCGCCGAAGTAGATCAGCGCAGTGCCATTGATCGGCGTCGATTTGATGAACGCATTGATGACGAGACGCTGCTCATCGCGCGTGCGGTCCAAAGCAGTGGTGACCCGAAATTCGCGGTCCTTGAGCAACTTCGCGACCGTTTCCACATCCTGCTTGACCGTCGGCAGAGCGGCTTTTCCTTGGTAGCTGCTGTTGCCGATGACCAGCGCGACACGGTGATTCGCGAAAGCGGAATTCGCAAGAAAGAGTCCCGCAAAGACGACGAGACAGAACAAGTGATGGACCTGTCCGGTAATAGAACTGTAGCCACCGTCGCCAGACGGTGGAGTCCACGCTCTGGCGAGAGTAGCTACGACATCTAATCCGCGAACGATCCTAAGGACGTAACGCCTCACGCCAGAATCTCCGTTAGCGGTCCTTCCTGATCGACATCTTTCAAGGCAAGATCCGGTAATCCGAACCGCTCGCGGCGATCTCCAACGGCATGAAGCAACGAGGTATAAAAGTTCGCCACAGTCCGGTGGCCTTTCTGGCCATACCAGGGATAGCGCAGATAGCGACCGGCCGTATTCAGGCGTCCGCCCAGATCACCAATCACGATCATGGGCCACTCGTACGCCTGGGCGTGATGTCGATCGGCGGCGTCGGAAAGATAAACAATCAGCGTGTTGTCCATCATCGTGCCTTCGCCTTCGGGAATGGACTCCAGCTTTCGGACGAAGGCGGCGAGCTTCTCGCAGTGTCGACGTCGAGTGCGAATGTGTAACTCGTCAGCGGCCGTTGATTGAATCGTTTTCTGGTGCCCGACTTCGTGCGCTGGAATCGGACCGTCCGCAAGCCCCAGTTCTGAACCGTCGAACGACACTCCGACCTTGTTTCTGCCAGCGCCGGATGAAACCGTAATCACGTTGGTAAGCCCCGCGATAAACGCCGCCGCGGCAATCTCGAACTGCGCTTCCATTCGCTCGAAGGCATACGAATCAGAACCAAATCGTTCCGTAATTTCCGGAGCGGACTTCGTGATTCGCTCCTGCAGTTTCACAAGCGCGCTCTGCCGCGCGTGCATCGATTCGAATGCGCCCAGATAATGATCCAGCTTCTGCTTCTCCGAACCGCTAAGTCGTTGCTGCATCCTTCTGACATCGTCCGCAAGGAAATCGAGTAACTGCGTATTGGCATTAAACCTGTTCCGCTCGGCCGCGGCGCCCGCGATACTGAATAACGTTTTGTGAGCCTTCAGCGGGTCGCATTGAGTCGGCAGTGGAATGCCCTTACTGCGAGCCGAGACGTTGTAAATGATCGATGTATCCGGTTTGGTTTCGACGCCGAGACCAGTATGAAAGAAGATGCCTGGCCGTGCTCGGGCCATGGCGGCGTCGATCGTTTCGGCATAGGCGTCTTTGGGACTGGGGAAACAGCCCAGTGCGCCCATCCCGCAGCCATGATTCCCCAGCGCGACGCGCCCCGAAAGGCCGTGGATAAAGGACAATCGCTTTGCAAACCGCTCAAGCGGCGCGACCGACGCGGCGAATTTGTGTCCGGCAAGCGAGCGGTCCTCAAGGGTCGCCGGTTCCTGCGGACGCTCAATCCCCGCGGGCTGAATTTGATCGGGATACATCCCGTTGCCCTGGACGAAGAACAGCACTCGCGCAGGTCTGGCCTTCGCATCAGTCGCCGCTTCAAGCTGTCGCAGAAATGGAGCAAAGAACACACCGCCCGCACCAAGGGTAGCGCCGCGAAAAAACGTTCGACGAGGAATAAGTTTTGAGTTCATTGATTTGAGTACCGCGTTAGAAATTCAGCCGACCACGGATCATGCCCTCGAGGAATTTCGGCTTCAGGTAGTTTCAGATGACGACCGACTGAACCGCGATCGAAAGGACTGTGCTGATCCCAGACGTGATTGGTAGCCTGCCACATCACATTGCATTCAGGCAGAGCAAGACGTGCTTTTGCGAGTTCCGTTTCTGGAACGGGGTTGCCCTGAAGTTTGACCTTCTTAAGTTTGGTCAGGCCGTGTAACGCCGAGACGCTGGTGATCGGATTCACATAACAACTGATGAATTCCAGTCGAGTCAATTTGGCAAGCGGGGATAAATCGGAGACTTCGTTTCGCGCGAAGGTCAGCCACCTCAGTTTCGTCATGTTCGCAACAGGAGCGAGGCTCTTCAGGCGATTGCCGGTGAGTTCCAGTTTGTCCATCTCAACGGCATTGGCCAGCGGAGAGATGTCGGTCAAGTCGTTGTAATCCAGGCGAAGGTGCCTCAATTTCGTCAAGTCTCGAAGCGGCGAGATATCGACGAGACCTTTTCCCTGAAGGTTGAGAAATGTTACGCGGTCATAATCGGCCTGAGTCAATTCGCCCTCGGGTTTTCGAATTCGTTCGCGAATCGCAGCGAGGATCGCGGCGTGAGACTTCTGCACGGTGAGAACGCGATACGGGACTGTTACCTTCTTCTTTGCTGGTTGTGATGTCGCGGTGGGAGCCGGCTTGGAAGTCGCCAAAGCGGGCGAGCGTATGAACGTTTTACCCGTGCCACCTTTGCCTACGAATCGCAGCAGGAACGAATCCGATGAAAGCAGAGACACGACCAGAGCCTTGAAGCTGCCGTCGTTACTTCGATAAGCGGCATGGGCTCGCTGTAAGGTCGCGGCATCGCCCAGCGTTTCGTTTCGGCCCATGAAATAACGGAAGACGTGACGGACAAAAACCTGCTCGACGTGCTCAGAATTCGCCAGCCTTTGCATCAGATCGATCGGTGATGTGACCTCGCCCCATTTCAAATCTCCTCCGACGAACGAGACCGCCCCGGTCGTATCGACAGGCCGCCCCTTCTCCGTGCGTTGGCGCCGACCGTAATGGGTGTACTGTTCGAAAGGCAGACCGAGCGGGTCCATCTTCTTGTGGCAACGCCAACACCTATCCGATTCGGTCGCCGCGACAAGCCGTTCTCGAAATTGCTGATGCTCGTTCTCGGGAACCTTCGCTTCGACACAAATCGGGACGTCCGGAATCGTTCCGCCGAGCAGATGCGTGCGAATCCATTTGCCCCGCTGCACGGGATGATTGTCAAAATTACCACTCCACGCCACGAGCCAGGCAGGGTGCGTCAATACGCCTGCCCGTTGACCTTCCGGCATCGACACAGGCTGATGCGTAGTCCAGACCCAATCGCGCGGCAGACCGTAAAGGGTCGCGTACTCGGGATCGGATTTGACGGGATTATTTCCGTTGCTGGGCTGCCGCATGCTGGGCTGGAAAGCGATCTTGTCTTTGTCATAGTCGATATCAACAAAGTACCGATCGGTGGTGAGCAGTTCGCGCAATACTTGGCGGTCTTGATCAAGTATCGACAGGATTAACCGTTCCAGGTCCTGTACTAAGAGATGGGGAAGATGATATCGGCGATCGGGCTTGTCTTTGAAAACTTCGAGCGCGTACGGATAGTGAAAGAATTCGCGAAAGAATTCGATCACGCGTGGATTCCCAAAGCGGGCCGGCGGGACCTCTAACCGTCGTCTCACGTGAGCCGCGACGTCGGCGTTTGTTGCCAACTCTCCCTGACCAGCCGCAGCAATCAATTGCGGGTCAGGTGAATCGCCCAGCGCATAAGAAATGGCCAGTGCGATTTCCATTTGTGATAACCGAACACGCCCATGCTCATCAGCGGCGCCTTCTCCGAGTTCTTCGCGAAACAGTGTTTCCGGTCGCATATAAATCGCCATGAGCAATCGCTCTGCGGCCACTCGCCGCCCGTTTTCTGCAGCAACGGCGCGATAGAACCGAGCGAATCTCTCGAACTCATTATCCTCAGGTTTCCGACGTAATAGTTCGAGAAACGTCTTCTGGATGACGAAGCGGAGCGTTTCATCGGTCGGAGCTTCCGGCTTCTCAGTCAGCAGGCTCAGTGCCAACTGGGAACGGACCGGGACGATCTTCTCAGCGTTGGACAGCAGCATTTCCGTCGTTGGTTCATCAATGAAGTAGCGAGCTGCATAATCGCGGAATCCGGCTCCATCTCTCAGCACGAGTGGATCCGTCAGACTGTGAGACCGCCGAAGACGCTGGTCGCCGATAGGGAGATTGCTGTAGATCTTCTGCCGCAATCGCCAGATCCTCGGCGGGCCAGGAATCACCGGGAACGCATCCGATTTCGAGAAAAGGGCGGCGTGATCAACGTAGTTTCCAAACTCCGGCAACTTCAGTTTTTCCTCGATCGGATATCCGGGCTGTTGAGTTTCAAGGAGCCTTTCGCGAATCCAATTGACGAATGCCTTACGTTCGTGGGCCGCCGGTTGGTCAGCATCCTCCGGTGGCATGTCCTGAAACTTGACTCGCTCGAAGATCATGCGCCACGTTTCGAAATCCGGACCGCCGCCAACCCTCGGATCGATCTGTTCCAGCGAAAGGTTCCCTTCTGTGGCTGAGTCATCGTGGCAGTCCAGACAATAGCGACCGAAGAATGGAACGATTTCTTTCTCGAATCTTGAATCATCCGCCGCTGCGAAGGATCCGATGGCGCAAAGAACGAAAGAGAGGCAGGCGATCGTCTTACTGTTGTACTGATTCATGTTGAGTGTTTCAGATATCTTTGCCTTGCATTATTCTTGGTAACCCGACGCGTCGGGTTACCAGCGGCACTGTAGGTCAAAACCAGCGGGTGGATTTGCGGTCCTGGCTAAGCTTCTCCAGATTGTTGAGATGATGGGTCTGCCTTGATTGGGACGACTTCAATTCAGCCTGAAGTTTTCTGCGCTCATTCGTGTCTAAGTCGTCGGCTCGTAATCGTTGGTCGATCTTTGCGATCCTTTCTTTGCCATCTGCGATCCACTTTTCTAGCTCTTCGGCTCGAGTCTCGTAGACTTCTTCCATCTTCCAGGCTCCGACCTTTTCCAGATAGGCATCCAGTCTGCCTACCATATCGGATGTCTTTTCCGGCATCGTTTTTGAAAGGTCGTTGGATTCACCCATGTCGCGGGCGACATTGAAGAGCTTGATTTCCCCCGTGTTGAGGTGACGCATGAGCTTGTAGTCGCCGTCTCGATAAGACGTGATTGGCACGGTGTAGTGAGCCGGAAAATGAAACACGAGTCCGGTATCGCGCCGAGCGAGTTGTCCATCGTTGCCTTGTTCCAGGACCGGACGCAAGCTGATGCCGTCAAGATCGTCCGGCAACGGTGCAGTACTGCCAACAAGATCGTGCATCGTCGTCAGGTAGTCCCATTGCGCGACGGGGTGATCACATTGCGAATTCGCGGCGATGCCAGGACCGGCGACAATCATCGGGACTCGTAACCCGCCTTCCCACATCTTCGCTTTACCTCCTTGGAGCGGAGAGTTGCTTTGACCTCCACCGTTGTCGGATGAGAGGATGACGTAGGTGTTTTCTTCCAGCCCAAGGGATTTCAATTCGTCGAGCACGATGCCGATGGAGGAATCCATGTTCTCCATCATGGCTGCATAATTTGCCTGTTCCCAGAAGGACTGCAGTTTTTTGGGCATCTCATGGGCGTTCTGGTCGAACTTCGAAATGTCAGGTATTCCATCCGCAATGCCGTGTTGTTTGGCGAGTATTTGCAAATACTTTTCCCGAGTACTTTTCAGAGAAGTGTTTCGAACATGCACGGCGTAATGGGAGACCATCATGTAGAACGGCTTTTTGTCTCGAGCACGTTCCTTGAGGAATTTCGTCGCGGTTTTCGCAAGGGAGAAGACTCGTTTCGGATCATTCTCAGGAATGGGGGTTTTCGTCGTCGGTTCCCACCAGTCACCGTGCGCGTTGCCGTTGGGATGCTTGTGAATAAAGTCGGTCTCGTCGTATCCGTGATCCTTAAACCAACCCATCGGCGTGCAACCCTTGCCGAAGAAGGCGGTTACATAATCCTTGTTCGCTTGCTTGAACATTTCCGCGATCGAGAGATTTTTCCCGAGGTCAATCTTCTTCTTGTTCATGACGACGTCATGCAGCGAGATGCAACCAACACGCGCCGTAGTTTTGCCGTGCTGGATACTGGCACGAGAAGATGTGCAAACGGGCGAAGGGCAATAGGCATTGGAAAAACGCATGCCACGGGCCGCAAGTTTTTCGATATTTGGCGTTTGATGGAGCTCATGAGCGAGTTCCGTACGCCCTTTCTTCATCGGGACGCTGGTCTGGGTGTAACCAAGGTCGTCGATGTAGATCAGGATGAAATTTGGTGCCTCATCAGCATGCAGCGGCAGGGCCGCAACGGTGAGGAGTGTGACAACAAGAGTTTTCGTAATCTGATTCATCTCTAGTCTTTGGCTGATGTGAAAATCATTTCGTTCGTTTCTGAACTCTGGATTGACAACTAGGTGCGTTACCGTGCGTCGGAAATTTGCTTACGGATTCGGCTGAAGAGCGGCATCCAGCGTCAGGTCTCTCCATTTGGCCTCGACATTCTTTTCAGCGTCACTTTTGGATGCGCCTTCTCTCCATGAACCTAGCCTCGCGTGCAGTCGCGTCTTTTCTTTGTTGAGTTCATTCTTTCGCAGTTTCTGGTTCAGCTCCTTCAAGAGTGCCGCCTTCTTTGCTGCCAAGTCGGGCGGATTCTTTTCATCCAGGTCCGCCACCTTCTTACGGAAACCTTCCTTGGCTTGGCTGCTGAATCGATCCATTGTCTTGTAGAGAGCTTCACGGACCTGGTCGGCCGTGCCACCATCAACCGCTTCAACGTACCTTTGACGAATCGCATCCATCTCGGCGACCTTATCGGGCATGGTCGAATAGAGGTCATTTTCTTCGCGATAATCTTCCTTGATGTTAAAGAGCTTGATGACGCCCGAATTCAGGTGGCGCATCAGCTTGTAGTCGCCAATGATGATGGAGCTGATGGGCGGGTGATAGTGACAGGGGTAGTGGTGAATGATTCCAGGAGCGACACGTTTCACCTTGCCTCGATTCCCGTTCTCAAAGACGTCCCGCAGACTGCCGCCGTCGACATTCTTGGGGAGCGGAGCCTTGCCGCCACTCAGATCGTGGAAGGTCGGCAGGAAGTCCCATTGCACAATCGGAACATCACATTGAGAACCAGGCTGGATGCCAGGGCCGGCGATGACGGTTGGCACGCGGATGCCACCTTCGAAGATGGAGCGTTTGCCTTCCTGGAGCGGGCCGTTGAAACGACGACTTTCGCCGTCGATCTTCTCCTTGCGTGAGTGTCCCCCGCCATTGTCGGAGGTGAAAATGACGTAGGTATTGTCTAGCTGCCCTTTGTCTTTGAGCGCATCGATGAGGGCGCCGACGTTCATATCCATCTCTTCGATCATCGCCGCGTAGACAATGTCGCGGTGCACGCTGGATTTCTCAACGTCGATATTCTCAGTATCCCTGCCCTGGTCGATCCAACGCTTCTTGTTGCGGTCAAAGGCCTCTTTCGTTGCCATATGTGGAATGTGCGGAGCGTAGTGGTTGATCATCACAAAGAACGGTCGCTCGCCAGCGTGTTTGTTGACGAAAGCGACGGAGTCTCTGCGAAGCGAGTGAATGCGTTTGGGGTTGTCGGGCGGAAAGGGCGTCTTGTTCTTGGGATCCCAGAACGAACCGTGCCCGTTGCCATTGCCACCGGGTTCACCAGGCAGCTCGTCAGTCACGTCATAGCCGGCGTCTTCGAACCGGCCCAAAGCGCTCGCGCCTTTCCCGAACATGGCGGTGGCGTAGTTCCGTCCGGCCTCCTTCAGCATTTCGCCCATTGTGGTTTCGTCGTCGTAACCATCGGGGCGTTGATAGTGAGAGAGCACGTCGTTGACATTGCGGTACTGTGCTCGTGCTGAGGTCATCCCGAACTGGATGCTGACTCGCGATCCAGTGCAGGTTGGAGTTGGAGCGTACGCAGCCGTGAACCGTGCACCAAGCTTTGCCAATCGCTCCAGTCCAGGAGTCTGAATGAAATCGTGTCGGGTCGTGGGTTCCGCGTCCATCATCTGAACGGAGGTGTCAGCGTACCCTAGATCGTCGGCATAGATGATCACAAAATTCGGAGCGTCGGCGGCTGAGTTTTGCGCAGTCAGGGTGAGCAGCAGTAGGAGTAAGGTGTTGTATTTCATGTTATTGCCTTGCCTGGTAACCCGACGCGTGAGCGAGGGAAAGATTGTTTCGGTTGGTCCCTCGCTCACGCTTCGGGTTACCACGAATTCGTTTCAATTTCGCTCCGCCGTGCCGCGTTCTTCGTGCATTCTGATAAGTCGTTTGGAACGCTGAAGCTGTCGATCCTGAAAGTCCACGTGGTTCTGTGAGACGCCGACCTTGAACGCCTTCTGTTTGTTCTCGGGATCTGCGGCCAGCTCGGCTTTGAGTCGTGCGAGACGTCTCTTTCCGTTCTCGATCCATCCCCCTTCTAGCAACTCGACGTAATTGCGACGAGTCAGTGTCACCGTTTCGGCATCAACAGATTCGAGGTAGGCAACGCGCTGCCGTTCGAGCGTTTCAGCGACCTTGGGCAACTCGCGCGAAAGGTCTCGTTTCTCTCCAAGGTCCTTGCTAAGGTCAAACAGTTGCGTCTCAAGAGAATCGAGATTCTTGCGAAGTTTGTAATCGCCCACGCGAATCGCGGATTCCGGCTCACCTGTATGCCAGGGAAAATGAAAGACGAGTGCTTCGGTGTTACGTTTGACAACACCCTGGTCGCCGTGCTCGAAGACATCGCGAAGGCTGCCGCCATCGAGCTCCGGAGGCAGCGGCTTCGTACCACCGGCCAGGTCATAAAAGGTCTGCAGGAAATCCCATTGCACGACCGGCACACTGCAATAGCTGCCCGCTTTAATCCCAGGTCCCCGAACGAAAGACGGCATCCGGATACCACCCTCGTACAGACTGCCTTTACCTCCCCTAAGGGGCGCGTTGCCGCGGAATCCACCTCCATTGTCGGAGGTCAGGATGATGTAGGTGTTGTCGGCGATGCCGAGTTCGTCAATCGCGTCGAGCAAAACTCCAAACGCGCGATCCATATCATCGAGCATGGCCGCGTAGTTGATGATCCAGCCATGGTTGAACTGGGAAATGGACATTTCCTCTCTGGATATATCGTCCTGTTTCGAATACTTCCGCCCCGTGGGGAGCTTTTTGTATTTCTCGCGTGTTGCCTCCAGCGAGTCGTGCCAGATGTGTAGGGCATAGTGAGAGAGCTGCAGGTAGAAAGGCCTCTTCGCCGCAGACTGCTCTTTGATAAACTCGACGCTCTTGTCGGTGAGCGAGAAGATCCGTTTGGGATCGTCGTCTGAGAGATGTGTCTTCCCATCATCGGCGAAATCTCCCGGGCCGTTTCCATTCGGGCCATCGGTGAAATCGTAACCAGCGGATGTAGGCTTGATGCTCTCGTTGTGCCACTTGCCGAAATGCGCGGTGACATACTCAGGGTTGGCTTGCTTAATTGCCTGCGGGATCGTGATCCTGCCCATGTACTTCTTCTTCGCTTCCACAGCGGAGAGAACGGTATAGCGTAAGCGACTCGGCGTCATACCGTGCAGCAGACTGTTCCGCGACGGCGCACAAAGTGCCGATGGCGAATAGCAGGCCGAGAGAACCATTCCAGATTGGGCAAGTCGAGCGATGTTGGGTGTCTGATAGTAGTCGCTACGTGTGTCCTGCCTTCCTTTGATCATCGCCACAGATGTTTCTGCCCATCCCAGATCATCAACATAAACCAGAACGAAGTTCGGCGCCGCACGTGCCGCCAGCGGTGTGGCCAGGGCAATTATCAGGATTGCTGCGGTGCGCTGCATAAGTCGGTTCAGCAAATCGATGTTAGTAAGGTTTCTGTTTCGCTACCCGTCGATACTAAATACCAGTGCCGGCGACGACGTAACGCGCCACGTCCAGAATTCTTTTGAGCAACGTGGGCGCAATCTCGGCTTCCGAAGTTTGGACCTGGAACGTCAGCCTCAGTCAGTACATCAAGCCACAGAGAACGCATCGATCTAGAGCTTGGAAACGTTACTCAGCTTCCACGAGCACGCGAACCTGGTCGAGGTGACCAGGATTTTCCTTCAGTTCAACAAAAAGGGTCCGCTGGTCGGCCGCCAGAATGAGCGTGTCGAACCCTGGCCGTTGATCCCCCTCAGGCCGTGGTTCGATTGTCCTCGCCGTCGGATACTTCACATCAGGAATTCCAAACACGGCCTCTGATTCTCTTAGCAGTCGATCCACCGTGATTACGCCTGCAATCGGTTTCGCGAAAGTGATCTGTCCGCGAACACTGCGTCGTCGATTGGGATTCTTTCCTTCCGGGTAAGCGTCAAGCTGAAGTAGGTAGCTTGTCAATCTTCGCCCGGTAGACAGCGTCGGTTTGTCGCGATATTGCGACTTCGCGTATTCGCCAGGATCGACCATGTCCACTCGAAATGCTTCATCTGGAATAACAGCGTGGCATTCTGGGAAGACCACGATATGTTCATTGTCTTCGTAGTTTCCAGGATGAAAGTCGGGGCCAGGCGAAACAAATCGAATGGAACCCGTTGTCTGCAGGACACCCGAATTGACTGGCCACGCATTCTCAAATGCCGCTACCTCGTAGTCCGCAGAATCGACTGTCGGTGAACTCTCCGATGCGCGGACAGCCTCTCCCTCGCGTACCAGTGCAGGCTGGCTTGCTGTCGAGCCTTTCCTGCGAACCGAAACCTCGCCCTCAAATACGCACACATCGGTTGTTCCATCCGTTCCAACGGAGACTCCGAATGCAGTTCCCAGATCGACCACACGCGCGGTGTCTGTGTCTACGACGAAGCCAATGGCGGACTCTGGAATGGTTGCCGTAATGATGCCACTCAGTAGAACCACTCGCATTTCATCAATAACTTCAATCTTCGCCGGCCCTTCGACGGCAAGCTTCGCTCCGTTGACAAAGTCGAGCCGAACCACGCCGCGATCAACACTGAGCCCGCCTGATTGGACTTTCTGGCCAGAACGAATCGCAGCTCCTTCGCTGTTGTATGCACCTACGGCTTGCGTGACGATAGCCGGGTGTGGTGTATCACCTGACTGGACAACCGTCGTGTCTCGCGACCCGAGATAGGCGATGCTACCGAGCAGCAAAAGGATTGTCGCGGCGATCGAAACAACGCCTGCAATCACTGGCCACCTGGACTTGAAGGCGAAAACCGATCGCGGTTCGGGATCCACGGCGATTGCCGCGCCCGTTCCATGTGGAAGACAGTCCGCCAGCACAGCCTGCAGCGCCGAGTGCGTGGCAATCTGGTCGAGATATAGCTTACGAACCTTTTCGTCCGATTCGACGCGTTTCAGTAAGTCTGCTCGCCCGTCCTCATCCAACACTCCGTCGAGCATTTCCTGGATAAGTGCCGCTGCTGAACGTTCATCAACACTCATCCGGTTGCTCCCTCCTGAAGACGTTCCTCGACACAAGCGCCCAAAAGATTGCGAATCCGGTAAAGCACCTGCTTCATCGCCGAAGTGGTCTTCCCGTGGTCTTCAGCCAGCGTCGTAATTGAAACCTCTTTGCCGTAACGTTTGTGAAGCAAGGCTTTGTGTTCGTCCGCGAGCCGCTCAACGCATCCACCCAACAACTGAATCCGCCGTTCGGTTTCTTCGGCCATCACCTCTGCGACCGGAGCAAGTTTCTCGGCAAAGGCCTCGTGCAATACCAAACGATCGCGTTTTCGATCGCGCAGATGAGCCAGAACCTGAAATCGGGCGGTGTTGTAAGCCCAGGACTCGAAGTTCGCGCCATCTTGAAAGTCGTCCGCTTTACGAATCAGAACCAGATTCGTCTCCTGTAACACGTCCTGTGCCGCCGCTGGATCAGCCAGCAACGACAGAATATACGCATGCAATTTGTTCTGAATCGCCGTAACGGCAAGGAAATACTGATCTGTCGTCATGCGCGAACCAAATTCACGGTCAATTTTGCTCCCTGTCCATACTACATACCACTGCGGCTGACGAGGTAACGCGCCGCATCCAGAATTCTACTGAGAAAGAGGGAGCAGTCTTGGCATTTCCACCCTGGGCCAGTCATCGCTCGTCTGAGCAGTACGGCGCGTCGCGATGCTAATTTAACCAAGGCCTTGCTACGGCTGATATCAGTAGCTGCCCGCAACTCATTCCGACTCCCGCCGCCCGCAAAAAAACTCAATTACTGTCAGTTTTGGGCCGGGCAATTCTGGGCCGTCGCGGAGTATCCCCATATGGAAGAAGAACAATCACCGACGGATCACGAGGCATTCCTGCGACTTTTTGCGAGGTTTGAGGGGAATCTACGCGCATACGTGGCGTCGCTGCTGCCGACCAGGGAAGGCGTCGACGATGTGATGCAGGAATCGAGTGTCGTTCTCTGGCGCAAGTTTTCGGATTTTGACCAGACGGGTGCGGACTCGGACTTCCTCGGCTGGGCGTTCATGATCTCCCGCTACGAAGTTCTCAAGTACCGCCGTCGTCGCGCGACTGATCGGCTCCAGTTCAGTGAAGAAGTGTTCGAATTGCTGGCGTCCGATGCCGAGCAGACCTGCGCGAATAAGCTCGAACGTCAGCTTGCACTCCATGAATGCCTCAAGGAGTTGGAGCCAAAACAGTTGGCGATCGTGAAAGCGGTGTATGAAGACGGCGCCCCCATCAAAGAGGTTGCGGCACAGATAGGACGATCGCCCACAGGATTGTACAAAGCACTGGCCCGCATCCGGGAGCGACTCGCAAACTGCGTCCGAACCAGACTCGACGCAAGCGCGGAGGGACTCTCATGACGATCCCGCAGCGCGACATTGACCTGATCAACGGCTACTGCAACGGAAGCCTGACGGATGACGACTTTTCCGAGTTGGAGAGTCGGCTTCGCGAAAGCCACGAACTGCGACAGCTTCTGATCGAGTATCGATCCATCGAGTCTGCGATGCCCTCGGCTCTTGCATCGGGAACGATGGAAAAGGCTCAAGCAAGTGCGACGAAGAAGAGTCGCGTCATTCGCCGGCTGAAAATCGCGCTGCTGGCAACGGCCGCCGGCCTCTTGTTGATGTTTGGCCTTTACTTTCTCCGTCCCAGCAGCGAGCCGCAACTCGCGACCCTTGACTCACTGACTGGCTCAGTTCGGTGGACTGGAACTGGCGGACAGGTTGTTGACAACGTGCAATCGGGCCGCGCATTGACGGGCGGTACGATTGAATGTCTTTCGGTCGATTCGTCGGTTGACCTGGAGTTTTCGGACGGCTCTACGGTGACGATGTCCGGCGTGTCGGCGCTCACGATTTCGGACGATGGACGTAAAGAGTTACATCTTCGTGAGGGGAATCTGTCGGCGACGGTCGAGCCGCAACCAGAGGGTAGGCCGCTGCGATTGCTGACAGCGGCGGCTGAACTTGAGGTGCTGGGGACGCAATTCGATGTGATTGCGGCCGACACTCAAACAAAAATTACGGTCAACGAAGGTCTCGTTCGCGTCACGCGTCTGACGGACGGTAAGTTCACCGACGTCAAATCGGCTCACTCGTTGGTTGCAACGATTGAGGCTCGGGAGCCGCTGGTTGCCAAAGCGATCCAAGAGCCCGTCCGCGTATGGAAAGCGAACCTAGGTCAGGACAAGACCGCAGGCGACTGGCTGCCCATCGCCCATGCATTGCGCATCGAGATCGGGCGAAAGATTGAAGCTGGTGAGTTGGATGCCGATCGAGCCAAAGAGGTCTACTTCAAGAGGCTTGAGAAGTTTGAAGACGACGACGGATTTCTCACAGCCGTTCCCAGACGGACGGGCCGCGAAGAACAACCTGTCATCTATCTGATTTCGTTGAACATTCCTCAGCGTCAGGCCGGCCCTGTCTTGTTGTCGGGCGGCAGTCGGCTCCGAGTGATGGGCCGATCCAAACTTCCGCAGGAAGTGACGTTCAGTCTCGCCGCCCGTAACCACGACCGGACGATCATGGGGCGTTATGGAGTCGCTCGACGAGTCGAATCAACCTTCGACATTGAGATACCTATTGCGGACTTGCGGGAGCTTGGCAGGCAAACTTCTGCGGTGGGACTCGAGGCCTTCGTATTCGACTGCTTCGTAGGCAAGCCTGGTCTGGAAATAACGCATGTAGAGTTGGTGGGCCCAGGAGAGTAGTGGTCACCTTCGATCGAAAGCTGCGTTGGCCGTTATGCCTTGAGGAATCGAAATGACAAGAAGATTCGCAAATACGATATGTGCCATCTCCACCTTATGCGGAGTCGTTATCGCGCTGACCAATGGATACGGACAGGACCCTAGCGCGCGTTCGTCGGATCACGGTTCGAAGCTAGCAGACGAAGCGAGACCTGGAGGTCTACCAGAAAACACGAGTGACGGAGTTTTCAAATCACCCACCGAGTATGCCAAGTTGATCGAATCTGAACTTGGTGTTCCACCTGCGGTTGATCTGGGAGCCTGCGTAGAGATTCCCATCCTCGTCGATGGAAAGAAGTTCACAGGCGACCCGGGTGTTCATTGCTGTGACAACCCAAGCCTGCAGATGGGCGACTGCATGTCAGGATCGGTCGTGCAACGATACGAAGGCCGGACAGCCGATGGGAAGCCGCTATCTCATGTCGTTTGGATCAGTTTCGGGCGACACGATGGTCGCGGTAGTCTCTACAACGTCGAAGTCGGCAACTCGGTGCAGATGATTGGATACAACCGCAAGACTGGAGCAACAGCCTTCTT